>PNAZ01000098.1 GCA_003169655.1 Chloroflexota bacterium
TCCGGCGGGATGCGCCAGCGCGTTGTGATCGCAATGGCCCTGGCCTGCGACCCGAAGCTGATCATCGCCGACGAGCCGACCACTGCGCTCGACGTGACGATCCAGGCCCAGATCCTCGAGCTGATGAAGCGCATCCAGGCCGAGAGCGGCGCCGCCATGCTGCTGATCACCCATGACCTGGCGGTCGTCGCCGAGACCGTCCAGCGAATTGCCGTGATGTACGCCGGCAAGATCGTCGAGTCGGGCGCCGTCGAGGAGACGCTCCTCCACCCCCAGCACCCGTACACAGAAGGCCTCCTCACCTCGATCCCGTCGCGGGTCGCCCGGGGCCAGCGGCTCAACGTGATCAAGGGAACGGTCCCGAATCCGTTCCGGTTGCCGAAGGGCTGCAAGTTCGAGCCGCGCTGCCCGTACAGCTTCGAGCCGTGCAAGCCCAACGATCCGCCCCTCGACTCGATTGGCAACGATCGCATGGTGCGCTGCTGGCTGCATGGCCTGCCCGACCAGGTGGTGGCTCCGCCGCTCGCCGCCGGGACCGTCCCCGGAGGAGCCTCGTGACAGCCGAAACCGTGGCGGGCACCCAGCCGGTTGCCCCGGGCCCCACGCCCGGCGCGCAGGCGCTCGTCCGGATCGAGGGCGTCAAGAAGTACTTCCCGATCTACGGCGGCCTCCTGCGCCGCAAGATCGGCGACGTGCGGGCGGTCGACGGCGTCACCTTCGATGTCCTGAAGGGTGAGGTCGTCGGCCTCGTCGGTGAGTCTGGCTGCGGCAAGACCACCCTGGGCCGGACGGTGCTGATGCTCGAGAAGCCGACAGCGGGCCGGATCTTTCTGGGCGACCAGGACCTGACCGAGCTGAGCAGCAGCGCCATGCGCAAGATGCGCACGAAAGTGCAGATCATCTTCCAGGACCCGTATGGCTCGCTCAATCCGCGGATGCCGGTCAGCGACATCATCGGCGAGGGTCTGCTTGCCCAGGGTGTCAGGAACAAGAAGGAGCGGATCAAGCGGGTCGAGGACGCGCTCGACACCGTTGGCCTGCGCCGCGACTACACCCGCCGCTATCCCCACGANNGAGTTCATCGTGTGCGACGAGGCGGTCTCGGCCCTCGATGTCTCGATCCAGAGCCAGATCCTCAACCTGCTCCTCGACCTGCGTCGGGAGATGGGCCTGACCTATCTCTTCGTCGCCCACAACCTGTCGGTGGTCCAGTACGTCAGCGACCGGGTCGGGGTGATGTACCTCGGCCAGATGGCCGAGCTGGCCGGCGTCGACGAGATCTACGCCCATCCCCGCCATCCATACACGATTGCCCTGCTCTCGGCCGTGCCGAACCCGGATCCGCGGGTGCGCAAGAAGCGGATCTTCCTCGAGGGCGACGTGCCCTCGCCGGCGAATCCGCCGAGCGGCTGCCGGTTCCATACCCGCTGCTGGCTGCGCAAGCGCCTCGACAACCCGGAGGACTGCGTGACCGAGGAGCCTGAGTTCCGCGAGATCGGGGTTGGTCACCAGGTTGCCTGCCATCACGCCGAGCGGATTGACGATGCCATGGTCTCCGAGCTCGTGCCCTCGGGCGCGCTCGCGATCCGCCCCGCGTCGGGCGGTCTCGCCGACTTGATGCCACCCCGGGCGCCCAAGCAACCCCCGGTGGCGCCGCAATCCGGGACCGACACGCCAGCAACTGTCTGAGTATCATTCGCGGATCGATTGGGCCATCGCCCGACGGTCGTGACAGGGCCGCCGCGCGAGGAGGACCTGACGTCGATAGAGGAGGAGAAAGCATCTGATGTTGCGCTTACGAATCGGCGCCCTGATCGCAGCAGGGGCGATTGCCTTCGCCGCGTGCAGCGGCGCAGCGACGGCCGCGCCGTCGGTCGCCGCACCAAGTGCGGCCCCGGTCACGAGTGGTGCGCCGGCGTCGACTGCGCCCGTCCCGTCGGGACCCACGCCGGTCAACGGCGGCACCTGGATCTTTGGGTCCGCCTCTGATCCGTCGACCCTGGACGCGATCCTGATCCAGGACGGCGAGTCGTTCCGGATCGCCCAGCAGATCTACGAGACCCTGATCAAGCTCAAGCCGGGCTCTGCATCCGACTTGGAGCCGGACCTGGCCAAGACCTGGGACACGAGCACCGACGGCCTGACCTATACGTTCCACCTGCAGACCGGCGTGAACTTCTCGGACGGCACGCCGTTCAACGCCGATGCCGCGGTCTACAACGTGAACCGCTGGAAGAACCTGCCGGCCGCCCTCCAGGGCGACGACTACTACGACGTCACCGTCTTCGGCGGCTATGGCGCCAACTCCCTGATCAAGACCGTCACCAAGATCGACGACGCGACCTTCTCGATCACCCTGACCAAGCCCAAGGCCGATTTCCTGACGGCGATGACCCTCATCCCGTTTGCGATGCAGAGCCCCACGGCCCTGCAGGCCCATCACGCTGACCTCGGCTCAAAGGCCCCGACGAACGACTACTGGCAGAAGGCCCCGACGGGCACCGGCCCGTTCATGTTCAGCGAGTTCGTCCCGGGCGACCACTACACGATCGTCAAGAACCCGAACTACTGGGATACCGCCAACGCGGCCCACCTCGACAAGATCATCTTCCAGCCGATCGCCGACTCGGCCAACCGGCTGACCGCCCTCAAGTCGGGCACGGTCGACACGATCGACTTCGTCGACGCGACCCAGCTCAAGGACATCAGCAGCGACAGCAGCCTGCAGCTGCTGACCCGGCCGCCGCTCGACATCGGCAAGCTGGGCTTCAACCAGACCCAGAAGCCGTTCAACGACATCAAGGTCCGCACGGCTGTTGCCCTGGCCATCGACAAGAATGCCCTGGTCAACGCCTTCTTCCCGAACGGAGCCGGCACGGTGGCCGACTCCGACCTGATCAACAACATGCCCGCCTACGAGCCGAACACCGGGGTTGGCACGTTTGACGCGGCGGCCGCCAAGACGATGCTCCAGTCGTCGACCTGCCCGCCCCCGTGTGCGGTCACCTTCTGGTATCCGGACAGCGTCTCGCGGCCGTACATGCTCGATCCGCAGAACGAGTACCTGGCGATCAAGCCGATGCTCGAAGCGGCCGGCTTCGTCGTCACCCCGAACCACAAGCCGTGGCATGGTGGCTACCTGACCGACGAGGCGAACGGCGTCTATCCGATGTTCTTCATCGGCTGGATCTATGACTATGCCGATCCGGCCGACGGCCCGGGGTTGTTCTATGCGACCTCGACCGCCGACTGCAACGGCGTCAAGGAAACAACTGCTCACAACTGCGAGTTCGGCGAGGACAATCCGTTGGTTGCCGCGGCGATGGCCAAGGCGATCGCGGAACCGGACCAGACCACTCGCACCCAGGACTGGAAAGATGCCATGAAGCTCATCAACGCGGACGTCCCTGACGTCCCACTGGTGTGGGCCGGCTCGTCGCTCGCATCGACGACCAAGGTCCATGGCTACATCCCCAGCCCGACCCAGTCCGAGTACTTCAACCTGGTCTGGAAGGACGCAGGGTCCTGACCCCGGCCCACTTCGATTGAGCCGGTCCCCGGAGGAGCTTGCCTCTTCCGGGGACCGTTCATTCCCGGAACCGTGAGACCGTGCTCAAGTACATCGTCCGCCGGCTCATCCTCCTGGTCCCGATCCTGTTCGGGCTGTCGCTGTTCATCATCGTGTTCGTCCATGCCCTGCCGGGCGACCCGTGCAGCTCGATCCTGGGCGAGCACACATCGCCCGAGCGGATCGCCGCCTGCCGCCACGGGCTGGGGCTCGACAAGCCGCTCTACGAGCAGTACTTCGACTACATGAATGGCCTGTTCCATGGCAACCTGGGCACCTCGGCCACCGACCGGGTCCCGGTCCTGACCGAATTCGTGTCCCGCTTCCCGGCCACTGTCGAGCTGTCGATCGCGGCAATGGCCGTCGCGATCGGCCTGGGCGTCCCGCTCGGGATTGCCGCCGCCAAGCGCCAGGGCTCGGTCTTCGACAACCTGGCCACGGTCGGCTCGCTGATCGGGATCTCGATCCCGATCTTCTTCCTCGGCCTGCTGCTGGCCTACGTCTTCGGGGTCTGGCTGCACTGGCTGCCGACGGCCGGCCGGTTCAGCCTGCGCCAGTACGACTTCAGCCATGCGGGCACGAACTTCCTGCTGTGGGAGTCGCTGGTGATCAATCGCAACATCCCCGAGTTCCTCGATGTGGTCCGCCACCTGATCCTGCCGGCGATCGCCCTGGGCTCGATCCCGCTCGCGGTGGTCGCCCGGATCACCCGCTCGGCGGTCCTCGAGGTCCTCAACGAGGACTACGTCCGGACGGCGCGGGCGAAGGGCCTGACGACCCGCCGGATCGATCGGCGCCATGTGCTCCGCAATGCGATGCTGCCGATCGCCACGATCATCGGCCTGCAGACTGGCCTGCTCCTGGGCGGCGCGGTCCTGACCGAGACGATCTTCTCGTGGGGCGGGGTGGGCAGCTGGCTGTTCCAGGCCGCCGTCGACAAGGACTTCATCGTGATCCAGAGCGGGACCCTGATCCTGGCCACCCTGTTCGTGCTGGTGAACCTGACCGTCGACGTGAGCTACGCCTACCTGAACCCGCGGATCAGGTACTCCTGATGACCGCCGGCAACATCGCCCTCAAGCAGGTCCTCGAGGAGCCGATCAAGGGCTCGAGCCTGTGGCGCGATGCCGCCCGCCGGCTGGTCCGCAACCCGTCGGCGATGGTCGGCCTGTTCCTGATCGGGATGTTCGTGTTCGTGGCGGTCTTCGCCCCGTTCATCTCGCCGTACGACCCGTCGGCGGGCTCGATCACCGACGCCTCGCGCTTCCAGCCGCCGTCGGTCAACCACCTGCTGGGGACCGACCTGCTCGGCCGGGACATCCTGTCGCGGATCTTCTGGGGCGCGCGGGCCTCGCTCTGGGTGTCGATCCTGTCGGTCACCCTGGGCCTGACGATCGGCCTCGTCGCCGGGGCGATCTCGGGCTTCTTCGGCGGCTGGATCGACTTCTGGATCATGCGCGTGGTGGACATCATGCTGTCCCTGCCGGGGCTGCTCCTGACGATCACGATCGTCGTCTTCCTGGGCCCGGGCCTGAACACGATCGCGTTCGCGATCGCGATCGAGAACGTGCCGATCTTCGCCCGAATCCTGCGCTCGAGCATCCTGGGCCTCAAGGAATCGGACTTCACCACGGCGGCCCGCTCGATCGGTGCGAAGGAATCGCGGATTCTCATCAACCACATCATGCCCAACGCGCTGACCCCGATGATCGTGGCCGCCACCCTGGCCCTGGCGACTGCGATCGTCGACGCGGCCGGCCTGGGCTTCCTGGGCTTCGGCCCGCAGGATCCCTCGACCCCCGAGTGGGGCGCGATGCTCAACGAC
>PNAZ01000093.1:0-15573 GCA_003169655.1 Chloroflexota bacterium
TCGGCGCCGCACTGCCGCTGACTCCGGCAATGGCAGCACCCGGTGTGGTCGACGCGGCCCCGGTTGGCGGCGCCGCTCCGGCCGTCGACGGCGACGCCGGAGTCGCGACCGGGGTCAGGCTCGGCTGCGCTGTCGAGCCAGGCTTGATTGTCGGCACCAGGGTCGCGGTGGGGCGGGGTGTCGGCAGGGGAGTCGGCTTTGGCGTCGGTCGAGCCGTCGGGGTGGGCGACGGGCAATTGCCCGTCTCGACCGGCGGGGAGGTCGACGTCTGGGGCTCGTAGCGCAGGCCCTCGGAGTCCCCAGGGTGGAGGACCAGGGCGGACATGCCCAGGCTGGACCATGACCAGCTCCCACCCTTCCGGGCGATGAAGAGCTCCCAGAACGGGCTGCTACCGGTCCAGCAGCTGGGCGGGAAGGTGACCGGCTCGCCGTCCACCTGGCAGACGGCATCGCTGAGGCCCCCGAAGGCGACCGTCTGGTACTCCAGCCCGGACTGGGCGAGGACCTGTTCGCCGGTCAGGCTTGATCCGCCGAACGCAATGCAGCGGGTCACGGTCGAGCCGTCGCCGTGCTGGACGACGAGCGCGACATGACTGCTGCTCGCGGCGTCGCACGTCGCCGCCGGCCGCGACCAGGCCAGTGCCGTGATCGGGACCTGCGCGGCGAGCGCGACGAGCGCCGCGAGGAGCAGGGGCCGAAGTCTCAGCGTGTGAGGCGCCTCGACCAGAGCCGGAGGCTGACCAGGACCGACCCCAGCAGCCCCAGGAACAGCAGGAGCAGCGCAGATCCGCTCTGGTCGGTTCTCGACTCGTTCGAGCCCGCTGCGGCCGTGACCGGCGGCGTGGTCCCGGGGCGGCCCGTCGCGATCGCGGCGGCGCAGACGCCCGCCGGCAGGCTGGCCTCGGCGGTCCAGGCCGTGCTGCCCGGAAACGGGACCCTTGCGAGGCCGGCCGGGACCTGGCTCGTCGTGAACGCGTCCGGAGCAGGATTGCCCGGATACGTGAAGCCGCCGTTGGCAGTCGACTGGAAGGTCAGCAGGTTGGTCAGGGCCGTGTGGCCGCCCTTCGTCCAGGCTGCAGCACCGGGATCCTCGCCCGCGGCGAGGAGGCCCTGGATCACGTTTGCATCGGAATCCGGGTCGCTGAAGGCAGGCGGAAACGCGTCGTTGTATGGGAAGCCGCCGTCGCTCAACTGCTGGCCGTGGAGGTACGCGAGGCCGCCCGTGATCGAGGCGTCCGAGGTGGGCGTGCCCGTTGCCACGAGCGCCTCCAGGGCGACCGCCGTTGAGTTCGTGTCGCCGCCACCGGCCGCGTCCTTGACGCCCTGGAAGTCCCACGAGCCGTCGCTGTCCTGGACCGCGATCAGCTCGGTGACGGCAGCCGCGGGCAGCGGATGTCCGGCGTCCGCGGCGGCGGTCAGGGCCAGGATCGCCAGGGACTGGGTGTAGGTCTCGCCGTCGCCATAGGCATGGGTCGTGGAGTCGTACGTCGCGTCGAGCGCGGTCAGCAGGTCCTGCCCGCCGAACGAGGTCGGGTCGAGCTTGCCGTCGATCGCGGCGAGGGCCTCCTTGGCCACCAAACCGGCGTTGCCGAGCGAGCCGCCGATGCCCGCCGCGAGGAAGTTGTAGGCGGTGCTGCCGCCCGGCTTCTTCAGGATGGTCGGATCAAAGCCGGCCGCGGCGGCACCGAAGATGTAGTCGGCGGTAACGCCGGCCTGGGCGCCGACCGAGCCGCTGGCGGCCTGGCCCGAGGCGAGGTACTGCAGGGCGCAGGTCGCCGGATCCGGCGCCGCCCAGGCAGCAGGGACGTTGAGGAGCAGGAGCCCTGTGGCCAGTATCGCGCTGGCCCACCTGAGTCGACTCACGGTGGTTCCTCCGACGGCGAACGGCCCACACCGCGGAAACCTGCCGTCAGAGGTTCATCTACCGATCTGCGCGGGTGGGATGAGCAAGCCGATCGACCAGGTCTCCTGGCTCGCGGATCGACACGTCCGGCCGCCTTCCCGGGCTTGCACCCAGTGGCATCCTGGCCGGCCGTTCCCCGCTGACAGTTGCGCGACAGCGCCGGACTTGCACCGGCTTCCCTTGGGTCAAACGGCGGTATTCAGTTGTCGGGCCATGGTACTCGGACTTGCCCGGGAGCAACGTCGACGTCAGACATCTCTACTGAGGTCAGGCACCCCTAGTATTGAGTCAGCCGACGATGGCCACGCCTGGAGGGACTGGTGCGCACTGACGACGGCTTGCTCGTGGTTGGGACGGATGAGGGCCTGGTCGGGCCCGATGACATCGTGGTCAAGCTCCAGGCAACGGAAACGGGCGGGCGCTGGGGAGTCGCCGTCGTCAGCGGCGTCCCGGGCGAGGGCGGTGGGACCCACGTCCATCGTGGTGAGCCGGAGGGTTTCTTCCTGCTCGAAGGCGAGGTCGAACTCCTCGGTGCAACGTCCCGAACGCCGATCAGGGCCGGCGCGTTCGTGCTCGTGCCGGCCGACACCGAGCACGGGATTCGAATCGTGGGATCTGGACCTGCGCGCTGGCTGGCGATCTGGCCGGCGTCGCTCGATCGCCTGGTCGAGGGCCTCCTGATGATCGACCCCGGCGACGAAGCCGCCGCCGAGCTCGTGCGGTCGCGCCACGGGATCGTGCCAGGCCGTGACCGGCGCGATGGCTCCTGAGCTGAATGTGCCCGAGGGCGCTTGTCGCCCGTGGAGCGACAAATCCGCTTTGGAGGGCGCGGGTTACGTCGTGAGCCACCCCTCGACGTCGCGGTCGGCCAATTGGTAGCTGTCAGCGGCTACATCACCGACAGCTGACCGCTCGATTGCCGAAAGTTGGACCGCCGCCCTGTCCAGGCTTCAGGACGGGCCGCCGAAGTCGACCTCGCTGGTCTTGACCGTGCCGGCCGTCCGGCCCGGCGCGCGGTGATGGGTCCAGTACAGGTTCGTGTGGGCGATCACCATGTTGGGGGGCGGCGCGCCCCAGGCCGACTGGTCCTCGGTGGTATGGGCGTCGCTGACCAGGGTTGCGTCGTAGCCCCGCACGATCGCGCCGTGGAGCGTCGAGCGGATGCACTCATCGGTCTGCGCGCCGGCGACGACGAGCCGCCCGACGCCGAGACCCGAGAGCACCGACTCGAGGGTCGTCTCCTCGAACGAGTCGGCGTAGTGCTTCTCGACGAGCGGCTCGGCGTCGCCCGGAGCCAGCTCGGGGACGATCTGCCAGTCGTCGCTGTCCCTGGCCAGCCCCTCGTCGGAGTGCTGGACCCAGACGACGGGAACGTGCGCGGTGCGCGCCTTGTCGACCAGAGTGCCGACGTTGGCGACAACGGCATCGCGCTCGTGGGCGCCCCCAACGACGCCGCTCTGGACGTCGATGACCAGGAGGGCCGTATTGGGCCGGTTGTCGAGCGTGGTCATGATCTCCCCTTGCTGAGGCTAGGCCCGCTTGCGGGGCAGGTCGAGGAAGGGCAGCTCGACGACCGTCGCCCCGACCCGGCCGCGGCGCGCCTCGACGGTCCATTCCGCCTGGAGGCGGGTGCCCGGACGTTCGAAGGCGGGCGGCAGCGAGGCCAGCGCGATCGGCTTCTTGAGGAGCGGGCTCCAGCCGTGGCTGGTGATCCGGCCGACCTGCCGGCCGCCACTGTCGTACACCGGGATCGCCGAGCGATCGACGACGGCGGGTGCCGTGGGCGGCAGGCCCTGGGCGTTGTACATCGCGTCGATGTCGGGCCAGCTGATCTCGAGCCCGACGAGCCGCCGGCGCGGCCCACCGGCGCGCCGCTCCTCGAGCAGCGCCCGGCGGCCGACGAAGTCGCCCTTCTCGAAGTCGACCAGCTTGCCCAGCCCGATCTCACCCGGTGAGTAGGCCTGCTCGCTGTTCATCGCGTGACGGGCGCTGGTGTAGTCCACCTCGAGCAGGATCAGGCCGGCCTCCAGGCGGACGACATCGAGGGCGATCATGCCGGCCGGCCGGATGCCGTACGGCTTGCCGGCCGCCATCAGCGCATCCCACAGCTCGACCGCCTGCTCGGCGGCGACCCACAGCTCGTAGCCCAGGTCGCCGGTGTACCCGGTCCGGCTGACGTCGATGGCGATGCCCGCGACCGTCGCGCCGCGCCGTCGGAAGTAGCGCAGGTCGGCGAAGCTCACGCCACTCGCCGCCTCGAGGACGGCCCGGCTGAGCGGCCCCTGGAGGGCCACGGCGGCGGTCGATTCGCTGGTGTCCTCGATCGCCACGTCCAGGCCGGCCGCGTTCAGCCCCAGCCAGCGGTACTGCGGGTCGGCCGCCGTCCAGCGGAACCGGTTGGGGCCCAGACGATGGATCGTGCCGTCGTCGACGACCTTGCCGTCCTCGTCGCACCACGGGCTGTAGAAGACCTGGCCGACCTTGAGCTTGGTCGCGTCGCGGGTGATCACCCGGTCGACGAGCTGCTCGGCGTCGCGGCCGTGGATCTCGTACTTGTAGAGCGGCGAGACGTCGATCAGGGCCGCCTGCTCGCGGATCGCGTTGTACTCGATGTCGTGGAAGTCGGCGTACACGCTGGCCGCGAAGTAGCCCGACCACTCGCGCCATTGCATCTTCCGGTTGTGCGCTTCGGTCCGGGGGTGGAACGGGGTCCCGACGCTCAAATTGGCTCCTCCGACTCACGCCGGCGAGTCCGGCCGACCAAGTATGCAGATTTCCTATTCACTCTGGATGGTCTCGGGTCCGGACCATTCGGGTCCGCCCACGGTCCGGCGTGGCGCCGACGGGCACGAAACCCGTGATCGCCCACGGCGATCAAAACGGCCGAATCGCCGCTGCCAACCTCGGACCAACCGGCTGATTCCAGCCGAATGATCGCCCACGGCGATCGAATCGCCGGAATGGGCCCGCGGTTCGCAGCCCCGAACGGTCGGTTCGGGCATTTTGATCGCCTGGGGCGATCATTCGGGTCCGTCCACGGTGTGGCGCCTGTCGTCACGATCCTCCCCCTCCGAATGTCGGCGCCCGGGCGTCGCCAAGGCGCGGATCAGAGCTGCTTGGGCGGTCCGGGCTGCTGCCCGGGGCTCCCGGCGGGGTTCTGGTGCCCCTCGGACCGATCTGGAGCCGCTAAACTGCATACGTTCCATCCATCTTGCATAGGGCCGCGGCGCGTCCTGACGGCAAGTCTCGAGCGGAGGATCCGTGGCCAGGACGTACGACGCGGTGATCATCGGCGGCGGCCACAATGGCCTGGTCAGCGCCGCCTACCTCGCCCGGGCCGGCCTCAGCACGCTCGTCCTCGAGAAGCGCGAGCTGCTCGGCGGGGCGGCGGTGACCGAGGAGATCTTCCCCGGCTTCCGCTTCTCGGTCGCGTCGTACGTGGTCAGCCTCCTCCGGCCGGAGATCATCCGCGAGCTCGACCTGCCCGCCCATGGCCTCGACATCCTGCCCCTCGACGGCACGTTCACGCCGCTCCAGGGCGACTACCTGTGGCGGGTCAACGACCACGGCCGGACGATCCGCGAGCTTCGCCGCTGGTCGAAGTCGGACGCCGAGGCCTACCAGGAATACGGCCAGCTGATGGTCGAGATGGCTCGCTTCATCAAGCCGATCCTGTCGATCGTTCCGCCCGATCCGACCGGCTTCGACCCCCGCCAGTTCACCCCGCTGGCCGGCCTGGCCCGTTCATTCCAGCGGCTGCCCGAGAAGCAGCAGGCCGTCTTCGTCCAGCTGATGACAATGAGCGCGGCCGACTTCCTGGCCCAGTGGTTCGAGACTGATCCGCTGATGGCCACGATGTCGGCATCGGGGATCATCGGCACCTACCAGGGCGTCAAGTCGCCGGGCACGGCCTACGTCCTGCTCCACCACTACATGGGNNAGGCGCCGGTCGCCCGGATCATGACGCGCGACGGCCGCGCGGTCGGGGTGGCCCTCGAGTCGGGCGAGGAGATCTACGCCCACCACGTCCTGTCGTCGGTCGATTCGCGGCTGACCTACCTGGGCCTGCTCGAGCCCGGCTCGCTCGAGCCCGAGTTCGAGGACGAGGTCCGCCGGTTCAAGTTCCGGGGCTCGTCGGGCAAGGTCAACCTGGCCGTCGACCGCCTGCCCGACTTCAGCTGCCTGCCCGGCGAGGGCGAGCACCTCCGCGGCGCGATCAGCTACAGCGCCTCGATCGAGGACATGGAGCGGGCCTACGACGACGCGAAGTACGGCCGCTGGAGCCGCCGGCCGTACATCGACATGATCATCCCGACCCTGGTCGACCCATCGATGGCCCCGCCCGGCAAGCACGTGATCAGCTGTTTCGTCCAGTACGCGCCGTACCACCTCGATCCGAGCCTGGGCAGCTGGGACGACAACCGCGAGGCGTTCGGCGACGCGGTGATCGACCGGATCGCCGAGGTCGCCCCGAACATCCGGGAGATCATCCTCCATCGGCAGGTCCTCACTCCGCTCGACATCGAGCGCCGCTTCGGGCTGACCGAGGGCAACATCTTCCAGGGCGAGCTGAGCCTCGAGCAGCTCTTCTTCAACCGGCCGATGCCCGGCTACGCCCGATTCAAGACGCCGATTCGCGGCCTCTGGCTGTGCGGCTCGGCCACCCATCCGGGCGGCGGGATCATGGGCGCCAACGGCCGGATCGCGGCGATGGAGGTCCTCCGGGCAACGGGTCGGAAGGTGGCCTGACGATGACCACCGTCCAACGGAGCTGGGACGCGCTGGTCGTCGGCGGTGGCCATAACGGTCTGGTGGCGGCCGCCTACCTCGCCCAGGCCGGCCTCTCGACGCTGGTCCTGGAGGGCCGCGAGCGAGTCGGCGGAATCGCCGACACCCACGAGCTGAAGCCTGGTGTCCGGGTGCCGGCGGTGGCCCAGACCGTCGGCCGGCTCAAGCCGTCGGTCGCCCGCGACCTCGGCCTGCGGGGGCACGGCCTGCGCCTGATCGCACCCGAGGTGCGGGTCTTCGCGCCGGCCCCCGATGGCTCGGCGATCACCCTCTACGACGACGTCCGGCAGACCGCCGATTCCCTGCGCGCGAGATCCGGCCATGATGCTGCGAACTACGCTGCGTTCGACCGCCTGGTCCGCTCGCTGGGCCGCTTCCTGGCCGAGCTGGGTGGCTCCGCGCCGCCCGACATCCACGCCCCCGGCCTGGGCGACGCCCTGACCGGGCTGAAGCTGACCCGGGCGTTCCGCGGCCTGGGCAAGCACGACGGCCGCTCCATCCTGCGGGTCCTGCCGATGGCCATCGCCGACTTCGTTGCGGAGTCGTTCGAGACCGACGCCCTGCGCGGGATCCTCGCCGCGCGGGGCATCCAGAACACGGCGATGGGCCCCTGGTCGGCGGGCACGACCGCCGTCTTCCTGGCCGATTCGGCCGGCAACGACGGCGGGGCCGCCGGTCAGACGGTCTACGCCCGGGGCGGTCCGGGCGCGCTGTCCGAGGCGTTGGCCGCGGCCGTGCGTGCCGCCGGCGGTGAGATCCGGACGGCGGCCGAGGTCGTCAAGGTGACCTGCGCGGACGGCCGGGCCACCGGCGTGGTGCTCGCCTCGGGCGAGGAGATCGGCGCCCGGATCGTGGTCGCCGGGATCGACCCCAAGCAGGTCCTGACCAGGCTCGTCGATCCGGTCGCGATCGGGCCCAGCCTGCGCTGGCGGGCGTCCAACATCCGCACGCCGGGCACCGTGGCCAGGGTCAACCTGGCGCTGGCCGGCCTGCCCGCCTTCAGCGCCGCCGGCAGCGGTCCCGAGGCGGAACGGCTGCTCCGGGGCCGGATCGTGATCGCCCCCGGCATCGACTACCTCGAGCGGGCCTTCGACGCCTCGAAGTACGGCGAGATCAGCCCGGCGCCCTACCTCGAGGCCACGATCCCGTCGCTCGTCGATCCGAGCCTCGTCGACGACCCGAAGGCGGGCGCCCGGCGCCCGGCGCGCCAGGTGATGAGCATCCACCTCCAGTACGCGCCGTACACGCTCCGGGAGGGCACCTGGCCGGCTCGCCGCGACGAGCTGGGCGACCTCGCCCTGAGGACGCTCGAGGCGTATGCCCCGGGGATCAGCAAGCTCGTCGTCGGGCGGCAGGTCCTCACCCCGCTCGACCTCGAGCGCGACTACGGCCTGAGCGGCGGCCACCCGTACCACGCCGAGCCGAGCCTCGACAGCTTCTTCCTGTGGCGACCGCTGCTGGGTAGCGCCCGCTACCGGCTGCCCCTTGACGGCCTGTACCTCGCCGGATCAGGCGCCCACCCGGGCGGCGGGCTCACCGGCATTCCCGGCCAGAACGCTGCCCGCGAGATCCTCAGCGACTGGAAGAAGCGCCGGCGCTGAGCGTCTCGTCCTCGACCTCGGGGTCGATCCCCGGCCGGGGCTCGGTGGGCACCCGCACCGGCCGGCCCTCGCGGCGCTCGACCCGGCGTGCCGCGCGCTGGGTGACGGATTCGCCGGTCTGCTCCCCAAGGTAGTGCCAGAAGAAGGCGGTCACGATTGCGGCGATCGGGATGCCGAAGATTGCCCCGGCGACGCCGGCGATCTTGCCACCGACGAGGACCGAGCCCAGGACGACGATCGGGTGGAGGCCGACCGCGCCGGCCATCAACCGGGGCTGCAGGATGTTCATCACCACGAACCAGCCGATCCCGACCAGAACCGTGACCTGGAGGATCACGTCGGGGCTGAAGATCAGGGCGTCGAGGACCGGCGGCAGCCAGGCCACGAAGGGGCCGAAGAAGGGGATCGCCATCAGCACGCCGGCCGTCGTCGCGGTGATCGGCACGAGCTTCAGGCCGAAGACCACCGAGATGATCAGGGTGATCATGCCGTACACCGCGCCCATGATCACCTGCCCGCGCAGGAATCCGCCGAACGAACGGTTGACGCTGACCCTGAGCAGCTCGGCCTCGCTCCGGTAGGCGCTCGGCGTGAGCCGGAACAGGAAGGCCAGGATCCGCTTGCGGTCGATTGCGATGTAGATCGACAGGATCGAGATGATCAGCACGGTGCCGATCACGCTAATGCTGGCGACCGCGATCTGCTGGATCGGGCCGACCAGGTCGACCGCGCCGGTCTGCAGGTTGTCGAGGAGCTGGTGGACCAGGGCGACCAGGTCGACCGACAGGCCCAGGCCGTTGAGCCGCTCCTGCCAGGGGGCGAGATACTGGCCCAGGTTCTGCTCGATCTGGGGGATCGACTGGACGAACTGGCCGATCGAGCTGGCCAGGTTGGCGGCGACCGCGAAGATCGCCAGGAGCAACGCGCCGATGGCGATCACGTACACGATCAGGACCGCGGCGGCCTGGGGCAGGGGCCGGACGAGGCGCTTCAGGGCCGACGCGAAGGGGGTCACGATGAACGCGATCAGCCAGGCCAGGAAGAAGATCAGGACGATGTCGCCGAAGCCGTAGATCACCGTCCCGACGACCGTGATCGCGAAGTAGATGGCGATCACCGTGGCGCTGACGAGCAGGGCCCCGAACCAGCGCGGGTCACGGCCCAGGATCCGGCCCAGGTCGGTGGCAGCCTCGGCGACCGAGCTCCGCCGGCCATCGTCCGCCAGCTCGTGGCCATCCTGCCGATCGGGTGCGGTCATCGTCTGACCCTCAGCGGAGCCCCATCTTCGCATGGACCTCGGCCATCGTCGCCTGGGCCAGCGGCTTCAGCCGGGCCGCACCGGCGGCCAGCACCTCGTCGACCATCTCGGGCCGGGCGATCAGCTCGAGGTACCGTTCGCGGGCGGGGGCGTAGTGCTCGATGATCCGCTCGGCCAGCAGCCGCTTCGTGTCGACGCAACCGGTTCGTGCCGTCCGCTCACCCTCCCAGATCTCCTCGTAGTCCGGCCCGAAGTGGCGATGGAGCTGGCAGACGTTGCAGACCGACGGCCGGCCGGGATCCGTGCGCAGGATCCGCTTCGTGTCGGTGACCATCGACATGACCTGCTTCTGGATCACCTCGGGTGGGGCAAAGATGTCGATCGTGTTGCCGATCGACTTGCTCATCTTCTTCACCCCGTCGGTGCCCAGCACGACAGGCGCCTCGGTGAAGACGGCCTTAGGCTCCGGAAAGGTCGGCCCATAGCGGCCGTTGTAGGCCCGCACGATCTCGCGGCTGAGCTCGAGATGGGCGGCCTGGTCGCGGCCGACGGGCACGACCGTCGCCTTGTAGATCACGATGTCCGCGGCCTGCAGGACGGGATAGGTCAGCAGGCCGTGGTTGACGTCGTCGGGCTGGTTGAGCTTCTTCTCCTTGTAGCTCGGCGTCCGCTCGAGCCAGCTGACCGGCGTCACGGTGGCCAGCAGCCAGGCCAGCTCGGCGTGCTCCGGCCGGTCGCTCTGGACGAAGAGCGTGCAGTGGTCTGGGTCAAGCCCGAGGGCGAGCAGCGAGGCGGCCATCTCGCGGGTCCGCTCGCGCAGGAGCGACCCGTCGTGGGTCGTGGTCAGAGCGTGGTAATCGACGATGCAGTAGATCGCGTCGTAGTCGTATTGCAGGCGAACGTAGTTGCGGACGGCCCCCAGGTCATTGCCGAGGTGGACGATCCCGGATGGCTGGATCCCGCTGAAGATCCGGGGCCGCTCCGAGGCCAGGGGTGCCGGGGCGGGCAAGGGGGCGAGCTCAAGGGCCATTGCCCGGAGTGTAGCCGCCGACCCACGCCCGGTGATGCCCGGAGATGGCCGCCAATCGTCGTCGGCGGCCGGCCGTGAGGGTCGGCTACCATTCCGGCCATGCCCAGCCCTTCGCCACGCTCGCCGCTGCGCGTCGGCCTCCTTGGCGCCGGGACGGTCGGCTCGGCCGTGGCCCGGGCCTTCTTCGACGCCCCGGATCGCCTGGCGCCATTCGACGGGGCCCGGCTCGTCCTGGCCGGGGTGGCCGTGCGCGACCCGGCGCGGGCCCTGGCCGCCGGGATCCCCGAGGAGCTGCTGACCGATGCCCCGGCGCACCTGGTGGCGTCGTCCGAGGTGGACCTGATCGTCGAGCTGATGGGCGGCGATGAGCCAGCCCGGACGCTGATCGCGGCCGCCCTGGCGGCCGGCAAGCCGGTCGTCACCGCGAACAAGCACGTGATCGCCCATCACGGCCCGGCGCTCGAGGCGCTCGCCCGGTCGACCGGCACGGCCCTCCGTTTCGAGGCCGCGGTCGCGGCCGGGATCCCGATCCTCGGGCCGCTCGGCGCGGACCTGGCCGCCAACCGGGTCGAACGCGTGCGCGGGATCGTCAACGGCACGGCCAACTTCATCCTCAGTGCGATGACCGACCGCAAGCGGGCGTATGACGCGGTCCTCCTCGACGCCCAACGGGCCGGCTACGCCGAGGCGGATCCGGCCGGCGATGTCGAGGGCGACGACGCGCTGAACAAGCTCGTGATCCTGGCCCGTCTGGCCTTTGGGCAGTGGCTCAGCCCGGCCTCGATCGAACGCCGGCCGGCCACCGCCAACGGGCTCGGCCGTCCGGGAATCAGCGGGGTAACCCGCGAGGAGGTCGCGGCCGCGGCGGTCCACGGGCTGCGGCTCAAGCTGATCGTCGAGGCCCGCCGCCCGGCCGACGGCGGCGGACTGGGGGCCGAGGCGAGCGTCCAGCCGGTCGCCGTTCCGGCCGATTCCGGCTTCGGCCGGACCGCTGGGGCGATCAACCGGATCGAGCTGACCGCGGCGCCGATCGGCCGTCTCGACCTGACCGGGCCGGGGGCCGGTGGCGGGCCGACGAGCAGCGCCGTGCTGGGCGACCTGATCGCCCTGGCCCGCGGTGGCGGAAGCACCTGGGCCGGCCTCGCGCCGGCCCCCGAGCGCTCGGTCGAGGCCGCCTCCCCGGACGACGCGGCGGCCCGGCGCTGGTTCTTCCAGTCGGTCCTGCCCGACCAGTTGATCCGCGACCAGCTTGACCTGGAGGCCGCCGGCTCGGACGGCTTCGTCACGATGACGCAGACCCTCGATGAACTGCGCGGCGGCCTGATCGCGCTGGGCATCGGCGCCACGCTCTATCCGATCGAGGACGCCGCATGAACCCGGCCGCCGCCGCCTCGACCACGGGCCGTGGCCGGCCGCGCCTGATCGAACGCTACCGCGCCTTCCTGCCGATCACCGACGCGACGCCGGCGCTCAGCCTGGGCGAGGGCTTCACGCCGCTCGTCCGGCTCGATCGGATCGGCGCCGCGCTCGGCCTGGCCAACCTGTACGCCAAGGTCGAGGGCCAGAACCCGACCGGCTCGTTCAAGGATCGGGGCATGGTCGTTGCGGTGAGCAAGGCGCTCGAAGCCGGGGCCCGGGCCCTGATCTGTGCCTCGACCGGCAACACCTCGGCATCGGCGGCAGCCTATGGCGCGGCAGCCGGGCTCGAAGTGGTCGTGGTCCTGCCCCGCGGCCAGATCGCCGCGGGCAAGCTGCTCCAGGCCCAGGTCACGGGCGCCCGGGTCGTGGCGATCGAGGGCAACTTCGACCAGGCCCTGCGCGTGGTGCGCGAGCTGGCCGAGTCGGCCAGCCATCCGATCACCCTCGTCAACTCGGTCAACCCCTTCCGCCTGGAGGGCCAGAAAACCGCGGCCTTCGAGTTGTGCGACGATCTGGGTCGTGCGCCGGACGTCCTGGCGATCCCGGTCGGCAACGCCGGCAACATCAGTGCCTACTGGGCGGGCTTCGGCGACTACCATGGCGCCGGCCTGGCCCAATCGCTGCCCCGGATGTTCGGCTTCCAGGCCGCCGGCGCGGCGCCGATCGTGCTCGATCGCCGGATCGAAGCCCCGGAGACGATCGCGACGGCGATCCGGATCGGCGACCCGGCGAGCTGGACGAAGGCAGTCCGAGCCCGGGAGGAGTCCGGCGGGTTGATCGAATCGGTGACCGATGACCAGATCCTGGCGGCCTGGCGTGACCTCGCCCGGCAGGAGGGCCTGTTCTGCGAGCCATCATCGGCGGCCAGCCTGGCTGGCATCCAGCGTCTGGCCGCCGAGAATCGGCTCGAGCGTGACGCTACGATCGTGTGCGTGTTGACTGGTTCCGGCCTGAAGGACCCCAAGACCGCCGAGGCGAGCGTCGGCGATCTGCTCGTGGCCGATCCGACGGCCGGCGCCGTCGCCGGTGTCCTGGGCTGGTGAGCCGGTGCTGAGCAGGTGGTAAGCCCGTGGTAAGCAATTGGCTGGCCGAGCTCGATGGCCGGCGGGTGACGGTCGAGGTCCCCGCTTCGTCGGCCAACCTGGGCGCCGGCTACGACTGTCTCGGCCTGGCCCTCGATCTGGTCAATCGGATCGACCTCGAGGTGCACGGCTGGAGCCGCGGTGCGATCGAGCTCGAGATCGAGGGCGAAGGCGCCAACGAGCTGGCCGATGACCGGCGCAACCGGTTCGTCCAGGGCCTCGAGGCGGCCCTCGTGGCCGTCCGGGGCGCCCTGCCCGACAAGGTCGGCTGGCGGGTCAAGATGCGTAACCGGATCCCGCTCAGCCGCGGCCTGGGCTCCTCGGCCGCGGCGACGGTCGGTGGGCTGCTGGCCGGCAACAGCCTGCTCGGCGGGCCGCTCAGCCCGGCCGAGCTGCTCAAGCTGGCGACCGACATCGAGGGCCACGCCGACAATGCCGCGGCCGCCCTCCTGGGCGGCTTCGTCGTGGTCGACTGCTCGGCCAGCCCGCCGACCGCGATCCGGTTCAACGTCCCGCGCGACCTCAAGGTGGTCCTGTTCATCCCCGAGCTGCGCCTGTCGACGGTCACGATGCGCGACGTCCTGCCCAAGAAGGTGCCCCTCGAGGACGCGATCGCCAACCTCGGACGGGTCGCGATCGGGGTAGCCGGGATCGCGTCGGGCACCTACGAGCACCTCGGTGCCCTGACCCAGGATCGGCTCCACGAGCAATACCGGGCGGTCGTCTACCCCCAGTTCCCTGCCCTGGTCCAGGCCGCCCGCGACGCGGGCGCGGTCGGCGCCTGCCTGTCGGGCGCTGGTTCGTCGGTGATCGCCTTCTCGGACGGATTGGCTACCCTGAGCCGGATCGAAGGCGCGTTCAGTGCCGTTGCGGCCGACCTGGACGTGCCTGGGCGGGTGGCGATCGCCGCGCCGCGCAATGCCGGAGCCCGGGTGGTGGCGAACGCCTGATGGGCGGCCTGTTCCAGTCGGTCGGCAATGGGGTCGGCGGAGTGGTGGGCGGTGCCCTCGGCTCGATCGCCAACTCGATCCACGGGATCGTCGACCAGGCCAGCCGGGTGGTCCCCGGTGGCTTCCCGGTCGTCGCGATCGTGACCGTCGTGGTGATCGCCCTGATCTTCGTCAGCCTGATCCGGCACTGACGGCGATGCCGGCCGCGGGGCCTGATCCCGCAGTGGGCGACGCGACGAGGTCCCGGCGAAGCTCAGGCCGCCGGGGTCCGGGCCGCGATGAAGGCCAGGCTGCGCGCCCATGAATCCGCGGCGGCCTCGGCAAAGTCGGCGGCCTTGCGGTCGAAGAAGCTGTGCGGCGCGTCCGGATAGGTGATCAGCTCGTGATCCACCTTGGCCGCATCAAGGGCCGCCTCGAACTCGGCGATCGACTCGGCCGAGATTGCCTGGTCGGCGCCCCCGAACAGGCCCAGGATCGGGCTGGCCATCGCCGGGGCCACCGACGCCGGGGCGGGGTAGCCGGGACGGTCGCCGACGGGCATCCCGTAGAAGGCGATCGAGCCGGCCAGGTCGAGGCCGAAGGTCGCGCTGCTGTAGGACAGCCGCCCGCCGAAGCAGAAGCCCATCGTGAACGTGGCCCGGACCCGGCCGTCGCGGCGGAGCTCTTCGGCGGCGACCGTCACGTCGGCCCGCAGCTCGGGCAGCTTGGTCTGCTGGACGTGCTCCATGTAGCTGAAGTCCGCATTGCGCTTGGAGAGGCCGGCCGTCCGGCCGAAATAGTCGATCGCCAGGGCATCGACACCGGCCTCGGCGAAGCGCAGGGCGAGCTCCTCGTAGAACGAATACAGCCCGCGGACGTCGGGCAGGATCACCACGCCGACCGTCGACGGTTCCTGCGGTGCGGCCAGGAACGCCGCCAGGCGATTGGAGTCCGCCGCGTCGAGCACGAGGTCCTCGTGGGAGATCGCGGCTCCAGCGATCGCTGCGATCGGCGGTGCGGAATCCAGCTCATGGCACATGTCAGGGCTCCTTGTATCTCTGTTCGCGAACCTCCGGGATCGTATTGCTCCCGCTAACGTGGCCGAGATGTCGTTGCTGCCGCCGCTCGGGCGCCCCTCCGATGCAGTCGCGCTCGGCTTCCCCGACGGGAGCCTGAGCTACGCCTCGCTGAACGCTGCGAGCAGCGAGCTGCGCAGCCGTCTTCCGCGCGAGGGACCGCTCGCGCTATGGGCGACACCCAGCCGCGCCACGGCGGTCGGCCTAGTCGCCGCGCTGCAGGCGGGGATGACGATCGTCCCGCTCGACCCCGAGTCCGCCAACACGGAACTGCGCCACATCCTGGAGACATCGCGGCCGACCGCGCTGCTGGCGGCCCCCGGGCTCACCGTCGCCGGTCTACCGACGATCTCGCCGGGTGTCGGGGAGACCGCGGCCGCCCCGAGCGCCACCGCCGACGATCGGTCCGCCGAGGCGCGGCTGATCGTCTTCACCAGCGGCACGACCGGGCCGCCGAAGGGCTGCATGCTGACGCACCGCAACCTCG
>PNAZ01000093.1:15604-15795 GCA_003169655.1 Chloroflexota bacterium
GCCGACGCGACGATGCTCTTCGCCGTTCCGACGATGTATCACCGGCTCGCCGACGCGGCGCAGTCCGACCCAGCCATCGCCGCCGGCCTGGGTCGCGCGCGGCTGCTGGTCTCGGGCTCGGCGGGCCTCCCCGTGGCGGAGCACAGCCGCATCGAGGCGCTCTGCGGCCAGCGGATCGTCGAGCGCTACGG
>PNAZ01000093.1:15921-16119 GCA_003169655.1 Chloroflexota bacterium
CCGGCTGGTCGGTCGGCGCAGCAGCGATCTGATCAAGAGCGGCGGATATCGGATCGGTGCGGGCGAGATCGAGTCAGCGCTGTTGGAGCACTCGGGTGTCGCCGAAGCGGCCGTGCTCGGACTCCACGACGACGACCTCGGCGAACGGATCGTCGCCTGGGTCGTGCGTCGAGACGGCGCCGACGTCGACGAGCGGAC
>PNAZ01000082.1 GCA_003169655.1 Chloroflexota bacterium
CTGCTCTACCTGCTGGCCAGCCGCGGCGGCCGGGTGGTGACCCGCGAGGAGATCCTCGATGCCATCTGGGGCACCGACTTCGTGGCCGAGAGCAACATCGTCGACCGCCACATCCGCAGCCTGCGGATCAAGCTCCAGAACGACTATCGCCACCCGCGCTTCATCGCCACGGTCGCCGGGGAGGGCTACCGGTTCATCCCGACCTTCACCAATGCCGGCTGGAGCAGCACCGAAGCGGGCGAGGCGGCGCGTCCGAGCTAGCTCCCGGCGATGACGAATCGTAATGACGGTCGCCGGGCAGCCGCGCATCGTTTGATGTAGAGAGAGCCGCTACCCCTCCACTCAAGCGGCCTTCCTGGCGATGAGGACCCGCACCACGTGCGGGCCTTTCGCTGTCTGGGCCCGGACCGCTAGACCGCGTCCGCGCTCCGGCGGCAATCCGCGCACAGGCCCGAAACCGTCAGGTGCGACAGGTTGACCGCGAAGCCCCGGGTCCGGGCCAGCGCCTCGGTCATCGCCAGCGCCTCGGTCGCCTCGATCTCCCACGTCGCCCGGCACGCTTCGCAGGCGAGGTGGGCGTGCTCGCTGGCCGGCCACACGTGGAACTCCTCGCGCCCGTCGTGGCCGTGGGAGTGGGATACGAGGCCAAGGTCTTCGAGGACGTCGAGCGTCCGATAGACGGTCGACGGCGTGGTCTCCGGATCGCGCTGGCGGGCCCGCTCGATCAGCTCGGCGCCGGTTACATGGCCGCTGGCCTCGACCAGCACCTCGAGGAGCGCCCGCCGCTGCGGCGTCCAGCGCATCCCGCGTGCTCGCAGGGCATCCCGCGCCCGGGCGACGGGATCGACAGCAGCCGATTTGCGTTTCATCGCCGGCATCCTACATCCGGCCGCCGCCGTTCCGCGAACGAGTTGGTGTAGCAACGAGCGCCGATTGCCTCATCTCCGTTTTGAGACATGTTGCAACAAGCGGTCTGCGGTCCTACGATTGGGGCATCCAGCCAGACGACCGGAGCTCTTCGATGCTGATCACCGCCCGTCGCCTCCTGACCACGTCGAGCGCGCTGCGCAATCGGATCTTCGCGGTCTACGGCTTCCTGCTGGTCTTCAACCTGGTCGCCTGGGGCCTGGCCATCGGTGCCTCGGCCGCCTATCCGATCCTGTTGCCGACGGCCTTCCTGGCCTATACCTTCGGACTGCGCCATGCGGTCGACGCCGACCACATCGCGGCGATCGACAACACCACCCGCAAGCTGATGCAGGACGGCCAGCGGCCGGTCGCGGTGGGCCTTTTCTTCTCGCTCGGCCACTCGACGATCGTCGTTGCCCTGTCGGTCGTGATCGCCATCTCGGCCGGCGTGATCAGCGACATCCCCTCGATGCAGGCGATCGGCGGTTTGATCGGCACCGCCGTCTCGGCAGTCTTCCTGCTCGTGATCGGGATGATCAACCTGGTCGTGCTGATCGACATCTACCGGATGTTCCGGCGGGTCTCCGGTGGGGGCTCGTATGACGAGCAGACGCTCGAGGACTTCCTCAACAACCGGGGTCTCCTGGCCCGGGTCTTCAAGCCGATGCTGCGGGTGATCCGCAAGAGCTGGCACATGTACCCGCTGGGGGTCCTCTTCGGCCTCGGCTTCGATACGGCCAGCGAGGTGGCCCTGCTGGGCCTGGCGGCCACGTCGGGCGCCAGCCACATCCCGGTCATTTTCATCCTGATCCTGCCGGCCCTCTTTGCGGCGGGCATGTCGCTGGTCGACGCGACGGATGGGATCCTGATGCTGGGCGCCTACGGCTGGGCCTACGTCAAGCCGATCCGCAAGCTCTACTACAACCTGAACATCACCCTCGTCTCGGTCCTGATTGCGTTCGTCGTCGGTGGAATCGAGATCCTGAGCATCATCGCCGATCGATTCGGGCTCACCGGCGGGATCTGGGATGCCGTCGGCAACCTCGACTTCGGCGTGATCGGCCTGGCGATCATCGGGATCTTCGTCATCAGCTGGGGCGTCTCGACGCTGATCTACCGCCGGAAGCACTACGACGACCTGCCGGTCGCCGGCCGGTTGAGCCCCGGTTCGGGGGGCTGAGCGCCTACATCCGAGGCAGGTAGCCGGGCTCGAGGTACGGCTCGGGATCGTCATCGAAGTCGAGCTTGCAGCCCCGCCCGCAGAAGAAGTAGTCCACCTCGCGATACCGGCTGTGAAGGCCCCGTGCCCGGGCGACGGCCGGTGCCACGGCCATGCCGCAGACCGGATCGATGGCGGTGGCTGGTGGCGGCGGATCCCCGGGCCGGCCGGCCGGCTCGTTCACGGCCTACCGGGCATGATCGATGCGCGACGCAGCCGAAGTGAGTTCGAGACGACGCTGACTGACGAGAGGGCCATCGCCCCGGCCGCGATCGCCGGGTTGAGCAGGATCCCGAACGCCGGGAAGAGCACGCCCATTGCCACCGGGACAAGGACGACGTTGTAGGCGAAGGCCCACAAGAGGTTCTGGCGGATCACTGCGCGTGTCTGGCGCGAGAGCGACAGGGCGGCCGGGACGAGGCGCGGATTGCCACCGACGAGGGTCAGGCCCGAAGCCTCCAGGGCGACGTCGGAGCCCGAGCCGATCGCCACGCCGAGGTCGGCCTGGGCGAGGGCCGGTGCGTCGTTGATCCCGTCACCGACCATCGCCACGATCCGCCCGCCGGCCTGGATCTCGCCGACGATCCGGACCTTGTCGGCCGGCAGCATCCCGCCCCGGACGTGATCGGCGGCGATGCCCAGCGCTTCGCCGACGACCGCCGCAGCCGTCGGGTCGTCGCCGGAGACGAGCCACACGTCGATCCCTGCCGAGCGCAGGTCGGTGATCGCGCGGGAGGCATCGGGCCGGATCGGGTCGGAGACGAACAACGTGCCCGCCAGCCGGCCGTCAATCGCGACGAGGACGCTCGTCCGGCCTACCGGGTCCACAGCATCGGCTGGCGCAGGGATGCCCAGTTCGACGAGGAGTCGCCGGCTGCCGACGATCACCGGCCGGCCATCGACCCGGCCGCTGACGCCCAGGCCCGAGCGCGACGCGAATCCGGTGGTGGCTCGGAAGCCGAGCTCGTCGAGCTGTCCGTAGGCGACGATCGCGCCGGCCAGCGGGTGCTCGCTGCCGCGTTCGAGTGAGGCTGCCAGGTCGACGACCTCGGGCCGTTCAAAGCCGGCTTCGATGACCGCCTCTTCGACCGTCGGATGCCCGAGGGTCAGGGTGCCGGTCTTGTCGAAGACGACCGTATTCACCCGGGCGGCCTGCTCGAGGGCCTCGGCGCTGCGGAGCAAGATGCCGGCCTCCGCCGCGCGGCCGGTTCCGACGATGATCGCCGTCGGGGTGGCCAGGCCCAGCGCGCAGGGGCAGGCAATGACCACGACGGCGACGAATGCGGTCAGGGCCAGGGTGGTCCGTGGCTCGGGTCCCGCGCTGAACCAGATCGCGAAGGTGAGCGCGGCAACGATCAGCACGAGGGGCACGAAGACCTCGCTGATCCGATCGACGAGGCGCTCGATCGGCGCCTTGGAGCCCTGGGCCCGCTGGACGAGTTCGATGATCGAGGCCAGGACCGTATCCTGGCCGACCCGCGTGGCCCGCATCACCACGCTGCCCGAGGCGTTCAGCGTGGCGCCGACCAGCTCGTCGCCAGTGGATTTCTCGATCGGCAACGGCTCGCCCGTGAGCATCGACTCGTCGACCGCGGTGTGGCCCTCGACGACGACCCCGTCGACCGGCACCTTCTCGCCGGATCGCACCCGGAGCAGATCGCCGACGCGGACTGCCGCCAGCGGGACGTCCACGTCGCGGCCGTGCTCGACCAGGTGAGCCGCCCGGGGCTGGAGCCCGATCAGGCGGCGGATCGCGCCGCCTGTCTGGTCCTTGGCGCGGGCCTCCAGCCAGCGGCCGAGGAGGACCAGGCCGATGATGATCGTCGAGCTGTCGAAGTAGGTGACGGGTTCACGGCCGGCGGACTCGACCAGGCCCGGGGCCAGGGTCACGATCACGCTGTACGCCCAGGCTGCGCTCGTGCCCGCGGCGACCAAGGTGTCCATGTTGGTCGCGCCGTGGCGCGCCGCGCGGAATGCCGCGACGTAGAACCGGCGGCCGGCCCACAGCTGGATCACGCTCGCCGGGACCAGCGCCAGCCAGTTCAGCGTCGTCATCGGGACGCCCGCCTGGGGCCAGAACATGACGACCATCAGGACCGCCGCGACGGCGATCGAGGCGACGGCATGGATGAGGAGCGTGCGCCGCTCGCGAGTCCTGGCGGGCTCCTCGGGATCCGCCTCGAGAACCGATATCGCCGCGGTCTCGGGGCGGACGTCGTAGCCGGCGGCCTCGACTGCCGCCACGAGCTCCGCCCGGCCGGCGACCGCCGGATCGACGGTGACCGTGGCCCGTTCCGTCGCCAGGTTGACGCTGGCCTCGACCACCCCCGCCGTCTTGTTCAGGAAGCGCTCGATCCGGTTGACGCACGAGGCGCAGGTCATCCCCTCGATCGGGAGGACGATCTCGATCGGTGCCCTGCGAGCTGTGGGTTGAGCCAGTCGTTCCATACTCCCCAGCAGTATGACACCCCCATACTACCGGGGAGTATCTCGGGACCCGGAGCGACGCCTGGCGGCCGAGCCGCGGGCCGCGACCGAGACGCACGCCCAGTTGGTCACAGCCGGCCCAGGACCGCCGCGGCGAGAGCTTTCTCCTGCGCCAGACCGAGGTCAGCCAGCGAGCCGATGTACTGCCCGCCGCCGAGGAGCAGCTTGAACCCGGTGGTGCCCTTGCGGACGTAGAGCTGGGCTGCGTTCCCGGCCGCGTTGAAGGTCCATGCTTCGTCACCGACGCCAGGGACGGAGGTCAGCGTCTGGCCGAATGTGGCGGATTCCGCCTTGATCGCCGTCCAGTCACCGACCTCGAGCTCGACGCTGCCGGAGAAGTCGCTGTTCGACCACTGGCAATCGTCGAGCGCCCCGGCCTGGGCACCGGGCCCCAGCGACTGTCCGGCCGCCGTGTCGACCTCGAGCTGGGTGAGCAGGGAGCAGGGATCGACGGTTCCGCCTGTCGCGGCGCCCGTGGGACCCGCCGCAGCAGGGACGGACGGCTGCTCGGTGGCGGCGGTTGGCGCCCCACTTGTTGCCGCGGTCGGGGCCGGTGTGCTCGCACCCGAGCAGGCACCGAGCAACAACGTGAGGGCGGCCGTGAGAAGGATGGTTCTGCGCCGGAGTCTGGTAGTCATCGGACGTCTCTCCAAGGGTCGTGGGTTGGCTGTCAATCGATCGCGCCGTGGTTTTTCAGCTCATTGGAGTTGTCTCCGGATAGCGGCGAGGTCGTTCCAGACCGTTTCCCGCACAATCCGGCCGTCGCGCACCTCCAGCAGCCACAGCACGCGGTGGCTGATCCAGCGTCCGTGGCCATCGAGGTCGAACGCGCGGCCGGTCAGCCGGCCGGACCAGACGTGCTCATCGAAGACGAAGTCCGTCCCGTACAGCCGGCGGAGCGGCACGTCGCGCTCGTGGACCGTCGCTGCCAGCAGGTCGTGATAGCGACGTCGGACCGCGTCCTGCCCCTGGACCGGGTTGTGAAGCGAGCCGACCAGGTCATGGACGACGGCGTCGGCCATCGACGCGACGATCGCCTCGATATCGCCGTCATGTTCGGCACGCAGCTGTCCGTCGACGAGCCGATCGAGTTCGGCCTGCGCAACATCCTGGTGCGACTTCATGCACGGCACGATGGCCTGCCCCGCTGACCAAACGCTGATGCCCGGCTGGGGGATACCTGATCCGGATCCACGTATCGGTGAGAGGCGACTACCCTTGCCCCTGGGTAGGGCGGTCACACAAGGATCTGGATGGCGATTGACTTTCTCGTCCTGGGACCACTCGCGGTGGTCGAAGACGGGGTCTTGCTGCGCTTGGGCGGCCCGCGCCCGCGGGCGCTCCTGGCGGCCCTCCTGATGGAGACCGACCGATTCGTCTCGCGTGACCGCCTGATTGACGAGCTGTGGGGCGACGACCCGCCGGCTACCGCCGAGAACGCCCTGCAGGCCCAGGTGGCCGCCCTGCGCCGGCTCCTGCCCGGCCGGATCATGACCGCCGGGACCGCGTATCGCCTGACCGTCCGGCCCGACGAGATCGACGCCCGCCGGTTCGAGATCGAGATCGCCGAGGCCCACGCCCTGCTCGACCGCCAGCCGGCCCGGGCGGCGGCACAGTTCGCGAGCGCCCTCGGGACCTGGCGTGGTCCGGCGCTCGATGGCGACGCCACGGGCCTCCTGGCCGGTGCTGAGGCGACCCGCCTGGATGCATTGCGACGCGGGGCGCAGGTCGATCGGGCCGATGCCTGCCTGGCCCTCGGCGAGCACGAGGCGGTCGTCGAGGAGCTGGCCGGCCTGGTCGCCGGCGATCCGACCGACGAGCGCCTCGCCGGGCGGCTGATGCTGGCCCAGTACCGGTCGAGCGGGTCGGCCGACGCGCTGGCGACCTTCGAGCGGGTCGAGGCGGCCCTCGAGCTCGAGCTCGAGGCGACTCCCGAGATCGCCTTGCTCGAGCTTCGGCGGGCGATCGAGCGCCACGACCCGACCCTGGCCGGGCCGACCGCTGGGCTGCCCACGCCCACCACCCGGTTCGTCGGCCGGGAGGACGACCTGGGCGAGGCCCTCGACCTGCTCGGCCGATCCCGGCTGCTGACCCTTGTCGGACCCGGCGGCTGCGGCAAGAGCCGGCTGGCGCTCGAGCTCGCTCGCTCGACGGCCGCCGGACGGCTGACCGACGTCCACCTCGTCCCGCTGGCCAGCCTGGCGCCCGGCGGCTCGGTCACGCGCCTGATCGCCGACGTGATCGACGTTCGTGAGCGTCGCGGTGAGCCGCTCGTCGTCGGCCTGCTCGCGCGCCTGCGCAACCAGCGTTGCCTGCTGCTGCTCGACAACTGTGAGCATGTCCTGCCCCTCGTGGCAGGCCTGTGCGCCGAGCTGCTGGCCGGGGCGCCGGGCCTCCGGATCCTGGCTACCAGCCGGGAGCCCATCGGCATGGCCGGCGAGGTGACCCTCGGCCTGTCCGGCCTGGAGCTGCCTCGCCCCGGCGCGGCGGCGGCCGAGGTCCTAGCCACCGATTCGATCCAGCTCCTGCTCGATCGGGCCCGCGCGGCACGACCCGGGTTCGAGCTGTCGAGCGCCGGCGCGGCCAGTGCCGCGACCCTCTGCCGGCGCCTCGACGGGCTGCCGCTCGCGATCGAGCTGGCGGCGGCCCGCCTGAGGACACTGTCACTCGACGAGATCGTGGTCCGGCTTGAAGGCCGGCTTGACCTGCCTGCCCGCCCGGCCGATGCCACCCTCGCTCGGCACCGGACGATGCGCGCCGCGATCGACTGGAGCCACGACCTCCTGGCGCCGGGCGAGCGCCGAATGCTGCGCCGGCTAGCGGTCTTCCGCGGCGTCCTGGACGCGGCGGCGGCGATCGCAGTGTGGGGCGACGAGCTGCCCGGTGACGACCCGTTCGCCACGCTCCAGCGCCTGGTTGACCAGTCGATGGTGGTGGCCGAGCCGAATCCGGTCGGTCCGACCGCCTACCGGCTCCTCGAGACGATCCGCCAATACGCCGAGGAACGACTGGCCGAGGCCGGCGAGGGCAACCTGGCCCGGGCCCTCCATGCCACGTGGGGCGCCGGCCTGGTGGCCGCGGCCGGCGAGTGGGGCGGCAGCGAGCAGGAGATCTGGCTCGTCCGCCTGGGCGTCGCCCACAACGACCTCCTGGCCGCGCTGACCTGGTGGCTGGGCGACGGCGGCGACCCCGAGGCGGCACTGGCGATGACCGCCAGCCTGTGGTGGTACTGGTATGTCCGGGGCCACGTCGCCGAAGGCCTGGTCTGGCTGCGCCGGACCCTGGCCGCCTCCGCGCCGGACGCTTCGCGGGTCAGGGCCGTGGCGCTCCGCGGCGCGTCCGCCCTCGCCCGCAGCAGCGGCGACTATGTCGAGGCGATCCGCCTGGGCGAGGAGTGCCTGGCGATGTGGGGCGAGCTTGCCAAGCGCGATCCGGAGGCCGACCCGCAAGGCATCGCCGGCGCCCTGAACAGCCTGTCGGCCACGGCCCTGGCGATGGGCCGGATCGTCGATGCCGTCCGCTACGGCGAGGGGAGCCTGGCCGTCGTCCGCGACTCGGGCAACCAGCGCGGCCTGGGGGCGTCGCTCACGAACCTCGGCACAGCGCTCCGCAACCTCGACCGGTTCGACGACGCCGACCAGGCCCTGCGCGAGGCGGCAAGTGTCTTTCGGGCCCTGGGCGACGTCCGTGGCGAGACCTCAGCGATCATCAACCGGGCGATCGTCGAACGGCGGCGCGGCCAGTTGGAGAGCTCGCGGGAATGCTGCCTCGAGGCCCTCGGGATGTGCGTCGCCCTCGGCCACGCGGAGGGCCAGGTCGACTGCCTCGACGTCGTCGCTGCGATCGAGGTCGGCGAAGGCCATCTCGCCGCCGGGTTGCGCCTGTTCGAGATCGTCGGAGCTGCGCGCCGCCGGCTGGGCCTGGAAGTCTCCACGCCCGATGAGCGGCGGGATCGCGAAGCGGCCGTTCACCTCGCCAGGGCTTCCCTCGACGCGCCGGCGATCCACGAGATCGAGCTCGCATCGGCAACGGTCGACATCACGGTCGCGGCGATCGCCGAACTGGAGGCGGTCGGCTCAGCGGCCTGACCCCGGGCTAGTCCGCCCCGCGGTCGGCGAGCCAGCGGACCGAGCCCGGCAGGAGCCGGACCCCCGGCCCCAGCAAGCCGCGCAGAGCCACCTGGTCGCGTCCGTCGAGGGCGATCACTTCGACGTCGTCGGTCAGAGCGACCGCCCGCAGCCGGGCCAGCTCGGTGACCACGGCCGCCCGACAGGCTGCCGCGCGGTGCACGCTCCGGCGGCGGTCGACCTGCTCGCGCCGGTACGTTCCCAGCGGGTCGCGCAAGGCGGTCCGGATGGCTGCCCGCCACCGCCGGCGCGAGCTGAGTGCCCCCGAGGATGCTGCCTCCTCTTCCGGCGCGCCGGCGAGGTCGACCGTGATCGCCACCCCGAGGCCGCTCGGAAGCTCGGCTGCTCCCGGCCCGGCCGCGCACAGTAGCCGGCAGCGGCCGAGGATCGACGCCGGGAGGGGCCGGATCAGCGCCGCGGCGGCCGGGGTGTCGAAGCCGATGATCAGGATCGGCGGTTGCGGACCACCGTCGGCCGCAGGCGTTCGAGCGGCCGGGCCGGGGACGATCGCGGGGTTCCGGCCCGTACCGGCCGCGGACGTCGGTCCCGGCCGAGCGGCTCCCTTCGCGCTTGTCATTCCGCCCGGCCGGGGCAGAGCGGCGACCTCGGCGTACAGGTCGGCCAGGCGGCCCGCCACCGCCGCGGCGCCGAAGCGCTCGATGACTGCCGCGCGGAGCACGGCCGGGTCGAACGACGCCCGCCGATCGAGCGTCGCCAGGACGGTCCGGGCGAGGGCTCCGGCGTCGCCGACCGGGGCAAGGGCGCCGAGGTCGGGGTTGCCGGCCAGGAGCTCCCGCAACGAGCCGATGTCAACGCCGACCACCGGCAGGCCGGCGGCGAGCGCCTCGACCGGCGCAATCCCGAAGGTCTCGTAGCGACTGGGATGGACGAGCAGGCTGGCCCGGCTCATCGCCGCGACAATCTCAGGGCGGAGGGCAGTCGGCTCGAACGAGACGGCGTCGGCGATCCCCAGCTCGGCGGCCTGGCGTTGCCAGCCGGCCTCGGTCGCTTCGTCTGGCGAACGGCCGATCAGGCGCAAGGTCGCGTCGGGCCGGGCGGCGCGGATCTCGCGGAAGGCGTCCAGCAGGACGTCGATCGCCTTGAGTGGTGTGCGATAGCCGACGTAGAGCAGCTCGGCCGGCCGCCGCTCGACCCGAGCTGCCTTGGCAAAGGCCGCCACGTCGACCGTGTTGGGGATGACGACCAGCTTCGGCTCGAGCTCGGGGATCGCCGTGATCAGCTGGTCGGCCAGGGTCTGGCTGACCGCCACGAACCGGCTGGCTGCCCGGACACCCCGCAGGTACGCCCGCCGCTGCCACGGGTCGGCCAGGACCCGGTCCACGAAGCTGGCGTGCTCGGTGATCACCAATGGCAGCCCCAGCTGCCGGGCCAGGCCCACGGCTCCCGCGCCGTCGGGGTAGCCGGTGTGGGCGTGGACGATCGACCACGCTGGGAGGTCGGCGCGCCCGGCGACCGAGTGCAGGGCGTGATCGCGATTGCGGCTGCCGTGGGCCGTCCCGCCGGGACCCCAGCCGCTGCCGGCGATCGGCAGGCGGGCCACGGGGATGCCCGTCGGCGTATGCGAGCCGCCCGGATTGAACAGGCCCGGGTCGGCGTGCAGGACCGGTCCCAGGTTGCCTTCGATCGCCGCCACCTGCCGCTGCCGATCGGGCAGGCCGCCGCGCACGCCGAGCGGTTCGAATGAGATCACCGAGGGTCGGACGCGACCGGTGGCGAGCAGCGCCTGGGCCTGGTCGGCGATGAACCGGCCCCGGGTCGAATCGTCGATCGCCGGGAACCAGCTCGCCACGACGAGCACGTCGAGCGGCGGGCCCGTCGGGGTAGGGGCCATCGCCTCGAGTCTAGCAGCGCCGCTCGCGGACGAGCCGGCCAACAGCCTCAGTCCTCCGAGAATTCAGGGAGTCGTCAGAGGGGCGTAATCGAATCGCAAGGCGGGCGGGGCAATGATCCGCCTGTACTCCACGGCACGGGGCGCCGGACCAACACCGGCGCCGCGCTCTCTCCTCCTCCTGGGTGGCCGGCCGGACGCTTTGTCCGGCCGGTTGCTCGTTTCCGGGCCGGTTCGGTTGCCCCTCGGCGTCAGCGTTGGACCTTGCGCATTGCCTCGGCCATCTCGGGCTCGCCCGACTCGTCGAGGCCGGCGATGGCGCCGGCCATGTCCTCGGCCGACCGGTTCTGGGTCAGCTTGGCCTTCGCCTCGATCCGCTCGATCAGGATCTCCATCCCGACGATCGCCCGGAGCTGGCCGGCGAAGTAGTCCGCCGGCGCGTCGTCCACCGACCAGGGGTGGCTGCGACCGGACTCGTAGTTCACGGTCAACCGCCGGACGAGGGCCTCGAGCCACTCGACGTCGTCGTGGATGATCAATTTGCCGTACACGTGGGCGGTCAGGTAGTTCCAGGTCGGGACCACCCGGCCGTGCTCGCGCTTGGTCGCGTACCACGACGGCGAGATGTAGGCGTCCGGGCCGCGGACGATGACCATCGCCTCGAGCGCCGGCACGCGCCACTGCGAGTTGGCCCGGGCGACGTGCCCGACCAGGGCGCCCAGCTCACCCATTCCCGGCCGGCTGCCCGGCGCGTCGTACAGGAAGGGCAGCATCGTGGCCAGCAGGCCGTCCGCGGTCGAGGTGATCAGGTCGGCAGCACCCGAGTGGTTGAGCAGCTCGTGGACCGCCCCGTCGTCGGGCTTGAAATGAGCGGGGATATACACCTAAGCAGTATGAAGCCTTCGGCCGGGCAGCTCCCGACCCACCGCTTGGACGCGGGACCGGCGCCACTGTAGGCTCGAGCCATGGGAGCGGAGGGGCGATGAGCGCGGTTGAGCGGGCGCGCGCGTTGCTGGACGCGCTCGAGCTCGGCGGGCCGGAACCCGAGGCGCTGCCGGACGGCCTGTCGAGCCATGCCTGGCGCCTCAGATCAACGAGCGGCGACCTGGTCCTNNGCCCGCGTTCCGGCGCCGATCCAGGGGAGCTGGCTCATTCCCGGCTGGTCAGCCGGCCCGTTCTCGCTGACTTCCTTCGTGCCCGGCGTCCGTCTGCGGCCGGAGTCATCCACCTGGGCCGCACCCGGGATCGCGGCGTTCCTGCACGTGCTCCACTCGATCCCGGCCACAGGGTTCGGCCCGCTCGCCCAATCAGAGGGCCGGCTGATCGGGCGATCCAGGCACGCTGAGGCTGGGCTCGTGGCGGCATTCGAGAGGTTGCCGCTGTGGCCGTTCGGTGGCGTGCAGCTCGGTGAGCATCCGGCCCTGGTGGACCGGCCGGAGCTGGCTTCGGCGATCGAGGGCCATGCCCCGGCGATCCGGCGAGCCGCCCTCGATGGCCCTCCGGTGATCGTCCATTCGGACCTGCACGAGGAGAACGTCCTCGAGGACGATAGCCGGTTGGGCTTCATCGACTTCGGCGAGTGCTTCGTCGGCGCCGCCGGTTGGGACGTCGCCGCGATCGCCTATTTCGGTGGCTGGCCGCTCGCCGAGCGCGTCCTCAAGGCCTACCGAGAGGCAGCGCCGTCAACCCGGATCCATGCCGATCCCGTCGCGGCCCTGGCGCTCAGCTTCGGGCTCTATCGCTGGCAGCAGGATCGCCGCCTGGGCGTCGACGGCGACGAGTACGACAACGCGTTCCTGCACGAGACGCTGGCTCGGCTCAGCCCTCGATGAGCCGGCCGTCGCGCAGCTCGACCACCCGATCGGCCACATCGAGCATCGCCGGGTCGTGTGTCGCGACGATCGCCGTGACGTGCTCGGCCCGGACCACCCGCCGGATCAGCTCCATGATCAGGTGGCCGGTCTCCGAGTCGAGCTGGCCGGTCGGCTCGTCAGCCAGCAGGATCCGCGGCCAGTTGGCCAGGGCGCGCGCGATCGCAACCCGTTGCTGCTCCCCGCCCGATAGCTCTCCCGGGCGATGGCCGGCCCGGGCGCCGAGGCCGACCAGGTCGAGCATCTCCTGGACACGGTCCTGGCGGACGGCGGCGGGGGTGCTGGTCAGCCGAAGCGGAATCTCGACGTTCTCGGCCGCGCTCAGGATCGGCAGCAGCCCGAAGCCCTGGAAGATGAAGCTGATCGTCCGCCGCCGGAGGTCGACCAGCTCCCCGGGCGTCAGGCCGGCCATGTCCCGGCCCTCGACGGTGACGTTTCCGGAGGTGGGCCGGTCGAGCCCGCCCATCACGTTCAGGAGCGTCGTCTTGCCGCTACCCGACCGGCCACGAACGGCGATCAGCTCGCCGGGCAGGACCCGCAGGTTCACGCCGTCCAGGGCGTGCACCACGCCCTCGCCCGAGGGATAGGCGCGGACGACTTCGACAGCCTCGAGCGCAGCGACGCCGACCGGGGCGACGGTTAGCGGTCCGCCCATCAGGCCTCGCTCCGATCATCAGCGCTGGTCTCCGGCGGGGACGAGCCGGGCGCATCCTCGGCGTTGCTCGGCCAGACGCCGACGTGGTCCTCCTCGAGCCGCAGCCTGACCCGATCGGCGAGGGCCAGCGCCTTGATGTGCGCCCGCGGCAACTGCAGCCGGCCGGACCGGTCGAGGACAGCGAACTCTTCGGCGATCACCTGCTGACCGCCGGCCTCCGAGCGCTCGGTGCGGCGGACGGTCTCGGTGCTGGTCCGGCCATCCCGGATCGCGACAGTCCTCGTGACGTGGTCCGCCACGAGCGGATCGTGGGTCACCGCGACGATCGTGGTGCCGACCTCGCGGTTGATCCGCCGAAGGAGCTCGAAGACGTCAGCGGAGGTGGCACTGTCGAGCTCACCGGTCGGCTCATCGGCGAGCAGCACGGAGGGTGAATTGGCCAGGGCGACGGCGATCGCGACCCGTTGCTGCTCGCCGCCCGACAGGTCCCGCGGGCGGTGCCGGGCCCGGTCTGAGAGGCCAACGAGCTCAAGCAGGTCCTCAGCCCGCTGCTGGCGATTCGGGCGGTGATCGAGGACCATCGGCAGCTCGACATTGGCCAGCGCATCGAGGTGGGGCAGGAGGTTGCGCGACGTCTGCTGCCAGACCATGCCGACGGTCCGCCGGCGATAGCGGGTCCGCTCGCCGGGCGACAGGCGGGCCAGGTCCAGGCCGTCGACGACGGCGCGCCCGGCGGTCGGCACGTCGAGGCCACCGAGGATGTTGAGCAGGGTCGACTTGCCACTCCCTGAGGCCCCGACGATCGCGACCATCTCGCCAGCCTTGATCCGCAGGTCGAGGCCCTGGAGGGCCACGACCTCGATGTCGGCGACGCTGAAGATCCGGACCAGGTTGTCGCAGGCGACGATGTCTCGGGTGGTCTGCGGAGTCACGGTCATTGGGTTCCATCCCGGACTGCCGTTGCCAGCTGCCTCTGCCGCTCGAGCAGGCTCGAGAGTAGCGTCGCGATCGCGATCAGCGCCAGCGTCGCGAGGGCGAGCAGCGCCAGCCGGGCGAAATCGGGCGTCGACGAGGCAAGGCCGGGCACCCCCAGGACTGCCGGCAGGTCGAGGCCCGGCCCGACGAACTCGACCAGGACGATGCCCAGGCCGAGCCCGACCAGGACGCCGGCCAGGACCGCCGGTGCGAACTCGACGAGGACGAGCCACACCGATTGGCGATTCGACAGTCCGAGGATCTGGAGTCGCGCCGTCTCGGTCCGACGGCCGGCGGTACCGAGGGCGATGGCCAGCACGACCGTCAGCAGGCCGTACACCAGGACCGCGACCGCGCCGCTCAGGATCCCCAGCGAGACGGCCGCGACCACCGGAGCGTTGCGGATGGTTGTCTCGGTCGCTGCCTGGCCGACGACCGTCAGGCCGGGCAGGTCGCTGACGTCGGCCTGGATCTGACCCAGCGAAACGCCCAGCGCCCGGAGCAGGAGGGCCGTCGGCTCCGGCGCGAAGCCCTGTGACACCACACTGAGCTGCGCGCTCGACACGACGACGAAGGGCTGGCCGGGAGGCGCTGCCGGGAACGAATCGCGGACGGCGACCGCCTGGAGCGGGACGGCCCCGCCGCCGATCCGAACGCTGAACGACTGGCCGGCGGCGATCGGGCTCGAGCCCTCCGCGCCGCTCGAGACGATGACCGGGGCAGCGTTGCCCGCCGCTCCCGCCATCGCCGCCGGAAGGCCTGGATCGGCGGGCGACCCCCCGGACACGGCGGCCAGGGTCGCCGGGTCAACGACGATGAGGTTGCGGACGCCACCGGTGCTGACTGCCACGCTCACGATCGAGATCGCCGCCTCGGCCTGGACCCCGCTCGGGTGGCGGGTCTCAAACAATTCGAGGTAGGCGGCGAGTCCGGTGACCTGGAACTCCGCCCCGGCGGTCTGCCACGAGGCGGAGGCGGCCCCGGCGTTGATCTGGTCGAGGAGGGCCGACGCGAACGTACCGACGGCCGTTGCCGTCAGCGCGACGACGAGGACCGCCGCGATGCCACCGTCGCGCGCCGCCCGGCGAATCCCAAGCACGGCGACCAGGCCTCGCCCCCGCCCGACGAGCCGGGCGAGCAAGCCGAGGATCACCGGCAGCAGGCGAACAGCAATAATTCCGGCGGCCAGGCCAACCAGGGCCGGGGCGGCCGCCAGGAATGGATCGGCGCCGACGTCGCTGGACACGCTGGCCGCATTCCGGCCGTGGAGCAGGACGGCCCCGACGATCGCCAGTCCGACGACGAGCGCCTCCGCGACGAGCCGGCCCGAGCCGACGCGGGGGAATCGTCGGACTCGAGTGGAGACGGCCACGTTGCGATAGCGGCGGGTCGCCAGGGCCATCAGGCCGATCGCCACGACCGTGACCAGGCCGGCGACCAGCAGGGTCGGGCCGGGATCGGAATCCGGGACGAGGATGACCGCGAGGATCGTGCCGATGATCGCTCCCGGCAACACCAGGACGATCGACTCGCTGAGGATCGCAGTCCGGATCTGGCCCGAGGAGGCACCTCGCCTGCCGACGATCAACAGGGCCGCGCTTCGGCGCCGGGCGATCATCTCGGCCACGAGGGCCAGGCTGGCCAGCATCACGAGTCCCGCGCCGGTCCACAGGATCGCGAGGATCGTGGCTCCCGATTGCCAGCGTGCCTGGTGGGCGGCTATCAGGCCGAGCAGGCCCGTCCGAAGCGATGCCCGGCTCATCCGGTCCGGTCCGCTGAAGCTCCCGCCGTTGCCGACGACGGGCGTCGCCGGGGGATAGATTGTCTCGGCCCGGCGGAGGGCAGCCGCGAGAGGGTCGAGCTGGCTCGATTCGATCAGCGCCGGATCGACGTACGAGCGCCAGTGATAGATCATCGGCAGGCCGGACGATCGTGTCGCGTCGAGCAGCGCGGGATAGGCTTCGGGTGCCAGGAGCATCGTCGCGCCGACGTATTCCACGAACTTCTGGAGCGCGTACGTATAGGTATGGTCGACACTCTGGTCGTCCATCCAGAACGCCTCCGTGGGATCGGTCACGTCATACGTTCCAACCAGGTCGACGGCCAGCCGCACGCCCCGGTCGGCTCCCAGCGGATCGCTCGGCTCGGGCTGGAGGATCAGTCGCCCTCCGACCGGCACGCTCAGCTTGGCCGCGGTTTCGCTGGAGGCCGCGACTTCGAGGACGGTGAGCACGCTGTCCTTGCTGGCCCCCGGCGTCGGATCGGGGATGGTCGTCGTCGCGCCCGTCGGGAGCCGGCCCGAAACGAGCTTGATGTGCGCGTCGACGTCGGCCTGGATGCGCAGGTTCATCACGGTATCGAGTGGCGTACCCACGCTCGGGTGCCACAGCGGCGTATCGATGACCAGCCCGACGGCCGAGGTGACCGCCGGGATCTGCACCGGGTAGTGCGCCTGCAGGGCCAAGCCGGCTGCCCTGACGGGCTCGAGCGGATCCGTGCTGCCCGCGTCGATCTGGCCGTCCTGCACGAGCTCGAGGTTTCGAACGGTCGAGGCCGCTGCAGCGACCTCCTGGTGGAGGGCATTGTCCGAAGCCCGATTTAGGACGCGTGGGACCGACGTCGCGATCAGGACCGTGACCAAGATCAGGATGCCGACGCCAACCGAGCGGAGCGGCTCGGAGCGCAGCCCGCGCGACCAGACGGTGACCCAGCGACCCCTCACTCGACCACCGCCCGGAGCGTTGCGGCAACCGACACGCGGCTCAGGACACGGCGGGCGACGAGGAGCATAGCCAAGAGCAGGCCCAGGCTGCCCAGGGCCATGGCCGCGAGAACCGGCCAGGGCACGACCAGGATCGCCGGCGGCACCGGCGCCGCCCCCGTCGGGGTGAAGTTCGCGGCGGGCAGGACGATCCAGCCAAAGGCGATTCCGAGGGCCATGCCGACGGCTACCCCGACCGCGAGCAGGAGCGTCTGCTCGACCGCCAGCCACCGGATCAGCTGCGAATCGGTCAGGCCCAGGGCGCGCAGCAGGCCGAACTCGTCGGCTCGCGATTCAATCGAGGCTGAGCCACTCACGAGGAACCCCAGCGCCGCGAACAGGATCGCCGAGATGGCCCCCAGCAGGAGCGCCCCGACGACGCCGAGCGCCACCGGATCGCCCTGGAGGGCGTGCTGGATCGCGTCCCGGGAGACGATCGAGGTGGCCGAGAAGGGCGGAGCCGCGAGCAATCGAGAGACCGCCGTCGCCTGGCCGGGCTCGACCGACAGCCACCACTCGGTCATCGGAATCGTCGCGCCGCTGTTGAAGTAGTCGGCCAGGCTCAGCGTCGGCGCGTCCACGACCAGGAAGGGCTTGGTCGCATCGAGCGGCGGGACGCTGGAGGCCTCGCCCACGATCTGGATGTGGATCGGGTTACCAAAGACCGAGCCGTCGATCGTGTCACCGACCGCCTGCCCGGTCGCCGCCAGGAGGCCGGTGCTGGCGATTGCGTCGACCGTCAGTGCGGTCGGGGGCGCCGCGGAGATTCGGAAGGTTGGCGACGCCGAACCAGAAAAGTCGAAGATCTGAATCGGGTCGGTCGAATCGATCGCGATCCGGTTGGGCTGGCCGGCCGGGGGGACGTACGGGTTCCAGCCCAACTGGTCCAGGCGCAGCCACGACCAGCCAGGCTGGCCGGCATCGAATGGCACGGCCGTCCAGCTGTCGCCGGACGCCTCGCCACTGGCCTGCACGCCGCGGATATCGATCGTGCCGGTGGTGGGGGTCCCGGTGTTCGGCGGCTCGATCACGACCTCGAGCGCTTCGAGGCGGACCGGCGGAGCGAGCTGGCTCACGATCGCCGGCGACGGCTCGGTCGAGGCGCTCGGCTGGAGCGGGATGTCAAGGGTCTCGCCCGAGCCGCTGAAGTCGACCTTGTTCGTGCTCTCGAACCGCCACGTCCCGCCATCGCCGTCGATGACCAGGGCGTCGACCTCGATCCCCTGGGGGGCCGGGACGACCTCGCCGGCTGGCGGGCCAAAGCCGTCGATCGCCACGGCCGACATCGCGCTGTCGAGGGTGACCTGGAGCCGGAGCGGCTGCCCGGGCAGCACCAGGGTGGGCACGTCTGGGCGTCCGGTCGCGAGGCCGCTGAGCGAGGTGGCCAGGGGACCCTTCGGTCCGCCGGGCAGGTCGGCCTGGGACGCGACCTGGGCCGCGTCGATGCCCAGCAGGTCGGCGCTGCGGACTGGTCCGCCGATATCGAGCGTCGTCCGGATCGCCGGGCTGGCCACCGTGACCCCGGGCATCGCCCGATAGCTCGGGCCGAGGAACGCGCCGGGGACTTTGGCATAGCCGGGCGTGATCACCCGGATATCGGCCACGGACTGGTAGGCGGCCTGGTCGGCCTGCGACTGGAACCAGGTCGCGTCGTAGACGAGGGCGAAGGTCGTCAGGCCGGCCGCCAGCATCACCAGGAGGGCCGATCGAATCGATCGGAGCGGGCGTCGGGCGAGGTCGTGGGCAACAAGCTGGGTGACGACGTTGGGCCGGTTCACGACGGCCCGTTCGACCAGGCGCGCCAGCCTGGGCAGGGCGCGCGTCGCCAGCAGCGAGCAGGCGGCCAGGCCGATGGCAGGCCCGGCCACGAGGAGCGGATCGATTCCCAGCCCGCCACCGCCCTCGATCACTGGCGAGCCGTACAGCCGGAGCTGCCACAGGCTCAGCCCGGCAACGAGGAGCAGGGCCAGGTCGATCCCGAAGCGCTGGGCCGCAACATGGGAGCCCTCACGGCCGAAGGCCAGGCGAATCGAGCTGACTCGATTGCCGACCGGCACGGCGGGCGCGATCAGCACGGCGACGGCAAACAGGCCGGCGAACAAGGCAGCGACGATCGCGACGCTGGAGATCAGCAGGGGCAGGTCGACCCCGGCGCTGGCCAGTGGACCCCCGGCGCCCAGGAGGTGGATCGCCAGCGCGGCGGCCGGCGGGGCCAGGACGACCGCCGGGGCCGTGACGAGGATCGCCTCGAACCCGGTGAGGATCAGGATCTCGGCCTGTGTCCCCCCGCGCGACACGAGGATCCGGTTCTCGCGTCGGCGTCGCTCGGCCAGGAGGGCGGCCACCAGGATCACCGCGAACACCGCCAGCACGACGAATTGGAGGGTCAGCAGGGTCACGCCACCCTGGGCCAGGGCGAGCGACTGCTCGACCGTGGCCAGGACCGGCGTCAGGCCAGTCGACACGGTGACCGGTTGCTGGGGCGGCAGGGCCGCGCCAAGCGACGGGGCGATCCCCGGGATGGCCTGCTGCATCGAGCTGATGTCGGACGGATCGAGGTCGGCCACGGTCAGGCCGGCCCGCCAGGTCAGTGACAGGTGGGCGATCAGGCCGCGGGTCAGGAGGTCGTCCGGAGCCACCATGAACGGGCCTCGATAGACCAGCGACGTCTGGTCCACGATCCCGTCGAGGTCGAGCGGATCGCCCAGCCAGAAGGGATCGTCGGGGTCTGCGGTCCAGGTTCCAGTGACGACCACAGTCAGGAGCGCCTTGGTCGGACCGGCGACCGAGGCATCGATCAGCTCGAGCTGATCGCCGACCTTCATCCCGAGGGCCCGGGCAGCGGGGACCGAAAGGGTGGCCTGGACCGGCGTCTGCCCGGCGGTCGGCCAGCTCCCGGCCGTGAGCTGGGCGTGCTGCTCGATTCCGGCGTAGCTGCCCAGGACCGTCAGGTGGGTGGCGGCCTGGTCGCTGGCAATGCCCAGCGGCGCCAGCGAAGCCGAGCGAGCGGCAAGGGTGACCGGCGCGACAGGTCCGAAGGCCCGACCGAGGATGCCGGACACGATCGTGTCAAAGTTGGCCACCTGGGCGGGGCTGGCCGTCGTCGTGACCGACATGCCCCGATCGGCCGGCGCGGCGTCGAGGACCGCCCGGCGCAGGCCACCGATCGCAACCGCCTCGTTGTACTGGAACGACGCTGCGACGAGGGTGGTCGCGGCGACCAGGACGAGCCACACGGCGAGCAGGAAGGACAGGTCGGCGCGCACCCGTTGGGCCGCCAGCCGGCCAAGGCCCACGCTCGCCCCAACTGCGGCCACTGACATGGGCCCGACCCTACCATGCGTCCGCGGCCGTCAACGCAGGTGGTTACGTGGCCTGGCGCGACAGCCGACCGCGGACGCTCAGGAGGCGCGCACCGCGACCGCGCCGATGATCACTCCAGCGGCGGCCAGGGCGAGGCCGGCCAGGATCAGGACGCGGATCACGCGTGGGTCGTCGGACAGGTTGCGCAGCCGGCGCGTCCCGCTCCAGACGAGGCCGATCAGCAGGACCACCAGCCCGAGGATGATCAGGCCGTAGCCGAGGAGGATCCCGGGGTTCAGCCCGGCCGCCAGCTCCAGATCCGCCTCCCACATCCCCGTCCGGACCACGAACTGCCCGGCTTTCCGCCATTCTGCAGCGAATCCGATGCGGCCACGCGCCGGTTAGGACTGATAGCCAGTGGCCGGTTCTTCGCCGATCTGCCACTCTGGTCCGGTCTCTGCTCCCGCACAGCCGGAGTCATCGAAACAAATGGGTTCCCGTCGGGCCGACCGAACCTCCGGCAGTCGCCGTCGCGCTGCCATGTGGGCCGCTGCCTGCCAATCGCTCCTGCTGATCGTGCTCGCCGCGGCCTGGCCGGGGGTGGCCAGCGCCGTGAGCAGCCCGCCTCCGCCGGCAGCCACGGCGGCCCTGGCGGCGGCACCGGCACTCGTTGCCGCACCAAGGCCGGCTGCCTACCGGGCAGTCTGCCCGCCCGCTGCTCCAGGCTTCATGGCCTGCCTGGCCGAAGTTCGAACCGACATCGCGCTGCACCCGATGGCCGTCGTCGGGTCGTCGTTCGTGCCCTCGGGCTACGGGCCCAGCCAGCTGCGGGCCGCCTACGGCCTGCCTGACCCGAGCGCCGGCAACGGGACGGGCGCGATCATTGCCGTGGTCGATTACTCGGACCTGCCCTCGGCCGCGTCCGACCTGGCCGCCTATCGCAGCCAGTTCGGGCTGAGCCCGTGCACGACGGCCAGCGGCTGCTTCACCAAGATCAATCAGCAAGGCGGGACCAGCTACCCCGTCTTCGACTCCGAATGGGCGACCGAGATCGCCCTTGATATCGAGATGGTCTCGGCCGTCTGCCCCAACTGCCGGATCCTGCTGGTCGAGGCCACATCCAGATCGGCCGGCGACCTCGGCATTGCGGTCAACACAGCCGTCAGCCGAGGTGCGATTGCCGTGTCGAATAGCTACGGTGGCGCCGAGTTCACGGGCCAGGACTTCTGGGAATCGACCTACTTCGATCATCCGGGCGTGGCGGTGACGGCCAGCAGTGGCGATTCGGGGTACGGCGTCCAGTTCCCGGCCTCCTCGCCCCACGTCGTGTCGGTCGGCGGGACGAGCCTGACTACCGCGGTCAACCCCCGTGGATGGGCCGAGACGGCCTGGGTGGGGGCCGGCAGCGGCTGTTCGGACCAGGAGACGAAGCCAACCTGGCAGGTGGACGGCTCTTGTTCCAATCGGACCGTCGCCGACGTCTCGGTCGTGGGCAACCCGTCGACGGGTGTCGCCATCTACCAGGGCGGCTGGCTGGTCGCCGGAGGGACGAGCGTCGGGTCGCCGATGATCGCCGGGATCTTCGGACTGGCCGGGGCGCCCAAGGCGGGCACCTACCCGGCCAGCTACCTCTACAGCCAGTCGAACCTGCTCAATGACGTGACGAGCGGCTCGAACGGAAGCTGCGGTGGCTCCTACCTGTGCACGGCCGGGGCCGGCTATGACGGCCCGACCGGGCTGGGCACCCCGAACGGGATCGGAGCGTTCATCAGCCCGGTCCTGCCCGGCGCCCCGAACACGGTCACCGGCGTCGGCGGCAATACGACCGTGGCGGTCAGCTGGCATGCCGCTGCCGCCAACGGCCATCCAATCACGGGCTACACGGCCACGGCCAGCCCCGGCGGCAACACCTGCACGACCACGGGCACCCTGACCTGCACCGTCAACAGCCTGACCAACGGGACGACCTATACCTTCCGGGTCACGGCAACCAACTCCGTCGGCACCGGGCCCGCCTCGGCGGCTTCGGCGGGCGTGATCCCGGCGGCGGTGCCTGGCGCGCCGACCGGGGTCTCGGCGGCGCCGGCCGACGGCTCGGCCGTGGTCAGC
>PNAZ01000055.1:0-12306 GCA_003169655.1 Chloroflexota bacterium
GTCGACTTCCGCAACGCGGTCGTGATCATGACCAGCAATGTCGGGAGCGAGCTGATCGCGGTCGCCGGCGGGCACGAGCAGGCCAACTATGAGGCGATGAAGTCGAGCCTCAACGAGGCGCTCAATCGGCAGTTCCGGCCGGAGTTCCTCAACCGGATCGATGAGATCATCGTCTTCCATTCGCTGACCGACGCCGAGCTCGAGGCGATCGTTGGCCTATTGCTCGCCGATCTGGCCCGCCGCCTGGCCGGCCAGGACCTGGTCCTCGAGCTGACCCCGGCCGCCCAAGCCCTGATCGCCCGCGAAGGGCACGACCCCGCCTTCGGGGCCCGGCCGCTCAAGCGGACGATCCAGCGCCTGGTCGAGAACCCGCTCGCACGGGCCCTCCTCCAGGGCCGGTTCAAGCCGGGCGACCAGATCGTGGCCGACGCCGACCTGTCCACTGGCGCGATCGTCTTCACGTCGGGCGACGCCTCCGTCGCTGTCGAGGCGGCCGAGCACCGCGACGCCCGAGCCGGCTCGAAGGCGGGCACGGGCGGCGGCCGGAACGGCCGGCGGGCAGCGGCGATCTTCGACGTCCCGGACATCGAAGGCCCAAAGACCCCGAGCGGCACGCCCGGCGGAAACCTGCCCAACTGATGCGCTTCGAGGAGGCGGCCGCGCGACTCGTCCGGCTGCCCGATCGAATTGCCGTCCCGGGTGGGTCGTCGGTAAGTCGCCTCGCCTCCCCCGGCGGCCGGCTGCCGCCCGGTCCGCTGTCGTTGACGCCCGAGTCGGGACTGGGTAGCCGCCCCGCCCGCCTGCCGCCGGGCCCGGTCTCGTTGATGCCCGTCTTCACCGACGGGCGCCCGCGGACCGAGCTTCGGCTGGGCGCCGTGGCCGGTGATCGGCCGGCCGCTGTCCTTGTCCTGGTCGTGCCGGGGATGGATGGCTCGGCGGTCGTGATCCTGACCGAGCGGGCGACCTACGAAGGCATGCACAGCGGCGAGGTCTCGTTCCCCGGCGGCAAGGTCGAGCCCGGAGACGCGGACCTCGAGGCGACCGCGTTGCGCGAGTCGGCCGAGGAGGTTGGACTCGATCCTTCGGCGGCCGGCGTGGAGGTCCTCGGTCGACTGGACCCGCTCCGGATCCCGGTCAGCCGGTTCAGCATCACCCCGATCGTGGCGATTGCGCGGCGGGCGCCAGTGTTCCAGACCTCGGTCGCCGAGGTGGCCCGGATCATCGAGGCGCCACTGGCCGCGTTCCTGCCCGACGCCCCGATCGAGATCGTCGAGCGCCAGGTTCGCGACTGGCCGCTGCGCTACGGCGGCTACCGGATCGAGGGCCTCCACGTGTGGGGCGCCACCGCCCGCATCCTCGGCCAGCTCGGCGCTGTCGTCGCGGAGCTGGGCGCGTCGGGAGTCGAAGGGTAGGGTCCGGGGCTGCTCAGACTGGAGCCCCGCGGCTCAGGCTGGGGCCCCGCGGCTCGGGCTGGCAGGCCCGGCTCTTGAGCTCCGGAACGGACCGACGATCCAAGTATGTCGACCATGCTTAGTGCGCCGCCAGGCGACCCGCGGAGTGGACGATCACGGTCACGCTGCGCCCTGTGTGCTCCACTTCATTGATGGTGGTGTTGTTTTGGCCGTCAGGACCCTCCGCTGGTCCCCGCGGCAGGCGATGGAGCCGCTCGACCTCGACGGCTAAGCATGGCCGTCATATCGATCGCCCTGGGCCGCGAGCCGCCCGGGCTCTCGCGGGTGTCCGCGGGCTCGGGCGAGGCGCCCGCGCGGGGAGACGGGCCGAAAACGCCGTTTTGCGGTACTGAGTACACATACTGGTTGGGATCCGCGGACCAACGAGCGGCCACGAGCCGCCCGCCCGCGCCCAGAACGAAGACCTAGCGGGGCTCCCCGTGGCGCGGGTCGTACGGCGCGGGTCGCTCGTCGACGAGGTGGCCGTCGGCCGGGGCAACAACCGTCGAAGCCGCCGGCGTGACCGCGACGGAACCTGGAGTCCCCTCCACGTCCCCGAGCGCGCGGGCGTCGACGATCGCCGCGCCAGGACCCAGGGCAAGATCCGCGACCGGGAACTCGACCACGATCGCGCGCATCTCGGACAGCTCGGTCGACGCTCCGTGGGGCACGCCGGCCGGCCACTGGACCGCCTCGCCGGCAAAGACCCGGGCTCGCTCCGAGCCAACTGTGACGAAGCCACCGCCCTCGATCACGACGAACCAGGTCGTGTTCGGATTGGAGTGCATCTCGATCGTCGCGTGGCGGGCCAGGGCCAGTTCGGCGACCACGCCGTGCGGCCCGGAATCGATGAGCGCGCCGTGGACGTTGTGGGTCCCGGGAGGCCCGTCGGGCCGCCGCTGGCCGATCCCGAAGCGCCGAATCTCCACGCTCAGGAAGCCGCCGGCGGGCGCTGCATGCTGACGGCTAGCGCCGCTTGCGCGTCCGCTTGGTGGGCGCCGGGCGCGAAACCCGCGCAGGACGCGTCGTCCTGGACCGGATCGTGGCCTCGGGGTGGGCGTATTTCTGGCGGCTGAGGTAGCGCTGGCGGGCCAGCTTCTGCTCGTACAGGGAGAGCAATGGCGGGAACCGGAAGAACCGGATCCAGACGAAGATCACAGCCCCCGCGATGACCGTGGCCAGGACGAAGATGAAGTCCCATACGAAGATGCTGAAGATCAGCAGCAGGCCAAAGGTGATGATCCCGGTCCACAGCAGCCACTCGTACAGGTCGAGGAATGGCGCGTGGTGGCGGAGCTGGCGGGTCCGGACGGCGTACAGCACGCACAGCGCGATCAGCAGGACCAGCGCACCCAGGGCGACCGCATAGAACAGGTCGGGGAAGTGCGAGGCGCTGAATGACTGGAACAGGTATTCCCAGGGAAGCAGCGTCACCGGGCGGATTCTCCCTGTCGGACGGCGGCCAAAAGCCGGGCGAGGGTTCCGAGTATGCCACGCCGGGACGCTATACTCGGCCACAGGTGCGGCATCGCCGGCCGACTCACGATGCGCCGCGCCCGGAAGCGCCTGGACGGTCGCGATTCGGGGCAACCGCATGGCCGCGAACGCTGGAGGGAGGAAGCCCGGGTGCGAGCCCTGCTCTCGGTGGCGAGTCGTGACGGTATCAGCACGTTCGCGCGAGAGCTGCAGACCCTCGCTGTCGAGATCTACGCCACCGACGGCACCCGCGACCACCTGGCCGAGGATGGCATCGAGGTCCATTCCGTCTCGGACCTGACCAACGTTCCGCCCCTCGTCGGCGGCCAGGTCAAGACCTTCCATCCCGCCGTCTATGCCGGGATCCTGGCCCGCCGCGACGACCCGGCCCAGCTCGAGGAGCTGGCCGCCCAGGGGATCGGCGCGATCGACATCGTCGTCGTCAACATCAAGCCCTTCGCGCCGCAGGTCGGCGCCCGGCACGTCGACCTGGCCGAGGTGATCGAGATGATCGACGTCGGCGGGGTGGCCCTGCTCGGCGCGGCCGCTCGCAACTATGCCGCCGTGGCCGCGATCGCCAACCCCACCCACTATGGCCGGGTCGCCCGCGAGCTGCGCGAGCTGGGCTCCCTGTCCGGTGAGCTCCGCCAGCAGCTCGCCGCCGAGGCCTTCGGGATCGTGGCCGCATATCACGCCGAGATCGCGGCCTACATCGACCAGGTCTCGGGCACCCAGTTCCCGTCCCGCCTGGCGATGGTCCTCGAGAAGGTCGAGGACCTGCGCTACGGCGAGAACCCCCACCAGCGGGCCGCCTTCTACCGCGAGACCACCCATCGCAGCGGTTCGCTGGCCGATGCCCGCCAGCTGCAGGGCGGCCAGCCGAGCTTCAACAACCTGCTCGACCTGGACGCGGCGTACCGGATCGCCAAGGACTTCACCGCGCCGACGGTGGCGATCGTCAAGCACACCGACCCGGTCGGGATGGCCTCCCACGACGAGCTGGTCGAGGCGTACCGGCATGCCCTCGAGACCGACTCGGTGGCGGCCTTCGGCGGGATCGTGGGGGTCAACCGCGAGCTGGATGGCGCGACCGCTCGAGAGATCGCCGCCAACTCGTACGAGGCGGTGATCGCGCCGGGCTTCTCCGAGGCGGCCCTCGGGATCCTCCGCCAGAAGACCGGCCTCGAGCTGCTGGAGGTGCCGCCCGACCCGTCGGAGGGCCTGCGTGACTACGGCATCGCCAGCCTCGACTTCAAGCGGGTCAGCGGCGGCCTGCTCGTCGAGACCCAGGATTCGCTCGAGCTCGACAAGCGCCAGCTCCAGGTGGTCACCCGGCGCAGGCCCACCCTGGAGGAGCTGACTGACCTGCTCTTCGCCTGGCGGACCGTCCGCCACGTCCGCTCGAATGCGATCGTCCTGGCCCGTAACGCCGCGACGGTTGGCATCGGCGCGGCCCAGGCCAGCCGCCAGGTCTCGGTCGAGATCGCCCTTCGGCGGGCCGGCGACCGCGCCCGGATGTCGGTCATGGCCAGCGACGCCTACTTCCCTTTTCCCGATGGAATCGCCATCGCCGCAAATGCCGGCGTGAGTGCGATCATCCAGCCGGGCGGCTCGATTCGCGACGAGATGGCGATCGAGATCGCCGACCGCCATCACCTGGCGATGGTCTTCACCGGCCGTCGTCACTTTCGCCACTAGCCCGCAACGGAATCCGCGGACCGACCGGAGGACCAGCCAATGGAGCCGCTGCTCGCGCTCGAGATGGTCCGAGTCACGGAGGCGGCCGCGATCGCCGCGGCCCGGTTCATGGGCCGGGGCGAAAAGGATGGCGCCGATCGGGCGGCTGTCGAGGCGATGCGCCGGACGATGGACGAGATCGACATGGCCGGCACGATCGTGATCGGCGAAGGCGAGCGCGACCAGGCACCGATGCTCTACATCGGCGAAGAGGTGGGCCGCAAGGGGGTCGAGGCGCGCGAAGCATCAACCGCGATCGACATCGCCGTCGACCCGCTCGAGGGCACGAACCTGGTCGCCCACGGCCAGGCCAACGCGATCACCGTCCTGGCCGCCGCCGAACGGGGCGGCCTGCTCCACGCCCCCGACACGTATCTCGAGAAGCTGTGCGTCGGGCCGGTCGTCGCCGGCAAGGTCGACATCCGCAAGAGCCCGACCGAGAACTGCCATCTGATCGCCGAGGCGCTCGGTCGACGAGTGGCCGACATCACGATCGTGATCCTCGAGCGCCCGCGCCATGACGACCTGATCGCCGAGGTCCGGGCCGCCGGCGCCCGGATCAAGCTGATCTCGGACGGCGACCTCTCGGCCGCGATCAGCACCGCTGTCTCGGGCACCGGCGTCCACGCCGTGATGGGCACCGGCGGCGCACCGGAGGGCGTGATCACCGCGGCCGCGCTGCGCTGCCTGGGCGGCGAGATCCAGGCCCGCTTCCGGTTCCGCAACGACGAGGAGCGCGTCCGGGCAAAGCGGATGGGCAACGATGACGACGAAAGCCGGGTCTACTTCACGGCCGACCTCGCCTCGGGCGACAACCTGGTCTTCGCGGCGACCGGGGTGACCAGCGGCGACCTGCTCGACGGGGTTCGCTTCTTCGGCGGCGGCGCCCGGACCCATTCGCTGGTGATGTCCTTCCGCGAGGCCCACGTCCGGTTCGTGGACACGGTCCAGATGTTCGACCGCTCGCGTCCGCCGAGCGTCCGCCTCTAGCCCGGCCCCGGCGCCGGGAGCTCGCGCCAGGTTCCCGGCGAACGATCCCAGGTCGCGATTGGCCGGACCGTCGTCGAGCCTTCGGCGATCTCCCGGCGCCGACGGGCGCTGCCAACCGTCTCGCCCCAGCCGGGTGGCACGAGGCCTTCGGCCAGATCGGCCAGGGGCGCCAGCACGAACAACCGCTCGGCTATCTCCGGATGGGGCACGACCAGCAGGCGGGCCGCCCTGGCCGGATCGCGATCGGCATCGATCGAGCGGCCGGCTGCCGGGCGGTCGATCGCCAGCCGAGCCCGCCCGAAGACCAGCAGGTCGAGATCCAGCTCGCGTGGACCCCAGCGCCGGCGGGCCTGGCGGCCGAAGGCGATCTCGATCCCCTTGAGGGCCACCAGCAGGAACGTGGCGCCGGTTGCCGGATCGGGCCCAGCCGGCACGTCCAGGGCGGTCACCGCGTTGCGGAACTCAGGCTGGTCGATGACCCCGACCGGATCGGTCGCGTACAGCCTGGAAACGGCGACGAGCCGGGTACCGGGCAGCGCGGCAAGGGCGTGGATCGCGGCCCGCAGCGTGCCGCCGGCGTCGCCCAGGTTGGCTCCCAGGCCGATGTACGCCCGGACCCGCCGCTGCGCCAAGTCGACCTCCATCGCCCACCTACACTCGGACCATGCGTCCGGTCACCGTCCTCATCTTCCACCCGCAAGCCGGCCCCGGTGCCGGCCCGCAGGAACGCCGCCTGGCCGACGCACGGAGCCGGCTGGCCCGGGTCCAGGAGCTCGGGTTCGCGCGGGCTGGCGCGACCAGCGTCCGGCTGATCGCCGGGCCACCGGATCGAAAGCCGTTCGGCGCCCGGCTCGGGGCTGCCCTCAGGGACGTGCCGGACGGCGGCCTGATCGTGCTCGGATCGGGCGCCATCCCCCTGGCCAGCCTGGCCGATCGGCGGAGCTTCGTCAGCTGTGCCGGGGGCGGTGGCCCGCTGGCGATCACCAACAACCGCTTCTCGTCCGACATCATCGCCGTAGCCGACGTGGGCTGGCTGCGCCGCCTGCCGCTCGATTTCGCGACCGACAACGCCCTGCCGCGCTGGCTCTCCGAGCAGGCCGGCGTCCCGGTCGCGGACCTCCGCAGCCGCTACCGGCTGGGCGTCGATCTCGACTCGCCGCTCGACCTGATCCTGCTCGGACGGCGGGGTGAGGCAATCGATCCCGGGCCCCATCCCGACGACGGCGGCGTGACCGATCGACTCGACGCGATCCGGCGAGTCCTGGCCGATCCGGCTGCTGAGCTGGTGATCGCGGGCCGGACGTCGGCGGCGGCCCTGGCCTGGCTCGAGGGATTCGCCCGCTGCCGGGTCCGGGCCCTGGTCGAGGAGCGCGGCCTGCGAGCGTCGGTCCCGATGGCGACCGAGCGGCCGCAGCGGCCGCCCCGGTCACTCCTGGGCTCGATCCTCGACCGCGATGGCCCAGCCGCGCTGGGAGCACGCCTGGCAGAGCTGGGTGACGCCGCGCTCGTCGACAGCCGGGTTCTGCTCGCCCATCGGCTGGGTGCCGACGAGGTCCGCTGGCCGTCCGGCGAGGATCGCTTCGCGTCGGACCTGCTCCGGCAGCGGGACATTGCCGATCCCTGGCTGGCCGAGCTGACGGCGTCGGCGGTCGCGGGGCCGATCCCGATCCTGCTCGGCGGCCATTCGCTGGTCGGTCCGGGGATCCGGCTCGTGGCCGCCGGATGAGCGCGGATCGGCCGTTCGAAGCCGGCCTGCGCCGCGGCGCCCCGGCCGGCCCGCCGCCGACCGACAGCGAACCGGCGCTGCTCGAGCAGATCCAGGCCGAGATCGCCACGACCGGCCCGTTGACCTTCGCCCGGTTCATGGCGATCGCCTTGTACGACCCGCTGCACGGCTACTACCGGACGGCGGCCGAGCGTCCGGGCCGGTCGGGCGACTTCCTGACCGCACCCGACACCCATCCGATCTTCGGCGCGGCCATCGCCCGCCAGGTCGACGAGGTCTGGCGCCGGCTCGGCCGGCCGGCCGGCTTCGTCCTGCGCGAGTACGGCTCGGGCTCCGGGACCCTCGCGGCGACGATCCTGGCCGGGTTGCGCAGCGACGGCTCGGAGCTGGCCAGTTCGCTCAGCTACGAGCCGATCGAGATCAACGAGGCCCGTCGGCGCGAGCTCTTCGAGCGCCTCGGTCCGGTCGCCCGGGAGCCGGACCGGCGGGCTCCGGCAACGTTCCAGGGTGTCGTCCTGGCCAACGAGTTCCTCGACGCCCTGCCGGTCCATCGCCTGGTCCAGCTGGACGGGCGGCTGCAGGAGCTGTTCGTCGCCTGGGACGCCGGCTTGAGTGGCCTCGTCGAGCGTCCCGGCGATCCGTCCTCGGCGGACCTCGCCGGGCGCCTTGGGCGCGACGAGGTGCGCCTGGCCGAGGGCCAGGTGATCGAGGTCTGCCTGGCGGTCGAGCCGTGGCTGGCCGAGGTGGCTGCCGACCTGGAGGGTGGGCTCGTCCTGGTCATCGACTACGGCCATCAGGCGCCGGCCCTGTACGATCCGGCTCGAACGGGTGGCACGCTCCGCGCGTACGCCGGCCATCGGGCCCACGCCGATCCGTTCATCGCGATCGGGCGCCAGGACCTGACCGCGCACGTGGACCTGACGGCGCTGGAGGCCGGCGCGCAGGGGCACGGCTTCGATGTCCTGGGCGACGTGAGCCAGTCGGAGTTCCTGGTCGGCTGCGGACTGGAGGAGCTCCTCGATCGGGTCCGCTCCAACCCGGCGACGACGATGGAAGCGTGGCTGTCGCTCCGCTCGGCGGTCGCCCGGCTGCTCGACCCGGCCGCCCTGGGCGGCTTCCGGGCGGTGCTCCTCGGGCGCGGCCTGGACCCGGAGCCGCCCCTCCGCGGCCTCGCCAGCCGGCGACCGACCGGCTGATAGGGCATTCACCTTATTGTCCGGCGAATCGGCGCACGGGCAGGCTATGCATCGGCGCTGGGCACGGCGCCACCGACGAGGGATCGGCCGCGAACTGCACGCGCGCTCGACGCGGCTGGTCCCTCGCCCCCTTCCTGATCACGATCCGCGCCGCGGCATGTGGCGGGAGGGCCCCGATCACCTCGCCCCTGCGCTCCGCGGTAGAATGGCCGCGCGGACCGCGCTCCTGCCCGCGCGCCTCTGAGCCCCCCGACCCGCCACAGCGAGGAAGTCTTGACCGGGATCTGGTACATCGTCGGGTTCGGCGTCGCCGGTGTCTCGTTCGTGTTCCTCACGATCGGCGCGGCCTGGCTGATCTCCCACCGCAACCGCGGCGATGTCCACAAGGGCCTGCCCTACGAGTCGGGCATCGACACCTTCGGCGATACCCACGGCCGGTTCGGCCTGTCGTTCTACATCTATGCCCTGCTGTTCGTCGCCTTCGACATCGAGGTGGTCTTCATCTACCTCTGGGCGATCGCCTTCCGGAGCGTCCTGCTGGGCGGCTTCGTGAGCATGTTGCTGTTCGTCGGGATCCTGCTCCTGGGCCTGGCCTACGCCTGGCGCAAGGGGGTCCTCACATGGCGCTGAAGCCGGAGCCGGTCCCGGGCAGCAACCTGCCCGCCGTGATCAGCCAGCCGCGCGACCTGGTCGAGCCAATCGTCGTCGCCAACACCCTCTGGCAGTCGAGCAACCCGATCGCCTACAACGGCGGCCAGGCGTCCGACATCACCCACCTGCGGGAGTTCGAGGCATCCGGCGAAGGCCGGCGCGACAACGCCCGCTGGGCGGGCCCGCTCGAGATCATCCCGACCAAGGCCGACATCGTCCTCGACCTGATCCGGGCCAACAGCCTGTGGCCGCTCCTGTCGGGCCTGGCCTGCTGCGCGATCGAGATGATGTCGGCCGCCACCAGCAAGAACGACATGGACCGCTGGGGGATGTTTCCATTCCGCGCGTCGCCGCGCCAGGCCGACGTGCTGATCGTGGCCGGCACCTGCACCACGAAGATGGCCGGGCCGCTGGTTCGCCTGTGGGAGCAGATGCCCGAGCCGAAGTGGTGCGTGGCGATGGGCGACTGCACCTGCTCCGGCGGCCGCTACAAGCGCAGCTACAGCACGATCCAGGGGATCGACCGGATCATGCCCGTCGACGTCTACGTGCCCGGCTGTCCGCCCCGCCCCGAGGGTCTGATCTACGGGATGATGAAGCTCCAGCAGCTGATCAAGGACCGGCGCGGCCACTGGCCGGAGCGGGCGATCGGGCCCACCGTGCCCGAGGATCTGTAAATGGACCGCGCCCTCCGCCGCCGGCTCGAGGCGCGCTTCGCCGATCGGTTGACCGGCCCCGTCCGCCAGCGCCACGACGAGACCGAGATCCGGATCGCGCCCGGCGACGTGCCCGAGGTGCTGCTCGCCCTGCATGACGAGCCCGGGCTCCGCTTCCGGATGCTGTCCGACCTGGCCGGCGTGGATACCGGCAGCGCGATGCAGGTTGTCTACCACCTGTGGAGCGACACGACCGGCGACTGGCTCCGGGTGATTGCCGACGGGCTGTCGCGCGACGACCCGCGGGTGCCCTCGGTCACCTTCCTGTGGAAGGGCTCCGAGTGGATGGAGCGCGAGGCCTACGACATGTTCGGGATCACGTTCGAGGGCAATCGCGACCTGCGCCGGATCTACATGCCGCCCGACTACACCAGCTTCCCCCTGCGCAAGGACTTCTTCCTGCCCGACGATGCGGCGCGCTCCCCGGGTGGCGGCGTCCGGCACATGGAACAGACCCACGGCCCGACGAACGCCGAGACCGGCGCCCACGTCCGGCAGGCCCCCGCGAGCTAGACCAGCGAGCCGACGATGACCACCCGGACGCCGTTCGACATCCCCGCCCACGCCTCCTCGGACGACCCGCGGGTCACCCTCGACGAGCAGCTCGGCACGTTCGAGCCGATCCCGCCCTACCCGCCCCGGACCGAGCGCGAGGCCGAGTTCTACACCCTCCGCGACGGCGAGATGTTCGTGAACATGGGGCCCCAGCACCCCTCCACCCATGGCGTCCTGCGGGTGGTCCTCAAGATCGACGGCGAGAAGGTCGTCGACCTCGACCCGGTCCTGGGCTACCTCCACCGCGGCGTCGAGAAGCTGTGCGAGAACGCCGACTACCACCAGGCGATCTGCTACACCGACCCGCTCGAGTACATCAGCTCGCTCTTCTGCGAGTGGTCGCCCGTGATCGCCTTCGAAAAGCTGCTCGACGTCCAGGTCCCGCGCCGGGCCGAATACATCCGGGTGCTGTCCGGCGAGCTGAACCGGATCGCCAGCCACGCCCTGTTCATGGGCTGGTTTGCCCTCGACCTGGGCGGCCTGACCCCGATCCTGTGGAGCTTCATCGAGCGCGACGAGATCGTCGAGATGCTGGCCGCCCTGACCGGCCAGCGGATGCTCTTCAACTACTTCCGGATCGGCGGCGTGAACGGCGACCTGAACCATGAGTTCATGAGCCGGCTGGGGACCTGGATGAGCAAGGCGACCAACCAGATCAACTCGAACCAGGCGCTCCTCAACGACAACGAGATCTTCGTCCGCCGGGCGCGCGGCCTGGGCGTCATGGACACCGCCACGGCGCTCAGCATGTGCATGACCGGGCCCAACCTGCGGGCGACCGGGGTACCCTTCGACGTCCGCCGGGCGCATCCCTACAGCATCTATCCGGAGCTCGACTTCGACATCCCGTCGCGGACCGAGGGTGACTGCCTGGCCCGCTACCTGCTCCGGATGGACGAGGTCAAGCAGAGCCTGCGGATCATCGACCAGTGCCTCCACGAGATGCCCGACGGCCCGATCATGGCCAAGCTGCCCCGCCTGATCCGGCCCCGGCCGGGGCGGGCCTACGCGGCCATCGAGGGTCCCCGCGGCCAATACGCGACCTACGCGATCAGCGACGGGACCGATCAGCCCTTCCGGATGCGGATCCACGATCCGAGCTTCGTCCATCTCCAGACGGTCGGCCTGCTGACGCCCGGCAACCTGATCGCCGACACGATGGCGATCATGGCCTCGCTCGATCCGATCATGGGCGGGGTGGACAAGTAGATGGCCATGGTCGGACGGACCTGGGAGCGGCTGACGATTCCGGGCAAGATCCTGGCGGTCGTCATTCCCCTCGGCGCCGTCCTGACCGCCGGCCTGGCCCTGCTGATCGCCCTGATCGGCGGCGCAGTGGTCCAGTTCCTGGTCGACAACCTGCCCCTCGTCCGATTCGTGGTGGCGGCCACGATCGTGCTCCTGATGACCGTCCCCAGCGCTTTCCTGATCATCTACATGGAAATGAAGGTGATCGCGCTGATGAACCTGCGCTACGGCCCCGACCGGGTCGGACCGTTCGGCTCGGCACTGTCCGTGGTCCACGGCCTGAAGGTGCTGATGAAGGAGGACTTCACGCCGACCAGCGCCGACGTGCCGGTCTTCACCCTGGCCCCGGTCGTGGTCTACATGTCGAGCGTCATGTCGCTCCTGGTGCTGCCCTTCGCGCCGGGGATCTTCGGCCAGGACTTCAACATCGGCCTGCTGTACTTCTTCGCGATGGGCGGGCTGACCGTGGTCGGCCTGCTGATGGCCGGCTGGTCGAGCTTCAACAAGTACTCGCTCCTGGGCGGGCTGCGCTCGGCGGCCCAGGTCGTCAGCTACGAGAT
>PNAZ01000055.1:12321-19408 GCA_003169655.1 Chloroflexota bacterium
GCGTTCGTGATCTTCTTCATCGCCGTAACGGCCGAGGCGAACCGGACGCCGTTCGACCTGACCGAGGCCGACTCCGAGATCGTGGCCGGGTTCGCCACCGAGTACTCCGGGATGCGCTTCGGCTTCTTCTTCTTCGCCGAGTACGTCAACGTGTTCATCGCCTCCGGCCTCACCGTGGCCTTGTTCATGGGCGGCTGGAACGCGCCGTTCAACTGGCCCTGGCCGGTCACCGTCGGGCTCGACCCGGGCGGGCTGGGCATCGGCCTGCTCCTCCTCATCGCCCTCGGACCGCCGATCGCGGTGGTCGTCCTGGGCCTGCCCTTCTACCTGCTCAACAGCCGGGTCAAGTTCTGGCAGGCCCTGATCATCGGCTTCGTCCTGTTCAACCTGCTGGCCGTGGCCGCGGTCCTCGGGCTGGCCTTCCTGAGCTTCGACTGGGTCGTCGGCCTGCTCTGGTTCATGGGCAAGACGTACCTCTTCGTGTTCACCTTCGTGTGGATGCGGGGGACGCTGCCCCGGGTCCGGATCGACCAGCTGATGGGCTTCGCCTGGAAGTGGCTGCTGCCGGCGTCGCTGCTCAACCTGTTCGTGACCGCCGGCGCAATCCTGGTCCTCAAGCGATGAGGCTGGCGCAATGAGCCTGATTCCCGGGCTGGGCCTGGTCAAGGGCATGGCCCTCACCCTGCGCCGCTTCTTCCAGCCCAAGGTCACCAACCTCTGGCCGGAGGTGCCGGCCGAGATCTCGCCCAAGTTCCGGGGTCGCCTGCAGCTCCTCTACGACGAGCACGGCACGCTCAAGTGCGAGACCTGCTTCCAGTGCGCCCAGGCCTGTCCGATCGAGTGCATCGACATGGGCGGGATGGACACGAAGGGCCGCTACGCGGTCCACTGGGGCGCCTCGGAGACGTACGGCGAGCGGCGCGAGGAATCGGCCCTCCGGCGGGCCGGTCGGACCGTGCCGGACGTGGCGTACGAGCACTGGAGCCCGATCGACCTGGGCCAGGTGGACGCGATCCTCCACGAGGCAGATCACGATCCCAAGCGAATGCTCGAGATCCTGGGCGCCACCCAGGAAGCCTACGGCTACCTGCCGGTCGCGGCGCTCAAGCGGATCAGCTTCGGAACCGGCGCCTGGTACGCGATGGTCTACGGTACTGCCACCTACTACGACCACCTCCGCTTCCAGCCGCCCAGCCAGGCTACAGCCGCCACCTCGAGCCCGACGCGGGGACCCGCGGCGGCGACCGGTCGCGAGCGGATCGAAGCCGACTACCTGTCGGGCCTGGACGGGGCGATCGGGCGTGCTCCGAAACCGCGCCCCAAGCGGGCCAACTAGCCGATGACCAACCTCCTCAAGACCCCCGCCGGCTGGCCCCGGCCGCTGCTCGGGCGAGCTTCGGCCAAGGATCCGACGGACCTCGATGCCGCGGTCAAGGCCGGTGCCTTCGACGGCCTGAAGAAGGCCGTCAAGCTCGCTCCGGCCGGCGCCCTGGCCGAGGTCCGGGCGGCCGGCTTGCGCGGCCGGGGCGGGGCCGGCTTCCTGACCGCCGACAAGTGGCAGCTCGCCGCGGCAACCCCGGCCGACCGGCGCTACGTGGTCGCCAACGGCTACGGCGCCGATCCGGCCGCCCGAACCGATGCCGTCCTCCTCGAGCGAGACCCCTACGGCGTGATCGAGGGAGTCGCGATTGCCGCCTGGGCGATCGGTGCCGACAGCGCGATCATCGCCGTGCGGGCGACCGAGACCGAGGCGATCCGGAGGCTCGAGGCGGCGCTCGGAGCGGCCGAGGAAGCCGGCTTCATCGGCTCGGACGTGCTCGACAGCGGGCGTGAGCTGAACGTCGAAGTCCGACCGGTCCAGGGTGCCTACATGCTCGGCGAGGAGACGGTCCTGCTCAAGGCCCTCGAAGGCAAGCGAGGGCAGCCCGAGCAGCGACCCCCCCATCCCGCCGAGCGTGGCCTGTTCGGCCGGCCGACCGTCGTCCAGAACGTCCAGACCCTGGCCCTGGCGGCCTGGATCCTGCGCGAGGGCGCTGCTGCGTTCCGGGCGATCGGCAGTCCCGGCGCGCCGGGCACGATCCTGGTCCACGTCCGGGGCGCCGGCGGGGCGGGCGTCGCCGAGGTCCCCCTCGGGACAACGATCCGGACGATCCTGGGCCTGGTCGGCGCGAAGGCCCCGGCGGGCCCGGATCCGAAGGCCCTCCTGGTCGGCGGGCCGTCGGGCGGGATCCTGCCGGCCGACCTGCTCGACACGCCGTACTCGTTCGACGAGCTGCGCGCGGCCGGTGCCCACATCGGGTCGGGCTCGATCGTGGCGACCGGGCCCCAGGCCGACGTCGTCGAGCTGGCCGAGCTGCTCACCCGGTTCTGCGCATCGGAGGCCTGCGGCAAGACGATCCCCTGCCGGATCGGCACCCGCCGGCTGGAGGAGATCGCCGTCCGGATCAACGCCGGCACCCCCCGGCCGACCGACGCCGACCTGCTGACCGACCTGTCGGCCGACATCGTGGCCAGCGGCCTGTGCGACCACGAGCGACTGGCGACACTTCCCCTGACCAGCGTGATGCGATACTTCCGACCCGAGCTGGATGCGAAGCTCCAGCCCGTGGCGGAGCCAGCCGCGGCGCACTGAGGCCCTCGCACCGATGACCGACCTGATCGCGCGCCCCGCCCCGCCGCCCGAGCAGACGCTGTCCGAGCGGCTGCTGACGACNNTGTGCTACGAGCCCAAGCTGCCCGGCTTCGGGGCCTGCCGGATGTGCGTGGTCGAGGTCGAGGGCGAGGAGCATCCCCCGATCTCGTGCTCGCGGACGGCCGAAGCGGGGATGAAGGTGGCGACCCAGACCGAGGCGGTCCGCCGCCTGCGGGCGACCAACCTGGAGCTGATCTTCAGCGACCACAACGCCTACTGCCTGCCGCCCTGCCAGAACAAGTGTCCCAGCCACATCGACATCCCGGGTTTCCTCAAGCAGAACGCCGAGGGCAACTGGCGCGAGTCGAGCCGGATCTTCAAGCGCACGATCCCGTTCCCGTCCGTCCTCGGCCGGGTCTGCCCGGCGCCCTGCGAGGAGCACTGCCGGCGGGACGAGGTCGACGAAGCGATCGCCATCCGCGACACCCACCGATACGCAGGCGACCAGGTCCTCAAGGCGATGCTCAACGAGGGGATCGACCCGCCTGTCCCGTTCGAGGTCCAGCCCAAGACCGGCCGCCGAATCGCCGTGATCGGCTCCGGGCCGGCCGGCATGTCGGCCGCCTACTACCTGCTGATCGCCGGCCACGACGTGACCGTCTTCGAGCGCGACCCGGCGCCGGGCGGGATGCTCCGCTACGGGATCCCCCAGTACCGGCTGCCCAAGGTCGGGGTGCTCGAGGCCGAGTACGAGAGCGTCACCCGGCTGGGCGGCCGGATCGAGTGCAACCAGGGCCTGGGCCGCGACTTCAACCTCGACGACCTGCAGGGCCAGGGCTACGACGCGGTCCTGATCGCCATCGGCTGCTATGACACGAACAAGCTGGGGATCCCCAACGAGGACGCCGACGGCGTGCTCGATGGCCTCGAGTACCTCCAGACCGCCGCCCTCGGCCTGACCTATCCCGGCCACGCCGGCAAGCGGATCGTGGTCGTCGGCGGCGGCTTCACCTCGATGGACTGCACCCGGACCTCGGTCCGCCAGGGCGCTGCCGAGGTGACCCTCGTCTATCGCCGCGACATGAAGGACATGCCCGCCTCGGACGAGGTCCACGAGGCGATCGAGGAGGGCGCGACGGCGATCTTCCAGGCGGCCCCGGTGCGGGTGCTGGTCGACGGCAAGGGCAAGGTCGCGGGCGTCGAGTTCATACGCCAACAGCTCGGCGAGCCGGACGCGTCCGGGCGCCGGCGGCCCGAGCCGGCCCCGGGCACCGAGTTCACGATCGAATGCGACAGGGTCCTGCTGGCGATCGGCCAGGGCCCCGACCTGAGCTGGTTCGGCTCGGGCTCCGATGGCCTCGAGGCGACCAAGCAGCGCCGGCTGAAGGCCGATGCGGTGACCTTCGAGACCGGCCGGCCGGGCGTCTTCGGGTCGGGCGACGTCAGGATCGGCGCGGCGACCGTGGTCGCTGCGGTCGCCGAAGGCCGGCGCAGCGCGTATGCCGTGGATGCCTTCGTCAAGGGCCTTGACCTGGGCGCCCTCAAGACGCGCCAGACGCTGGCCGAGCCGCAGCCCGAGTTCCTCTCGATCGTGCCCTTCACGAGCGAAGTCAAGGAGCCGCGCTACCGGCTCAAGGCGATGGACCCTGAGCTGCGCAACAAGAGCTACATCGAGTACGAGATCCCCTACAGCCGGGCCGAGGCAGTGGCCGAGAGCACCCGCTGCCTGCAGTGCACCTGCGAGGCGATCGGCTTCTGCGACCTGCGCCGGCTGGGGATCGAGTACGGCACCACCCTGCCCACGCTCGAGCCCGGCTATCGCCAGGGCGCCGGCTACCGGAGCGTGTCCGAGAACCGCTTCACCGGGATCAACCACGACTACATCCGGGACGACAGCCACGCCTTCATCCTGCGCGAGCCGTCGCGCTGCATCGACTGCGGCCGTTGCGCCCAGGTCTGCAGCGAGGTGGTCGGGGCGGCCTGCTACGACTTCATGCGGATCGGCTTCGACACCCTGGTCACGACACCGCTCGACATGAGCCTCAACGACACGCCCTGCGTGTCCTGCGGCCGCTGTGCCGAGACCTGCCCGACCGGCGCCCTGATGCCCAAGCCGCGCGTCCTCCAGAAGTACGAGGTGGACGAGAGCCGCTGCATCCTGTGCGGGATCTGCGTCGATGCCTGCCCGTATGACGCCCTGCGCGACGGGGCGGACTTCGANNGACTGGCTCGAACGCGCCCAGGCGGATGGCCGGATCGTCGATCCGGGCCGGCTCCTGCCGGTCCTGCCCGCGGCGATCGTGGCCGAGATCGGGGCGGGCGGTGCTGGCGCTGCGGCCGGCAACGGGCACACAAATGGTCACGCCGGCGGTGGAGCAGGCGCGGGATCGGGTCACGCTCACACGAAGTAGCTGATCCTGGGTCGGGCGGATCGGAGGGCTGCCGATCCGTTCGCCCGGAACCATGAGGAGAGAGGAGTCGCGTGGCGATACCGGACGCGGTACCGTTCATCAACCTCGGCTGGGATGACGTCCTGTTCATCATCCTGAGCGTCGTGATGATCGGCTCGGCCCTGCTCGTCGTCACCCTGCGCGACATCATCCGCTGCGGCCTGGCGATGATGGTCAGCTTCGCCGCCCTGGCCGGGCTGTACGTGCTGATCGGCGCGCCGCTGGTGGCCGCTGCCCAGGTCCTGGTCTACATCGGAGCGATCAGCGTCCTGGTCCTGTTCGCGATCATGCTCACCCAGACCAAGGCCGCGCCGGCCCGGCTGGTCTTCCAGACCCAGGCGGCGCCGGCCGCAATCGCCGCCGCCGTCCTGGCCCTGCTGATCGCCCTGACGGTCGGGGCCACGAACTGGAACGCGGTCGCGGCCCCGATCCGGGTCGGCACGGCGATCCTGGCCCAGGTCCTGTTCGACCAGTTCGTGCTGCCGTTCGAGATCGTCAGCGTCCTGCTCCTGGCCGCGGTGATCGGCGGGATCTTCCTGGCCAAGCGCGAGAAGGACAGCTCGATATGAGCCACTCGCTCGATGCCTACCTGATCCTGGCCGGCATCCTGTTCGCGATCGGCACGTTCGGCTTCCTGGCCCGGCGCAACGCGATCAGCATGCTGATGTCGATCGAGCTGATGCTCAACGCGGTCAACCTGACGATCATCGCCTTCGGCGCATTCATCGCCTCGCTCAAGGTCCAGGGCTCGGTGATCGCCCTGATCGTGCTGGCGGTGGCCGCCGCCGAGGCGACCGTCGGGCTGTCGATCGTGATCGCGATCTTCCGCAACAAGAAGACCCCGCTCGTGGACGAGTACGACACGATGCGCGACTAGGCGCCGGCGATGCCCTACGACACCCTCATCCCGCTGATCGCGATCCTGCCGATCGCCGGCTTCGCCTTCACGGCGCTCTTCGGCCGGCGGATCCAGGCCCAGTGGGGCAAGCCCGCGGCCAGCGCTGTGCCCCTGGCGATGGTCACCCTGGCCTGGCTCGCGGCGATGATCGTGGCCGTCGGCGCGATCACCGGCGCTGCGCCGTTCGGCGAGCACGGCCACGGGGTCACCTTCTGGCAGTGGATCCCGGCCGGCCAGTTCACGGTCTCGGCCGGCTTCTTCGTCGACGCCCTGACCGCCTGCCTGCTGATCGTGGTCACCACGATCGGCCTGCTCGTCCACATCTACTCAGTCGGCTACATGAGCCACGACGGCGGCTACTGGCGGTTCTTCGCCTACCTCAACCTGTTCATGTTCTCGATGCTCGTGCTCGTCCTGGCCGACAGCTTCCTGGTCGTCTTCGTGGCCTGGGAGCTGGTCGGGCTGAGCAGCTACCTGCTGATCGGCTTCTGGTTCCCGCGCCGGAGCGCGGCCCTGGCCAGCAAGAAGGCGTTCATCGTCAACCGCGTCGGCGACGTGGGATTCATCCTCGGGATCATGCTCATCTGGACCCAGCTCCACACCCTGAACATCCAGGAGGTGCTGGCCCAGATTGGCAAGCTCGACCATGCGACGATCAGCTGGATCGCCTTGCTGATCCTGTGCGGGGCGGTGGGCAAGAGCGCCCAGTTCCCGCTCCACGTCTGGCTGCCCGACGCGATGGAAGGCCCGACCCCGGTGTCGGCCCTGATCCACGCCGCGACGATGGTCAACGCCGGGGTCTACCTCGTCGCCCGGACCAGCCCGATCTTCGCCCACACGCCCGAGGTGATGGTCGTGGTCGCCGCCCTGGGCACGTTCACGGCGATCCTGGCCGCCTCGATCGCCTTCACCCAGACCGACATCAAGCGGGTCCTGGCCTACTCCACCCTGTCCCAGCTGGGCTACATGTTCGCCGCCCTGGGCGTCGGCGCCTGGACCGCGGCGATCTTCCACCTGATGGCCCACGGCTTCTTCAAGGGCCTTCTCTTCCTCGACTCGGGCTCGGTCATCCACGCCGTCCACGACGAGCAGGACATGCGCAAGATG
>PNAZ01000143.1 GCA_003169655.1 Chloroflexota bacterium
CTCGGTGTGCTTGTCGGGGAACGCCGACCGATGGGCCTCCATCGTCGGACGTTCGTCCTCAAGCGTCGCGTGATCGCCGGCCTCGCCCTCCGGGCCATACTCGCGCCAGTCCTCGGTTAGGCAACGGGCAAATGCCTCGATGTCCCCGCGGTTGTAGGCCGCCCACGCGCGACGTAGCAGCTCTGCGTTCGGATGCTCCAATGTTCCCTCCTCGCTCAGCGTGCGCCAATGTTACGCGTCGATCTTGGTCGGTCTCCGCAATGCCACATCAGCTGATTGACGACGCTTGGCGCATCGTCAGGACGTTCTACCCACATCCAGAAGCTGAGGTCGAGGAACTCCGAAACGGCGCCGGGCTACGTCTGATCAGGTGTCCGGAGCACCGCGTCCTTCAGCGTTCGTCGATGTCACCCGAGGTCATCGTCGCCGCGCGGATGGGGTCGGCACCCCTGATAGGGGAGTTGTCCGTCGTGGCGCGGATGGAGGCGAGCGCCCACTGCTCTGACGACGGCGAGACTGACAGGCTGCGGTGCAACAGTTATCTGCTGTAGCGGGGGCTGGGCTACCAGCCGAAGGGTCCGTTCAAGAGGGGTTCGCCGACCACGTAGAGCAGCTGTCCAAAGTCATCACCTATACTCGCCCTCGCGCCGACATAGCTCAGCGGTAGAGCAGCTGTTTCGTAGGTCTCCCGCCCTGTGCGCAGTGCTACAAGCGTGGAGGCTCGATACAAACGGGCACACTTATCAGCTATTCGATTCGAGGGGTGCCTGTCTACGATCGACGGTGCGGCCCGCTAGTGTCCGAGCTAGGGCAAAGTACGTGAATTCCTCACGGGATGGGCGGCGTCTCGCGGGTCTCAGGACGTGAAGCTTGACTCATCTGCATCTCAAGTGCCCAGGATCGAGATCTCACGGATCAGCTCGCCCGAGAAGCGATAAACGAGCACCGCTCGGACGACGTCGGGCGCGCCGGGCTTCGTGAAGCCCGTCACCAGCTCTTCGTCGATGACGAAGTCGCCGAGCGCGATCCGGTTCGGGATGTCGTAGTGGATGTTCGGGTTCTCGGTCATCGAACGAGCGTACCGAGCCCGCACTGCCTCGGCGCCGTCCATTAGGATCCTGCCGTCGGCGTCCTTCACGACGACGCCGGGAGCGTAGTAGCTGAGGCAGCGATCCAGGTCGTGAGCGTGGTAGGCGTCGATTGCTGCTTGAACCACATCTCTTGCCTCCACGGCATTCCTCCAATCGAGTTCGATTTGTCCGCGCGCGCTCAGGACTCTGCAATTAACCCACTCGAGATGGTTCGGTCGCTCGACATAGGAGCCGGCCGACTCGCGTAGGTGGCTGCGCTGCGGCCCGCCCGGGTCGCTAGGGCGTTCAAGTGTCCGAAATCATCTGACACGAAGCTCTACTGTTTTCGCAATGCCAGCCTCCGCAGGGTCCGATCCCGAGAGCGCCGCCTTTGACGCGATCGAGCACTACACGAAGTACGAGTTCCGCATCCCGATGCGCGACAGTGTGCGGCTCTTCACCTCGGTGCTCGTGCCCAAGGACACCGCGACGACCTATCCGATCCTGCTTACCCGGACGCCGTTCGGCGTCAGCCCATACGGCGTCGACGAGCAGGGCGCCTTCAGCCTCCAGTCCGAGGCGCTCCTGCGGGCCGGCTACATCTTCGTGCGGCAGGATGTCCGTGGGCGGCTGATGTCGGAGGGAACGTTCACCCATGTGACCCCACATCGTCCGGAGAAGCCCACCTCGGCCGATGTCGATGAGCAGTCCGACACGTGGGACACGGTCGAGTGGCTCCTGCGACACGTGCCCAACCACAACGGCCGGGTGGGCCTCTTCGGCATCTCGTACGGAGGGTTCTTCACGGCGGCGGGGATGATTGGCACGCATCCGGCCATTCGGGCTGCTTCGCCGCAGGCGCCGGTCGCCGACCTGTTCCTCGATGACGATTGGTACCACGGCGGCGCGTTCATGCTCGCGCATGCCTTCAACTCGGTATCGGTCTATCAGCCCCAATCGGAGCCAACGCCGCCAGCCAAGGTCACGGTCCCCTTCGATTACGGCACGGAGGATGGCTACGAGTTCTATCTTCGGGCCGGCCCGATCGCCAACCTGACGGCCAAGCTCGGAACCGGAAATCCCACTTGGGACGAGCTCCTCGCCCACCCGACATATGACGATTTCTGGCAGTCGCGCGCAATCTGGCGGCACCTGAAGGACGTCCGGTGCCCGGTCCTCACCGTCGGCGGCTGGTTCGACGCCGAGGACCTGATGGGACCGTTCCGCGTCCACCGAGCGCTCAAGAGCGAGAACCCCGGCATTGCCACCAGCCTCGTCGTCGGACCCTGGGTCCACGGCGGCTGGGCGTACACGGACGGCCGACACCTCGGGAGCGTCGACTTCGCGTCGGACACGGCAGCCTTCTACCGCGAGCACATCCTGCTTCCGTTCTTCGACTTCCACCTCAAGGTCGGGCCCGACCCGGCGTTGCCGGAGGCCTACGTCTTCGAGACCGGGACGAACACCTGGCGCCAATACTCAGCGTGGCCGCCCCGCACCGCGGAACCCCGGATCCTCTATTTCCGGGAAGCAGGCGGGCTGTCGTTCGAGCCGCCGGACGACACGGACGCAAGCGATTCCTACGTGAGCGATCCGGCCAAGCCCGTGCCGTGGGTTGGATACACGGCCCAGACGATGCCCGAGGAGTACATGGTCTCCGACCAGCGGTTCGCCGCGACGCGACCGGACGTGCTGGTCTACATGACAGAGCCGCTCGAGGATGACCTCACGATGGCCGGGCCGGTGTCGCCGAAGCTCTTCGTGGCGACGACGGGGACCGATTCCGACTGGATTGTGAAGCTGATCGACGTCGACCCACCGACCCGCAGCACGCCTGCCGCCAAGAGCGGAGCGGACGCCGGTCGGGACGTTGGGCCGCCGACGGTGACGCTTGCGGGGTACCAGCAGCTCGTGCGGGGCGAACCGTTCCGCGGCAAGTTCCGTCGGAGCTTCGAACAGCCCGAGCCGTTCGTCCCCGGCGTCGTCGAGGCCGTGACCTTCACGATGCCCGACGTCAACCACGTGTTCCGACGCGGCCATCGCGTCATGGTGCAGGTGCAGAGCACATGGTTCCCACTGGTGGATCGAAATCCGCAGACATTCGTGAACATCCCAACCGCGAAGCCCGAGGATTACCGGGCTGCGACGCAGCGCATCATGCGGTGCCGGACGCAACCGTCGGGGGTTGAAGTCTCGGTGCTACCAGCGCTGCAGGACGAATCCTGATCGACACGGCGACCGATACAGTCGCGAGCCCGCGGAAGAGGGGAACCCGCTGCTTGTGGGCCGGCAAAGACCGGGCTCGAACCCGATCCACGGCCTACGCGCAGCTCCAACCAGAACTGTATGCCTGCGATACTGGTGCCTGTCATCACGAGGATCTCCACCTGTGCAGCGCCAGAACCAACCTCCCCTGGCAGAGGTCCGTCTCGATGGGTGAGCACCTGGACAGGCAGCTGGCAGCGGTGATGTTCGCCGACATGGTCGGCTTCACCGCCCTGATGCAGGAGGACGAACAGCTGGCCATGCGGGCACGTGCCAGGTACGCGAGCGTGCTCAATGCGCAGCACGAGGCGTTCGGCGGAAGCGTCGTCCAGTACTACGGGGACGGCGCCTTGACCATCTTTCCCAACTCGCTGGACGCCGTCCGCTGTGCCATCGAGATCCAGCAGGACCTCCGCCAACCTCCAGACGTCCCCGTGCGGATCGGCATCCACGTCGGCAATGTGATCGTCGAACCCACCGGTCTGATCGGGGACGCGGTGAACATCGCTTCTCGCATCGAGTCCTTCGGGGTCGCCGGTGGAGTCCTGGTGTCCGATTCCGTTCACGATCAGGTCAGGAATCAACCGCAGCTCGGGTTCGTGAACCTGGGGAAGTTCAAGCTCAAGAACGTCGGCCGCCCGTTCGAGATCTACGCGGTCTCCGCCGCCGGGTTGGCGGTCCCGGCCGCAGACCTCCTCCTGGGCAAGGGTGAGCGATTCGCGAGCCTGCCGAGCAACCTTCCAGATCCTGCAACGCCACTGCTCGGGAGAGACGCGGACCTCACCGCGCTGATCGGCCTCCTCGAGCAACACCGCGTGGTCACGGTGACGGGTCCGGGCGGTATCGGAAAGACCAGGACGGCGATCGAGGTGTGCCATCGTCTCGCGTCCCGATTCCTCGACGGGATCGCCTTCGTGTCGCTGGCCGCCGTTACCGATGCCCCCGACCTCATGCCCGCCCTGGCCAATGCGCTGGGCGTCAAGGAAGCGGAAGGCAGGAGCCAGGCCGACGGCATCGTTGCGCTGATCGGGGACAAGCAGGCCTTGCTACTGCTCGACAACCTGGAACAGGTGGTCGAGGCGGCGCCCGAGATCGCCGCGCTGGTGAGCGGATGCCCGGAGCTGCGCGTCATCGCCACCAGCCGGACGCTGCTCAGGATCGAGGCCGAGCGGGGATATGCCCTCAGCCCGCTGGCCCTGCCGCAACAGGCGACGGTCGAACGCCCGGAGTCGCTGATGGCCTTTCCGGGTATCGCCCTGTTCGTCGAGCGGGCGAAGGTGGCCAGGAGCAGCTTCGAACTCACCGCGGACAACGCTCCCGCGGTCGTGGCGATGTGCCGGCGCCTGGATGGCCTGCCGCTGGCCATCGAACTCGCGGCTGCCCGGATACGCCTGTTGTCGCCGGAAGCCCTGCTCCAGCGACTCGACCACGCCCTCGACGTCCTCACCACCGGACAGCGAGACCGTCCAGACCGGCAGCAGACGCTACGGGCGACGATCGACTGGAGTCACTCCTTGCTCACGGCATCGGAGAAGGGGCTCTTCCGGAGGATGTCGGTGTTCTCCGGTGGATGCTCGCTCGACGGCATCGAAGCCGTGTGCTCCGAGCATTCGGAGTCAGTGCTCGACGACCTGGAGTCGCTGGTCGACAAGGCCCTGGTCCAGGCCGCGGGCCCCGCAGACCGGTTCCAGATGCTCCAGACGATCAAGGACTATGCGCGCGAGGAGCTCCTGGTTTCGGGACAAGCGGACGAGATGGGCCTACGGCACGCGGCCCACTTCGTGCAGGTCGCCGAGCAGATCCGAACGGGGATCGAGGGTGACGATCAGGTCCGATCGATCGAGCGAGGCGTCGTCGAAGATGCGGATCTACAGGCCGGACTCGACTTCCTGCTCCGCAGGGCGAGGGAAGGGGATCCGACGTCGGCCGAGCTCGGCATGCGGACGTGCGGATCGCTGTGGCTTTACTGGCACATCCGCTCGAAGCACCTGAGCGCTCGTGACCATGTGCGCGCGTTCTTCGGCACAGGTCTCGGCTCCGGGCCGACACTCGGCCGATCGAACGCGCTCCGGACGGCAGGCTTGGCGTCATGGTCATTGGGCCACTTCGAGGAAGCCATCGAACAGGGCCTGGAGTCCTATGGCATCGCGCGAGACCTGGACGCAGCCACAGAGATGGCCCTCGCGGCGGGGCTCCTCTCGCTCTTCTACCTGACCGTCGACATGGAACGGGCCGCCGAGTGGTCACGCGAGGCGATCGACCGAAGCCGGGCGCAAAAGTATCCGCTGGCGTTGGGGTTCGCCTTGAGCTTCGACGGGATCCTCAACACCGTGTCGGGCGACACTGAAATGGCCGCGTCGAGATACACCGAGGCCCTGGCCAGTCAACGACGATCCAACGACAAGGAGGGCTCAGGCCTCTCGCTGGGCGGTCTGGCGCAACTCGCGGCACTGAGCGGCGACCCCGGCCAGGCCATCAAGCTGTATCAGGAGTCGCTGGCTGCCTTCGAGGCCATCGGCGACCGCGCCGAGGAGGCACGGATCCTGAACGAGATGGCCTGGACATATCTCGGGCTCGACGATCAGGCGGCGGCGCGCCGGTTCTTCTTCGAGTCGGCAGCGGCCTACCTCGATATCGGGAGTGTCCGCGGCGTCGGAACATCGATGATCGGCCTGGCGGCGGTCGAGACGGTCGAGGGACGGCCCATGCGGGCCGTCCAGATCGCGGCTGCAGCCGAAGTCTTTGCCCTCGAGGAAGGCATCATGAACGTGTACTCGGACGAAGATCCAGGCCACGAATACGTCGGACGGGCGAAGGCCGAGTTGGCAGCGAACGACCTCGAGAGCGCCACCGCGATCGGGCGAACGCTTTCGGTCAAGGAGGCGCTGGACCTCGCCCGGGTTGTCGTACCGGCGAAGGGCTAGATCCAGCGATTCGGTACCGCTCCTCCGGCGGGCGTTGGCCCGAGTGGTACCAAGTGGCGCCGGAGTGGCTGGCGGGCGCATTGGAGCACGCTCCGGTCGTGCCACAAGCACTAAGGGCCTGTAGCCGAATTCTCACGTTCGGATCGTAGGGGTTGTGCCACGGAAGCTGACACCGCGGGCCACCACGATGGCCGGCATGAGCTTCGCGATCGCATTGACCGATGAACAGTGGGAGCTGGTCGCCGACGTGTTCGATCCGCCGGGTCGACGCGGCGCGCCGGCGCAGATCCCGCGGCGGGAGATGGTCGAGGCGATGCTGTTCCTCGCCCGGACCGGCTGCCAGGGGCGCTACCTGCCCGAGCGCTACGGAGCCTGGACCGCGGTCTGGGCCCAGTGGCGGCGCTGGCGGGCGAACGGGGTGTGGGCCGCTGCGATGGCCAGGCT
>PNAZ01000155.1:0-5762 GCA_003169655.1 Chloroflexota bacterium
CAGTCGGTCGTCACCGACACCGCCGCCAACCTGACCAGCAACGTGGCCACCGCAGTCAGCACCCTGGTCGCAATGCTCCTGATCGATTGGCGGCTGACCGTCCTGTCGGTCGGCGTGCTGCCGTTCTTCCTGTACCTGACCTTCCGCGTCGGCAAGGTTCGGCGGGCGGTCAGCAGCGAGACCCAGAAGTCGATGGCCGACCTGTCGGCGGCCACCGAAGAGACGCTCAGCGTCAGCGGCATGCTGCTGTCCAAGACGTTCGGCCAGCAGGCCGCGGCGATCGCCCGCTACAACGGCCTGAATCGGAAGCTGGCCGTCCTCCAGATCCGCCAGGCGATGGTCGGCCGCTGGTTCTTCATGATCATCGGCACGATCTTCAGCATCACCCCGGCCTTCGTCTACTACCTGGCCGGGGTGCTGACGATCAGCCACGACCCGAGCGCCCCGACGATCGGCCAGATCGTGGCCTTCACGACGCTCCAGAGCCGGCTCTTCTTCCCNNCGGATCTTCGAATACCTCGACCTCGACCCGGAGATCGTCGACGCCCCGGACGCGGTCGCGCTCGACCCGCAGACCGTCGCCGGCGGAGTCCGCTTCCGGGATGTCTGGTTCCGCTATCCGGCGGCGGCGGTCCCGTCCGGGCGGGCCTTCGAGCGCGACGAAGGCCGGCCGGCCGAACCGAGCGTCGAGGACGAGGGGGCGACCAGCCCTCCGCCGTCCGAAGCGCTGCTGCCCTCGGGCTTCGCCCTCGAGGGGATCGACTTCGAGGCTCGACCAGGGGAGCTGGTCGCCCTGGTCGGTCCGTCGGGCGCCGGCAAGACCAGCACGACGTACCTGATCCCAAGGCTCTATGACGTGGATGCCGGCTCGGTCGAGATCGACGGCCGCGACATACGCCGGATCACCCTGGCCTCGCTCGGCGAGACGATCGGCTTCGTGACCCAGGAGACGTACCTCTTCCACGCCTCGATCCGCGACAATCTGCGCTACGCCCGGCCCGAGGCAACCGATGACGAGCTGATCGCCGCTGCCAGCGCGGCAGCGATCCACGATCGGATCTCGGAGCTGCCCGACGGCTACGACACGATNNGTCGGTGAGCGAGGCTACAAGCTGTCGGGCGGCGAGAAGCAGCGGATCGCGATCGCCCGGGTCTTGCTCAAGGACCCCCGGATCCTGATCCTGGACGAGGCGACCTCGGCCCTCGACAGCGTCAGCGAGCGGCTGATCCAGGCCGCCCTCGAGCGGCTGATGGATGGCCGGACGACGATCGCGATCGCCCATCGCCTGTCGACGATCCTGCGGGCCGACCGGATCCTCGTCTACCAGCGCGGCCGGATCGTTGAACGGGGCACGCATGCCGAGCTCGTCGCCCACGACGGTCTCTACGCCCGGCTCTACCGCGAGCAGTTCCTGGGCGACGTCCCGGATGGAGAATCGGCGGCATGACCATCAAGAACGTGGTCGTCCACAACGACGCCGGGATGCATTTCACGGCGGCCACCGGCAGCGGCTTCCCGGTCACGTACGATAGTGGCGCGGGCCAGACCGCGCCCGGGCCGACCGAGTTGCTCCTGGCCGCACTGGCCAGCTGCACCGCGATGGACGTCGTGTCCATCCTGGCCAAGAAACGCCAATCCTTCGATCGCTACGACATCCACGTCCGGGGTGATCAGCGCGACGGCTATCCCCAGATCTTCACCCGGATCGACGTGGTCCACGAGGTCGAGGGGCCGGCCGTCCAGGTCGAGGCGCTGCGCCGCTCGATCGAGCTGTCGGCAACCAAGTACTGCCCGGTCAACGCGATGCTGTCGGCCGGGGCGACCGAGGTCCACCACGCCTATCACCTGGTCAGGACAGGCACCCGGCCCCTCGACGAGTTCGGCGAGGTGATCGTTACGGGCCCGTATCGTCGGCCGGACCTGCTCAAGCGGGTCACTCGGTAGCGCGGCTTAGCTTGGCGGCGAACACCGGCGCCCCAGGGGCCCTGATCGCCTGGAGCGATCAAACGGGTCGAATCGCCTTGGTCTGGACCGCCCTCCGGCTGCGATTCCCGCGATTCGATCGCCCTTGGCGATCAATTACCGGAAACGAGCCGTTCCGGCGGCCCGCACCGAGGCCGATTCCCGCGTTTTGATCGCCTTGGGCGATAGCGAAGGTCTGGACGCCCACCGGGAACCGAGTTGGGACGAATGTCGCCGCCGCCGAGCCCGGGTTGGGACGATTGTCGCTGGCAGACGCACTACCTCAAGAATGGCCGATTCGCCGCTCGAGAACGGGCGATTCTGGTCCGGATACGCACGGACAGCCTCGCCGTCGAGACCCGAGGCCGCCCAGCACGCGATTAACGCGTCTCCTGGCGACATTCGTCCCAAGTTCGGCCGACCGGGCCGGCTGAGGCGAGGCGCGGGCCGCTCACCGACGCCGCGAGGTGTGGCTCAGCTGTAGCGGAGAGGCGTCCTCGGCGAGCGTGCGCCGTGGGTCCACAGGCGGGTGACCTGGCTGGGCACCCACCAGCGCAGGAAGTAGAGCCGGCAGCCGAGGCAGAAGCCGGTCGTGGCGAGAACCGTCTGGAGTCCAGCGACCGCCCCGGACAAGACCCAGCCGACGATCGGCAGGCCGACCAGGAAGGCAAGCAGGGCAACGGCCAGGGCCACGCTGCCGAAGACCTGGGCGAAGCGCGGCGGGTACTCGTGCTCCATCTCGGTCGGGCCGAGGTGGACGGTCCTCACGATCCGGCGCCAGATCGCGCCATAGATCGAGTACTTCAGTCCGAATGCGCCACTGACGCCGATCGACAGGAAAGCGAGGGCCACGCCGAGCGGCTGGTTGAGCACGAACGAGGCCGCGATCAGGACGGCCGACAGGCCGGCCCCGAAGCGGTGACCGCGCGGGTCGATCATCCGGGCGGGCGGCAGTCCCGCGGGGGCGCCCTGGGGGATGGAAGCTGGCATCGAAACGTGCTCCTGGAACGGTTGCTGGTCGCTGTTCGTTCGTCCCGGCTCGAGACACGAGCCGGACTGAGCACGGATTGTAACTCCTACTAGTTCGCTAGGACTAGTACCAATTCGCCCGGCGACGCCCGCTGTGAGGGCTTGCATGACTATGCGCGAAGACTGTATAGTCATACGGTCATGACGGCGATCCATCCTGGTTTCAGTTCGGTGTCGAGGCGGCCTCCCGTGAGCGGCCGCAAGCGCCCGTGAGCGCTGGCCTCGGAACACCAGACACGTCGATCGGGACGGGTCGCCGGCACGGCGCGCCCGACGCGCGAATCCGCGTCGCCGTCGTGGGCGCAACTGGATACGCCGGAGCCGAGCTGGTCCGCATCCTGGCTCGGCATCCAGCCGTGGAGTTGGTCGGTCTCGCCGGGCGAGGTCGAAGCGCCGAGCCCGTCGAGACCGTCCACCCCCACCTCGCCACCACCGGCCTCACGATCGATGAGGCCGTCCCCGAGGCGGATGCCGTTTTCCTCGCGTTGCCCCATGGCGTCGCCGTCGAGCGCGTGCCGGCGATCGTCGAGGCGGGCGCCACGGTGATCGACCTGGGGCCCGACTTCCGGCTCCGTGATCCGGCCGACTATCCACGCTGGTATCACTTCGAGCATGCCCGGCCGGATCTCCTCTCGGCCGCGGTCTACGGCCTTCCGGAGCTCCATCGGTCGGAGCTGATCGGCCTCGCCGAAGCGTCCGTCCGGATCGTCGGGTCGCCGGGCTGCTACGCGACGGCGTCGATCCTGGCCCTTGCCCCGCTCGCCCGAGTCGGCCTGCTCGGCGACGTCGTGGTCGATGCCAAGAGTGGCATCTCGGGTGCCGGTCGCGACACGAATGCCGAGAACATGTTCGGCGAGGTCAACGAGAGCGTCCGTGCCTACGGCATCGGTGGCCATCGCCACATCGCCGAGATCGAGCAGGAGGTCGGCCTGGCGGCCGTCGGTGCGATCAACCCCGGGGCGCAGGGCATCGATTTCCTGCCTCACCTGATCCCCATGACCCGGGGCATCCTCGCCGCGGCCCACGTCCGGCCAACCCGGCCGACGAGCCAGGCCGAGCTCGACGATCTGTTCGCGAGCGCCTACGCCGGCGAGCCATTCGTGTCGATGGTCGAGGCTCCCCCGGCGACCAAGCATGTGACCGGGAGCAACGAGGCCCGGATCCACGTTTCGTACGACCCGCGAACGGCTCGCATCCTGGTCATCTCGGTCCTCGACAACCTGGTCAAGGGGGCCGCCGGCCAGGCCGTCCAGTCGTTCAACCTGGTCCACGGGCTGGCCGAGACGGCGGGGCTCGAGCAGCTCCCGCTCGCGCCATGACCGCGCTTGGCGGCCGGCCGGCCGGTGCGCAGCAGCCGCTGGCGGCGCTGGCTGGCGACCTGCCCGGGGTCGATCGCCTGGCGGTCCTGCCGGCCGGCTTCGCGGTGGGCGCGCTGGCGGCCGGGATCAAGGCCAGCGGACGACCCGACCTGTCCGTGATCCGGACGACCGGCGGACCGGCCGCCGCGGCCGCGGTCTACACCCAGCACCCCTTCGCCGCCGCCCCGGTCAGTCTCAGCCGCCAGAACCTGCGGGCATCGGCCGGGGCAGGTGACGGCGGTTACGGCTGGGCCGAGGCGATCGTCGCCACCTCGGGTTGCGCCAACGCGGCAACCGGCGGCCCGGGCCGGGACGACCAGGAAGAGGTCGGCCGGCTCGTGGCCCAGGCAGCGGGCGTCGCCGCCGAGCGGACGCTCCACCTGTCGACCGGGATCATCGGCACCCGCCTGCCGCTGGCGACGATCGCGGCGGGCCTGGCAACCCTGGTCCCGGCCGGCCTCGGTGAGACGGACGACGGCTGGGAGGCGGTCGCCGTCGCCCTGCGCACGACCGATTCGCGGACAAAGCTGGCGACGACGGTCATCGCCCTGCCCGACCTCGACGGCCTGGCCGTCCGCCCGGTCACCGTCAGCGGCTGCGCCAAGGGCGTCGGGATGATCCATCCGGGGATGGCCACGATGCTGTCGGTGGTCCTGACCGACGCAGCGATCGAGCCCGCCCTCCTGCACGATCTCCTGCGCCCGGCCGCGGCCCGGACCTGGAACCAGCTGACCGTCGACGGCGACACGAGCACCAATGACACGGTCTTCGTTCTGGCCTCGGGCGCCAGCGGCACGGCGCCGGTCCGGGCCGGCTCCGACGCGGCCCGCCAGCTCGGCCGGGCGATCGAGGCAATTGCCCGCGACCTCGCCCGCCAACAGGCGGCCGACGGCGAGGGCGCCACGACCCTCCTGACCTGCCAGGTGAGCGGGGCGATCGACGAGGCCGACGCGCGCGGCATCGCCCGTTCGGTGGTCGGCAGCTCGCTGGTCAAGGCGGCCGCCCACGGTCGGGACCCGAACTGGGGCCGGATCGCCGCCGCGGCCGGGAATGCCCACCTGGCCGATGCCGTGGTCCTCCGTGCGGCTGGCCTGTCCGAGGCGGCGGCCGGCGAGCGCGGTGGCCGTCCGATCAGCCTCAATCCGGGCACCCTCCGGATCGCGATCGCCGGCCACGCCGTCTTCGATGGCGCCGGGGGCGGACCGCTGGCGTTCGATCGAGAAGCCGCCCGGGCGGCGATGGCCAGCGCGGAGATCCTGATCCGGCTCGACCTCGGCCTGGGCGACGGTCAGGGCGAGGCGTTCGGCTGCGACCTGACCGAGGAGTACGTGATCGAGAACGCGGAGTACACGACGTGAGCCGGTCGCGATGAGCGAGATCCTGGTGATCAAGCTGGGCGGCACGACGATCGC
>PNAZ01000155.1:5790-5991 GCA_003169655.1 Chloroflexota bacterium
ACCGAGTGGCTCGAGCGGCTGGGCGTGCCGAGCCGCTTCGAGGGCGGCCTGCGGGTCACCGATGCCGCCGCCCTCGAGGTGGCCGCGGCCGTGCTCCGCGGCGTCGTCAACAGCGAGCTGGTGGCCGGGCTGCACGACCTGGGGGTCGACGCGGTCGGACTGTCCGGGGTGGACGGTGGCCTGCTCGTTGCCGAACGGGTG
>PNAZ01000020.1:0-12979 GCA_003169655.1 Chloroflexota bacterium
GGCGCCGAGCGCGAGACGATCGCCCGAATCGAGCGATCGGCCGAGGCGGCCGAGCTGCGACAGCAGCGTGCCGACCGGATTGCCGAGCTTCGGGAGCGGGCCGAATTGTGGTCGGTCAGCACGATTGCTGTGGCCCTGCTCCGGCGGACCCGCGAGCGCTACGAACGCGAGCATCGTCCCGAGGTGCTCCGCGCGGCCGAGGAGCTCCTGGCCGCGTGGACCGGCGGTCGCTACGTCCGGATCCTCGCACCGCTGGGACGGCAGGTCCAGGATCTCGGCCGGAGCGACGGCGTCAATGTGCCCCTGACTGGACTGTCCACCGGGACGGCCCAGCAGCTGTACCTCGCCCTGCGCTTCGGCCTGGTCGATCACTTCGGCCGGCAGGCGGAATCGCTGCCGATCGTGATGGACGACATCCTGGTCAACTTCGACCCGGTCCGGGCAGAGCGCGCCGCGCGCTCGATCGAAGAGCTGGCCAGCCGCCACCAGGTCCTCTATTTCACCTGCCATCCGGATACCCCGCTGAACGCGGCAAAGACGATCGAGCTGCCGGCGCTCGCCCGGGGCTGACCCGGCGCCGGCTCAGGCGACGGCCGCGGGGTGGTGCTCGTCGGGCCGGCGATCGCCGATCCAGAGGGCCGGCGGGGTCATCCAGAAGCCGGCCAGCTCGTTGAGCCGCGAGGCGTAGCGGGCCCGGATCTGGGCGAACAGGATCCAGCCGATCTCGGCGCTCTCGAGCGGAAAGCCGGCGGCCTCCAGGCGCCCCCGGGCCGCGTCGTACTCGGCCCGCTCGACGCCCACCCGACCGTCGTTGGCGAAGCCGAAGAAGTTCGAGACATCCTCGACCAGGTGGACGCCGATCGCGACCAGCATCTCGGCCCGGCCACGGGGCTGGCCTTCGACCGTGGTCAGCACGAGGACCGCGGCATCGAGCATCGCCCCGAGGGAGGCGATCCACGATTCGTTGTCGTGGCTCGAGCGGAAATAGCCGAGGACCGGGTAGGCGACGTGGCTGTCGAGGACCTCGGCGGCCCAGCGCTCCCAGGCGGCAAACAGCTCGGGCAGCTCGTCGAGCAGCTCCGCTCGCTGACACGTCTCGAGCAGCGCCACGCCGGACGGCGGCGCACCGGCTCGCGCGTCGAGGGTCGTGACCAGGACCTCCCGGCGCTGGAATGAGCCGTACAGTGAAAACAGGTAGGTGATCACCAGGGCGACGGTGCCCAGGCCCAGCCCGGCCGAGGCGATCACGATCAACCGGGTGAGCATCGCGGTCGGCACGATGTCGCCGAAGCCGATCGTCANNAAGCCGACGATCAGGAGGAGCACCCAGGCCACCAGCAGGACGAGGACGAGCAGGGGCGCGAAGCCGCCCAGCCAGCGCTCGCGCCGTTGACCGCCCATCCGCTTCGCCTGCCAGCGCCAGGCTTGCCACGACCAGCGGGTCAGGTTCCGGGCGATCCGGTAGACCGACGGCGTCGGCCGGGGCAGGGCCACCGTGTTGAACACGTCCCAGGCCACGTAGCCGATCAGGAATAGCCCCAGGAGCACCTCGATGACGTGGACCGCGGTCTCCATGGCGGTACGCTACACGAACGAATGGCCGCCGACGGGCCGCCCGACCGGAGGAGCTCATGCCAGGTTCGCGACGCAGGATCCGTCGGGCTGCCGCGATCGCGAGCATCCTGCTCCTGCTGATCGTGGCGGGCTTCGGATCGGTGGACCCGGTGGTCGCCGACGGGCCGTGGCCCGCCCAGTCCTTCCCGCCCGGCCCAGGCGGCGCGCCGGCGGCAGACTCACCTCCGGCCGGCAGCCGTGCGCCAAGCCCCGTCGCGAGCCCCGTTGCGAGCAGCGCCGCGGTGGGTGCCGCGCCGCCCATGATCCCCGGCCCGGGCGATGCGGCGGCCACGTCCCGGTCGCGGCAGCTCCCGCCGCCACCGCAGCTGCGCTCGCCAAGTCCGGCCACCACCCCGGCCGCGGTCGCCCCGACGGCGCGCGCCGCCCTCCGGGTGCCGGGCCGGGTCGTGGCCGTCAAGCCGATCCAGGTCAACCCGGCCTCGATCACGTTCTACGGTCGCGGCTATGGCCACGGTGTGGGCATGAGCCAGTACGGGGCACGCGGTCGGGCGCTCGCGGGCCAGGCCGCGGCCACGATCCTGGCCCATTACTACCAGGGCACGACGAGCTCGACCGTCAGCCCCGGCGCGCCGGTCCGGGTGCTGGTCCTGGCTCCCTCCGCCCCGACCGCCGCGAAGCCGATCGTGCTCCACGGCCGGGGCGCACCGTTCACGATCGACGGGCTGAGCGGCACCTTCCCGGTCGGGGCCCGGGTCGAGGTCTGGCCGTCGACCGCCGGCTTCGCGATCCAGGTCAACTCGGCGGGCGGTGCGCTCCTGCGGACCACCACGACCTCCGCGGCCGACATCCGGCTGCGCTCCGGGCCGGACCCCGGCCGGATCGAGGTCGACACGAAGCCGGTCGCCGATGACACCTATCGGGGGGTGATCAGGGTGGTCAGGACAACGGCCGGAGTCATCGCGGTGAACGAGCTCGGGCTCGACCTGTACCTGCTCGGGGTGGTCCCGGCGGAGATGCCCTCGAGCTGGCCAGCCGAGGCGCTCAAGGTCCAGGCGATCGCAGCCCGGAGCTATGCCGAGAACCACGTCCACATCGGGGTCGGCGCCTACGACCTGTTCGACGACACCCGCTCGCAGGTCTACCACGGCGCCCTGGGCGAGGCGGCCGCCACAAACTCCAGCGTGGCCGCAACGGCCGGCCAGGTCCTGCGCAGCGGCTCGGCGATCATCAACGCCCTCTACCACTCGGCCGACGGCGGCGCGACCGAGGACAACGAGAACGTCTTCACCTCGGCGACCGGCCAGATCGTGGCCGGGCCGGCCAGCTACCTGCGCGGCTCGCCCGACCGCGACCCGAATGGCGTCTCGTACGACAGCGGCTCGCCCCATGCCACCTGGCACACGGCGACCTACAGCCTGGCCCAACTCTCGGCGATCTTCGCCTCCGACTCGCGCACGAACGTCGGCGCCCTCAGTGCTCTCGACCTGTCGGACAAGGGTGTCTCCGGGCGCCCGATCAAGGTGATCCTCACCGGCAGCCTCGGATCGAAGACGGTCAGCGCCGAGGTGTTCCGGGAGGTCTTCAACGCCGGCTCGCCGCCCACCGATCCGTATATGTGGAGCATCTTGATCGACACAGTCCCAATCCCGTGAGCAGCCTCGCCCGCTGTCCGTGGGCTGCCGCCGACGGACCGCGGCCCGACCCCCTGATGACCGCCTACCACGACGACGAATGGGGCCGGCCGACGAGCGAAGATGTCGAGCTCTTCGAGCGGCTCGTCCTCGAATCGTTCCAGGCCGGCCTGTCCTGGTCGACGATCCTGCGCAAGCGGGCTGCCTTCCGGACAGCGTTCCGCGAGTTCGATCCGGCGCTCGTGGCTGCCTTCGACGACCAGGACCGGGCGCGGCTGATGGCCGACCCGGGGATCGTCCGCAACCGGACCAAGATCGAGGCGACGATCGGCAACGCGGGCGGGTACCTCGCGATCGGCAGTGAGTTCGGCGGCTTCGATGCCTACCTGCGAACGATCATCCCCGACGCCGGCCAGCCCGTGCCGCCCGACACGCTGGCCGGCCAGATCCCCGCCAGCACCCCGGCGTCAGTCGCCCTGTCGAAGGATCTCCAGGCCCGCGGCTTGCGCTTCGTCGGCCCGACGATCACCTATGCCTTCATGCAGAGTGTCGGGCTCGTCGACGACCACCTGCCGGGCTGCTTCCGCTACCGGGGCTGACCGGCGGCTTCCTGCATCAGCTCGTAGGCTCGCCGGTGGTCGCCCGCTTCGGCCAGCATTCCCGCCCAGGCGTGGAGCACCTCCGCCCGACGCAGCGGGGAACCGGCCTGGTTCGCCAGCGTTGCCGCCCGTTCGAAGTCAGCCGCCGCAGCTTCCCGGCTGCCGATCGCGGACGCGGCCCGGGCCCGGGTGGTCAGGGCATCCACGCACGCTTTGGTATTGCCCGTCTCCTCGGACAGGCCCACCGCAATCGTAGCCAGCTCCACGGCAACCTCGGGCTCGCCCCGGGCCAGGGCGATCTGGGCCTGGGTATCGACGACGTGGGCAAGCTTGCGGGTGTCCGGCAGCCGGATCAGGGTCGCGGCGGCTTCGTCGGCGTAGCGAGCCGCTTCGGCCAGGCTGCCCAGGGCGAGGTAGGTGAGGGCCATGTTGTTGCCGATCGAGGCGGCATCCCGCTCCGACGCGGCGGCCCGGAAGAGGGCCAGGCTGCGCTGGCCCTGCCGGAGCGCGCCCTCGAGGTCGCCGAGCTCGCGATAGCTCGCCGCCAAGGCGTAGGCGACGGTCGCCCGGCGCAGGTCGTCGAACCCTTCGGCGAGGGTCTGCGCCTCGGCCAGGAGGGCCAGTGCCTGGGGATGAGCGCCGGTCCGGGTGTCGATGTTGGCGGCCGCGACAAGAGCGCGAACGTGAAGGTCCGGATCGATTCCGGATGCCGGACCGCGATCGTCGAGCAGGCCGCGCAGGAGACTACGCGCCTCGGTGAGCGAATCCGAGGCGTAATGGGCGCCGGCCAGCCAGTACGTCGCGAGGGCCGCATCCGCCGTCCGGCCGGCTTTGGTGAAGACANNAGCGCCTCGGCCTGGGCGCGAAGCAATTCGGCCCGGATGATCGGCTCGGTGGCCGCCCCCAGGAGATCTTCGAAGGCATCGGCGGCGGCCTGCCAGTCGCCGGCCGCCAGGCGGAGGTCGGCATCGAGGCGCGTCCAGGCGTGATCGTCGCTGGCGAGCAGGGCCGCTGAAGAGGTTCCGAGCTGCCCCGCCAGGTAGGCCAGGGCAGCCATTGACGGCTGGACCAGGCCGTTCTCGAGGGCCGAGATGTACGCCTTCGAGAAGCGCTCGCCGGCGAGCTGTGATTGCGTCCAGCCCGCCGCCGTCCGGGCGGCCCGTACCCGTCCCCCGATCCCGGAGGCGGTCCTAGCCAGGGGGCGGCCGATCGAACGGGTCGGAGATGACATCGGCGGGAGTGTACCCCCGCGGGCCAGCCTGGCGCGACCGCAGGAGCAAGCCCGGCTCGACTCCAAGCCGGGCGGCCAGGTGGAGGAGCGCCGGCAGCGAGGGCAGGGTGCGACCCGATTCCACCTGGGAGATGTACGCCCGGGTCAGTGGCCGGCCGAGCTCGGCCTGGCTCATCCCCAGGGCTTCCCGCTCGGCCCGGATCCGGCGGCCGAGTTCGATCGCCAGGCCGAGGTCGGGGTGCTCACGGCCTTGTTTAGTCAGACTTGACAATCCCATCGAGCCAGCCTACCATCAGCGCGCCAACCCGGATCGGACGAGCCCCTCGCAGAAGGGTCGTCGGATATGCGTTCCTGGCTTCGCCCCTCCCGGGCCTTCGTCGCTTCCTGGCTTCTCGCCGCACTCCTCGTGCTGGCAACGGCCGCGACGGTGTTCGCAGGAGGTGACACGGGCCCATTCCCGCACTAGGTCGGCTTCGTTCCTTGACTCGGTATCTACTGGCTCGATCGCGGTCCGGTGTTGGCACAACGGCCGGGAAGATCGTTCCGGGTCGGCGTTCGCACAGGAAGAACGTAGAGCTCCTGGTCAGGCACCGCTGGACCGCATGGGACAGCATCTATTGACACAAGCGCCCACCAGACCTACCGTCAGGCGCGGGTTGCGCGCGGTCGGTCCGTCTCGCTGCTTGGATCGGGGGGCCCACCAAGCTAACGGTCTGACCGCCGCGACCCAAATCCCTGTTCTGCGGCGGAACTCCCGTTCACGGCTCGTCCATGCGACGATGCCTGCCATGCCCGATCAATCCTCTTCAGCACCCTCGGCTGCGGCGATCGAGACGTTCGAGCTCTCGAAGCGTTACGGGCGGACAACGGCCCTCGCCGGCCTGTCGATGCGGGTGGAGCCAGGCGAGGTCTTCGGCTTCCTGGGCCCGAACGGCGCCGGCAAGACCACCTCGGTCAAGCTCCTCCTCGGGCTGACCGCGGCGACGTCCGGCAGCGGCACCGTCCTTGGCGCCCCGATCGGGGATCGGGAGACCCGCCGCCGGATTGGCTACCTGCCCGAGCTGTTCCGCTACCAGTCCTGGCTGCGCGCCCGGGAGGTCCTCCGGCTGCATGCCGAGCTGGCCCGCCTGCCGGCCGGGCGACGCGGTGCAGAAGTCGACGCGACGCTGGAGACCGTCGGTCTGGGCGACCGGGCGAACGATCCGGTCGGGACGTTCTCGAAGGGGATGCAGCAGCGCCTTGGCCTGGGCGCCGCCCTGCTCGGCTCGCCTGAGCTCGTCTTCCTCGACGAGCCGACCTCGGCCCTCGACCCGCTCGGCCGAACCGAGGTCCGCCAGATCATCCGGACGGCTCGCGATCGCGGGGTGACGGTCTTCCTGAACTCGCACCTGTTGTCCGAGGTCGAGCTCGTCTGCGACCGGGTGGCTGTGGTGAACCGCGGCCGGGTGGTTGCCAGCGGCACGCTCGACGAGCTCCTCGGCGAGCAGGCCGTGGTGCTTCGGGTGAGCGACCTGTCGGCCGAGGCCCGGACCAGCCTGGACAGATTTGGGACGGTCGCGACTGATCCGGCCGATCCGGAGCAGATCACCATCCGGCCGATCGACCCGACCCAGATCCCGGATGTCGTCGCCTCAGTGGTCCTGGCCGGCGGCCGGGTGCATGCCGTCGCCGAGGGTCGGGAAACGCTCGAGGAGCGCTTCCTCGAGCTGCTCGGTGCGGCCCCCGATCCCGAAGGCTCGGCGGCCGCCCATCGGCAGATCGACGGCGGGCAGCCGCGATGAGCTCGATTGTCATGCCCCTCCTGGTCATCTTCCGGCTGACCCTCCTCGATGCGTTCCGGCGCCGGATCCTGTGGGTCCTGGTCGTTCTGACGGTCGTCGTCGTCGGCCTGTCGGGGCTCGGCTTCGAGCGGCTGGTGTCGCTCGCCCGGGCCAACGGCAGCAGCGAAACGGTGATCCAGCTGGGCGTCAGCCAGATGCTGATCGTGGTCGCCTTCATGTTCAGCTTCATCCTGGCGATGACGGCCGCGTTTATCGGGGCCCCGGCAGTGTCGGCCGACATCGACAGCGGGGTCCTGCTCGCGATCCTGGCCCGTCCGATCGGCCGGTCGACCTTCCTCGTCGGCCGCTGGCTCGGCCTGGTCCTGGTGGCCGGCACCTACGCCCTGGCTTCCGGCCTGCTCGAGATCGGGGCGATGAAGCTGGCCTCGGGCTATGGGCCGCCCGATTCGCTCGGAGCTGCCGGGGCGATCGCCCTCCAGGCGATCATCGTCCTGACCCTGACCCTGCTCTTCTCGACCCGCCTGCCGTCGATCGCCGGTGGGGCGATCGCGGTGGTCCTCTTCGGGATGTGCTGGATCGCCGGGGTCCTGGGCGGCCTAGGGATCTACCTGAAGGCCGACCTGATGGAACAGATCGCGGTCGTCAGCCGGGTCCTCCTGCCGACCGACGGAATCTGGCGTGGGGCGATTTTCGCCCTCGAGCCACAGGTCGTGATCGCCGTCGCCTCGGAGGGCGGCCGTTCGAGCGAGCAGCTCGCGGCCAACCCGTTCTACGCGTCGGCCGGCCTGTCGCTCGTCTACGAGGCCTGGGTCGGGGCCTGGTTCGTGATCGTCCTGGGCCTCGCCGTCCTGTCGTTCCGGCGGCGCGAGCTGTAGCGACGGCGCGGGGCTCGGGACGGGGCTCGGGCTTGGACGCGGCGGCTCGGGCTTGGGCGCGGCGGCTCGGGGCGCGGGCTCGGAGCGCGGGCTCGGGGGCCGGGAATGTACCGATTACCGGCCGGGCGCTTGTATGTCGGAACCGAAGCCGGAATGGGTCGGATCAAGGCTCGGCTCAGCCAAGCTCGTGCGTGGGGGAGGGAGCGACACTGGAATCGGGTCAGCGCTCCCGAATACTTGAATAACAGCACGGAGATCGGTAATCGGCAAAGACTCGGCCGTCGGCCGCCACCGATCGGCACTCCCCGGAGACCGTGAGCAATGGCGCGAATCGGAGCGTGACACGCAAGCTGTCACAAGGGTCCGCCAATCTTCGGGCATGAACAAGAACACCTTCGTCCCCAACCCGGTGATCGCCCTCGATTGCCCCGCCTGCGACGGTTCGATCCTGGTCGATCAGCTCGATCTCGACGGCGAGATCCGCTGCGACGCCTGCTTCGTCGCGTTCTCGCTGGCTGAGTCGGTCGTCGGCACGGCCGCGCTCGAGGCGATCGCCGCCTAGGCTCGCGCTCAGCGCGGGACATGACCGCCGATCACCAACGCCCCGCGGAGTGACCTCGACAGGGAGAAGCCGGCCGCGGCGACGAGCAGGCCGCTGCCCATCAGCAGGAGCGTCGCCCCGCCGCCGATGCTGTCGAGGAGCACGCCGGCCGCGATCATCCCGATCGGCTGGAGTCCGATCGATAGGGTTCGGGCGGTCGAACCGACCCGCCCGAGCAGCTCGTCCGGGGCGGCCGCCGAGCGCAGGGTGATGTAGGTGATCACCACTCCGGCCGACGCTGCACCGACGACGAAGGCTGCCGGGAAGAGGACCACCACCTGGCCGTTGACCGCCGCGATCATGGCCATCGCCTCGATCGCGGTGCCGGCCAGCATCAGCTTGCCGGCCGATCGAACCTTGAACCGGTTCATCACGATCGCGCCACCGAGGTAGCCGATCCCGTTGATCGACAGGAGGATGCCGAAGGCGGCCGTTCCGAGCTGCAGCTGGCGCGTCACGAAGTAGGTCAGGACGGGGATCAGGCCGGCGGTGATCACGCTGCTCAGGCCCCAGAACGAGACGGCCAGGCGCAGGGTGGGATGGCCGGCGATGTACCGGATCCCCTCCCCGATCTCGGCCCGCAGGTCGAGCGGCGCGCGATCCTGGCGCTCCTGGAGCGGGCGCCGGATCAGGGCCATCGCCAGCGAGCTGGCCAGGAAGCTGAGGGCGTCGACGGCAATTGTCGGGCCATAGCCGACCGTCGCGGCGAGCAGGCCGGCGATGCTCGGTCCGACCACGAAGCTCAGGCTGTAGACCGTCTCCAGGGTCGACGTCGCACGGGCCAGCAGCGGCCGGCCGACGAGGCTGGGCATCGCCGCGGTGTAGGCCGCCAGGAACATCGAGCGGAGCATCGCCATCGGTGCCGCGATTAACAGGATGACCGCGATCGTCGGGCCGCCGAGCAGGATCGACAGCGGGATCAGGCCGGTCAGGATCGCCCGGCCGAAGTCGGCGCCCAGGATCATCAGCCGCCGGTCGCTCCGGTCGGCGATCACCCCGGCGACCAATCCGAAGACCAGGTCCGGGATCGTGTTCAGGACGCCGACGATCCCCATCGCGATCCCCGAGCCGGTCAGGGCCAGCACGAGCAGCGGCAAGGCGGTCAGGCTGAGGGCGTCGCCGAAGGCCGAGATGCCCTGGCCGCCGAGGAGCAACAGGAAGTCCCGGTTGTGGCTGAGGGGCTCTTCGCGGACGCGCGCGGGCTGGGCTCCGGCCTCGGGTTCGATCACCCGATTCGGACGGAGGAGGCACCCCCGGTGAAGCGCACGAGGACCCGATCGGTTGCAGTTCCGTAACCGGCGCTCTGGGTCAGGCCGTCGACGCTGGTCAGGCCGCCGGACGACTCGAAGCGGTACTCGACCCCGGTCGGAACCTCGATTCCGAACGATGCTGCGCCCCCGGTGATCGACACGGTCACCGCGCCCCGCGGCCGGGGCAGGACGATCCGGGTCCGGGCCGCGCCGACCTGGAGCTTCGCCTCGACGATCGCCAGGCTGCTCAGGTCGAGGTCGAAGCTGCCCGCCCCGGCGTCGAACTTGAGGCGAGTCGGAATGTCGGACGCGAGCCGGATCCCCCAGCTCGTGCCGCCTCGCCAGGCCCCGAACGAGGCAACGTCCTGGCGCAGCCGGACCTGGGCGAGATCGCCCTCACGGCGCTGCTCGGCGGCAATGTCGGCGGCGGAGGACTGGACCTCGACGAGCTGGCTCGAGCCGCCGCCCAGCTGGAAGGTGCCGGCGCCGACGCCCACCTCGAGCTCCAGCCGGCCGGCGCCATCGCGGGCGATCGAGGTCTGGGCGGCGCCGGTCCCGTGCTCGACGGCGCCATGCCGGGCGGCGGCGTTGACCACCAGGACGGCCCCGATCGCGATCAGCAGGACGGGCCACAAAACGCGCCAGGCGAAATGGAAGATCCCCAGCTGGTCGACCAGGAAGATTGCCCCGACCACGACCAGGACCACCCCGAAGATCGAGATCCCGGTCCATTCGCCGCGACCGGATCCTCCCCCGCCCCATTGACCAGCCATGCCCGCTCTCCTGCCTCGATCGCTGCTGCCGGTCCAGCGTAGCGCGCCATCGGGGGCCGGGTGGGAGTTCCGTCGCGCGAGCCGGCCGTCGCGCCAAGCGGGACACGCGCCGCTCGGCTCGCCGGGTGGCCCCTACCCTCCGGCTATGACTGATCCGCCCGTCCACTCCGCCTTTCACCACGTCCAGGAAGAGCTCGGCGCCGAGTTCGGCGACTGGGACGGCTGGCTGTGGACGACCGGCTTCGGCGACCGCGACGGCGAGTACGCGGGCGTCCGACAGGGGGCCGGGATCTGGGATTGCTCGGCGCTGATCAAGTGGGACTTTCACGGCCCGGACGCCCTGCGCGCCGCCAACCGGCTGATCGCCAACGACGTCCTGGCCTATGGTCCCGGCCGGGTCCGCTACGCGCCCCTCCTCGACGAGCAGGGGCGGATGATCGACGACGCGACGGTGTACGTCTTCGCGCCCGATCACGTCTGGTTCATGACCAACCGGTTCGATCTGGGCGACCACCTGCGGGACGTCTCCGCCGGCCTCGACGTGACCATCGACCTGATCGTCCATGACCTGCCCCACGTCCAGTTCCAGGGTCCCCGAACCCGCGAGATCCTCCAGCGCCACGTGACCGTCGACCTGGCCGGCCTGCCCTATTTCCGGTTCCTGACCGAACCTGTCCAGGTCGGGCCAGTGCCGGCCTGGATCGCCCGGACGGGGCTGTCGGGCGAGATCGGCTACGAGCTGTTCGTACGGCCTGAGCACGCGGAGTCGCTGTGGCGGACCCTGACCGCGTCGGGCGAGGTCCGGCCGTATGGCTTCAACGCCCTCGACGTGCTCCGGATCGAGTCGGGCATGATNNGAGCGCGATCGAGGCGAACCGGCCCTGCGCCTGGCGTCGCTCACGATCGAGGGCGACGAGGTGCCCGAGGCCGGCGCGGAGGTGACCCTCGATGGATCGTCGGTCGGGACCGCGACGAGCCCGACGGCCTCGCCGCGCTTCGGCACGATCGCCCTGGCCATCCTCGATCGAACGGCCAGCCGGCCGGGCACCACAGTCCAGGTGGCCCTGGGCGAGGCCGGCAGCGGTGGAACGGCGACGGCCACGGTCGGCGAGCCGGCCCTCTACGATCCGGGCAAGCTCCGCCCGCGCGCCTAGCGCCGGCTGATCGACGTTGGCGGACCGACGCGATCGGTCTCGATGCCGGATCATCTGGGCATGGATGCCTTCGCACATCTCGAGGCCGCCGAGGCGATCGTCCGGGCCGGCGCCCGGCTCGGCGCGCGGGGCCTGATCGTCGCCGCCGAGGGCAACCTGTCGATCCGGCTGGGCGACCAGCTGCTCGTCACGCCGTCGGGCCGGCGCAAGGACGAGCTGAGCGTCGAGGACCTGCTCCTCGTCCCGCTCGACCTCGATCCGGCGGCCGGCGACGAGGCCGGATATGGGGAGGGCACCGGCCCGCGACCAAGCTCGGACATCGCCGTCCATCGGGCGGTCTATCGCGCCCGGCCCGACGTCCGGGCCGTCGCCCACGCCCATCTAGCCGCATCGCTGGGCCTGACGATCGCGGGCGAGCGCCCCAGCCCCGACGACCTGCCCGAGACACGCCTGCTGCTGCCCCGCCTGCCGTTCGTGGCGCTCCTGCCGATGGGCAGCCCGGAGATCGCCGCGGCCGTGGCGGCGGCCCTGACCGAGCCGCCCGAGCCACTCGCGACGGCGGTCCTCCAGGAGCGCCACGGAGCCGTGACGGTGGGCACCACGCTCGAGGCCGCCGTCGACCGGCTCGAGCTCGTCGACCTGCTCTGTCGGGTCCGCCGCGATGCGCTGCTGATCGAGGCTAGTCGCCGAGCTCGCTGAAGCGCTGGGCCCCACCCATCTGTGGCCAGATCCGGGCCTGGGTCACGGCCAACGCCTGGCGGACGTGGTTCCGGTCGTGATGGACCCACTCGCCGAGCAGGTCGCCGATGGCCAGCGGCCCCACCAGGGGATGGATCCCGACCCGATCGAGGTCGGCCGGGGCAAGCGAGCGGACCAGGGCGATCCCCTCGCTCCGGAGGGCCGCGAAGGACTCGACCAGCTCGATCGGGTCTGCCGCCTCGTCGTGCCGGGCGGCCGCCACGGCCGCAGGATCCCAGCCGGTCAGGGCGACTCCATTCGTGTCGAGGATCAGCCGGATCCGGCCGGCGAAGCCCCGTCGCTCGGCTTCGACCAGGTGTCCGACGCACTCGTTGACCGACCACTCACCGGGCGCCGGCCGCCAGCGCGCCTGGTCGGCCAGCCCGCGGACCTCGGCCCGAAGGGTGGCAACCGTCGCCGCCAGGAGCGGCGCGATCTCGTCCGGCGAAAACGCCTTCATGGCTCCGGGGTCGCGCCCGACAGCGCCGCGACGGCGGGAATGGGCGCTTCCAGGACGGTTAGCGCAGGCAGGCCGAGCCGAGCCGGGAAGGGCGGCAGCTCCGCCCCGCCCTCGGCCAGCCAGCAGGCTGCCTGGTGGCCAGCGCCGACATCGAACAGGGGCGGCTCCTCGACCCGGCAGCGATCGAACGCCAGCGGACAGCGCGGGTTGAACCGGCAGCCGGTCGGGATGTGGGCCGCGTCGGGCGTCTCGCCCTGGAGGATGAAACGGTTCGCCCGGGTCGCGGCATCGGCCGGCTCGGGCGTCGGGGA
>PNAZ01000020.1:13032-33943 GCA_003169655.1 Chloroflexota bacterium
TCGTCGGCCACGACCAGCTCCGGGTTCATGACCAGGGCCCCGGCGATCACGACCCGCTGGCGCTGGCCGCCGGACAGCTCGTGCGGGAAGCGGAAGGCGAACTCGTGGGCCGGCCGCAGGCCGGCACTCTCGAGGGCGGCCACCACCCGGCGCTCCTTCTCCGCGTTCGACTTGGTCAGGTGGTTGACCTCGAGCGGCTCGGCCACGAAGTCGTGGATCGTCTGCTTCGGGTTGAGCGTCTCATAGGGGTCCTGGAAGATGATCTGGACCCGCCGGCGGTACTCGCGCAGCTTCGAGACGCCCCAACGGTCGCTGACGTCCTGGCCGTCGAAGATCACCGTCCCGCCGGTCTGTCTGGTCAGCTTGACGATCACCCGTCCGGTCGTCGTCTTGCCCGAGCCGGACTCGCCAACCAGGGCCAGCACCTCGCCCTTGTTGATCGTCAGGTCGATCCCGTCAACGGCCCGGACATAGCCACGCGGCCGGCGCAGGAGCGCGTCGAAGATCCCGCCCCGGATCGGGAAGTGGACCTTCAGGCCGCTGAGCTTGAGAAGCTCGGTCACTGGATCTCGTCCAGCGAGTGATCGTCGGTCAGGCCGTGTCCCGGGGTCAGGAGATGGGACGGAGCAGGATCGACGGCCGCCTCGAGCTCGTCGATCGCTTCGTCGCGGTCACCGAAGGCGCCCGCCCCGAGCCCGGTGTCGGCAGCGGGCTGGACCAGGGCGTCCTTCGTGGGCCGGGTGACCGGCACGCCGTCGCTACCCCCGGGGTAGAGGTGGCAGGCCACCCGGACGCCGTCGGCGAACGTCACCTCGGGCGGCACCTCCACCGAGCAGACCGCCATCGCGAACGGACAGCGAGGATGGAAGCGACAGCCCGGCGGCGGATCGCGCAGGTCGGGTGGCGAGCCGGGGATCACGTCGAGCGTCCGGCGATCGGCATGGATGTTGGGGAAGGCGCCGATCAGCTTCTGGGTGTACGGGTGGCGCGGGGTCCGGAAGATGACGCTGACCGCGCCCTCCTCGGCCACCTTGCCGGCGTACATGATCATCACCCGATCGCAGGTCTCGGCGATCACCGACAGGTCGTGGGTGATCAGGATCAGCGACAGGCCGAGCTCGCGGCGGAGGCGCTCGAGCAGCTCCAGGATCTGGGCCTGGACCATGACATCGAGGGCAGTGGTGGGCTCATCGCCGATCACGACGGCCGGATCGCAGGCCAGGGCCATCGCGATCATCGCCCGCTGGCGCATCCCGCCGGACAGCTCATGGGGGTAGGCCTGGCCCCGCCGGGCGGGGATTCCAACCAGCTCGAGGAGCTCGCCGGCCCGCTTCATCGCGTCGGCCTTGTTGACCTTGAGGCGCAACTCGACCGGCTCGGCGATCTGCTCGTTGATCCGGCGGACCGGGTTCAGGGCATTCATCGCGCCCTGGAAGATGATCGAGATCTCGCGCCAGCGGTAGCGCCGGAGGGCGTCCTCGGACTTCTTGGCGAGGTCGATCCCGAACAGCTTGACGCTGCTGTCCTTGCCGATCCGGCCGTTGGCCGGCAGCAACCGGACGAGCGACAGGGCGGTGGTGGTCTTGCCGCAGCCGGATTCGCCGGCGATCCCGAGCGCCTCGCCGTCGTTCAGGGTGAAGCTGACGTCGTCGACCGCCTTGACCGAGCCGCCGGCCATCTTGAACCGGGTGGTCAGGTGTTCGACCACCAGCAGCGGCGCGTTCGGGTCAGCCTGCTTCGGCAACGGCCATTGCCGGCGGCCTCGAATCAGCGCCTGGGCGTCGAGGGCCGCGGCTGGGGCGGCGACGGCGGCCGCCTCGGCGGCCGCATCGTGGATGGGCTGGCCGGTGGCCGGCTGGCCGGGCTCGGTCATCGGCGGACCCTCAGGCGCGGATTGAGGACGTCATCGAGGGCCGAGCCGACGAGCGTGAAGGCCAGGACGACGAGGACGATGCACACGGACGGCGGGACCACGTACCACCACGCACCGAGGCCCATCGCCCCAGCCGACTCGGCGGCATTGAGGACCTGGCCCCACGACGGGGCAAACGGATCGCCAAGGCCGATGAACGACAGGGTCGTCTCGGTCAGGATCGAGCCGCCGAAGACGAGGACCGTGTTGGCTACGATCAGGTTCATGACGTTCGGCAGGATGTGCCGCCACATGATGTGCCCCGGCCCCGATCCGATGACCCGGGCCCGCCCGACAAACGCAAGCTCCTTCACCGACAGGGCCTGGGACCGGATGATCCGAGCGGTCGACGCCCAGCTCGTGACCCCGATGACGACGACGATCACGAGGAGCGTCACCCGGATTCCGAAGAACTCGGAGTCCGCGCCAACCAGGTCGAGGATGATCGGAGCGAGGATCAGGGCGAGGACGAAGGTCGGCAGGACCAGGAAGAAGTCGGTCACCCGCATGAGGAACGTGTCGACCCGACCGCCGACGTAGCCCGACACGATCCCGACGAGTACCCCGAGGAAGATCGTCACGATCGTCGCCAGCAGCCCGATCACCATCGAGATCCGGGTGCCGTGGATCGTCAGGTTGAGGATGTCCCGGCCGAGCTCATCGGTGCCCAGCAGATTGGCCGCCGTGGGTGGCGAGAGCGACGGGCCGGTCGCGGTCGTCGCAGTCTGGAGCGGGCCGACGAACAGTTCCGGGGCGATCGCCAGAATGGTGAAGATCAGCAGGACGACCACCCCGATGATGCCGTCGGGCCGGCTGGCAAAGCGCCGGGCGAATGAGCGGATCGACTGCAACTGGAGGCGCAGCCGCTCGTTGCGCACGCTCTGCTCGGGCACGGCCGGGGCGCTCATGAGCGAACCCGCGGATCGAGCCGGCCGTAGATCAGGTCGGCGATCAGGTTGGCCACCACGACCGAGATGCTCAGTAACAGGAAGATGCCCTGGAGCACCGGGTAGTCGCGGGCCTCGAGCGCGGTCACGGTCAGCGTTCCCAGGCCGGGCCAGTTGAAGACNNAGGGCGTTGGGCAGGGCGTGCGAGCGCAGGATCCGGCCCGACGTCAGGCCCTTGCCCCGGGCCGTCGTGATGTAGTCCTCACCGAGGGTCTCGATCACCGAGGAGCGCATCAGGATCGAGTACTGGCCGATCAAGCCGATCGCCACTGTCGTAACGGGCAGGGCCAGGTGACCGAAGAAGTCGAGGAGCTGGCTCGGGAAGGTGCCGTCGCCGCCTCCGATCGTCAGCATCCCGCTCGTCGGGAACCAGTGCAGGCCAACGGCGAAGACGCCCAGGATCAGGATCCCGATCACGAAGTAGGGCATCGAGTACAGGATCAGGCTGAGCCCATTGCCGATGTAGTCGATCGGGCCCCCCCGTCTCCAGCCTGAATAGGCACCCAGCGCCAACCCGAAGATGATCGCCAGGACCTCCCCGACGCCGAACAGGATCACGGTCGGCCACAGGCGGCCGGCGAGGACCTCGGTCACCGGCTCGCCGTGGAACTTGAACGAGAAACCGAGGTCGCCGGCGGCCGTCGCCTCGAGGTAGTCGACGAGCTGGTCGGGGATCAGGGGCTTGTCGAGGCCCCAGCGGACTCGAGCCGCGGCCATCGCGTCGGCCGTCACATTCGGGTTGCGCAGGAGGATCCGATCCGGCGAGCCCGGCATCATCCGGAACAGCACGAAGTTGAGGATCACGATCATGAAGATCGTGAGACAGGCACCCACAACCTTCCGAATGAGGTAGCGGCTGCCCATTGGGTCAGGCCGGTCCGATTACTCGGGCAGGAGGTTCCTCGGAATCCTCGATCACTCGTCATCCTCGTTCGCGGCGGCACGCCGGCGGCGCGTCAGCAGCATGAACACGACCAGCAGCGCCGCGATGGCGATCACGCCCAGGATCAACGGGAGAGGGCTGCCGCTGCTGCCCGTGTCGGTCGGGACAGGCGCCGGGGCCACGCTGGCCGCCGGTCCGCTCGAGCTGCCGGCGGTGGGCTCGGCGTTGACCGAGGCCGACGGCGCCGGGGTTGCCAGCGTCGCGTCGGTCAACAGGGTGTAGTTGATCGAGCCGTCCTGGAAGAACGGGGCTCCGCCGACGACGGGCTGGTTCTGCCAGCCGGCGAACTTGTCCGTGTGGTACGCGTCGAGGTTGTTGTCGTAATAGAGGATGTCGTAGGGGGCCTGGTCGTAGAAGATCTGCTGCATCTGGTCCATCGCCGCCTTGCGGTCCGCGTCGGTCGCCGCCTGGTTCTGCTGGTCGTAGAGCTGGTCGTACTGGGCGTTGGACCACTGGCTGTCGCTCGTGCTGCCGATCGATGACGTCGTCAGGATCTGGAGCAGGGCGTTTGGATCGGGGTCACCAACCCAGCCCCAGATGACCATGTCGTAGTCGAGCTGGCCCTTGGCCGGCTTGGTCGTATCGAGGGCTTCGTCGGTGACGAGGGTGCCCTCGTCGAGGACCTGGGCGCTGACCTTGATCCCAACCTGGCCGAACCAGCCCTGGATGAACTGGGCATCCTTGGCGTAGCTCGGGTCGGTGTTGGGCGTGTACAGGCGCAGGTTGATCGGCTTGCCCTGCTTGTCGATGCGGGTACCGTCCGACCCGCGGGCATAGCCCGCGGCGTCGAGCATCGTGTTGGCCTTGGCGATGTCGAAGGTGCGGACGTCGTTCGGGTCCGTGTGCCAGGCCTTTTCCCAGGGTGGGACCTGGGTGGTCCCCGGCGACCCGTAGCTCAGGAGGACCTTCTGGATCAGGGTAGGCTTGTCGATCGCGTAGCCGAGCGCCTGGCGAAACGCGGGATCCTGGAGCGCCGTGGTCGAGGCCCCGCCGCCCTTCGTGTACGTGTTGTAGTTGAGCTGGGTGAAGCCGTTGCCTTCGCTGGCCAGCGCGACCGTGTTCTTGGCCGTCTTCAGCTGGTTGAATGATTCCGCACTCGGACTGTGGATGTAGTCGAGCTCGTTGTTCTTGAACGCCGCCACCATCGTGTCCGGCGCGCTGGGGTAGTACTGGATGACGATCTCATCCGCGGCACCTTGCTTGCCCCAGTAGTTGGGGTTGCGAACCATGCGGACGTACTCGCTCGTCGACTCGACGGCCTGGTAGGGACCCGTGCCGACGACCGGCACGTTGTTCGCGAAGTTGTCGATGTTGGCCGGCGTGACGTTCTTCCAGATGTGCTCCGGCACGATCGGGATGTACGAGTGGGTCAGCTTGGTCGTCGGCCGCGACGAGGTGATCACGACCGTTGAGGGGTCGGGCGCCGTCACGCTGGTGACGAACGAGTCCTTGAGGTACGGGTCGAGGTAGCCCAGGCCGACGACCCCGTCGTTCTTCGTGCCGGTCAGCTCAAGGTTGTAGGTGTAGACGACGTCGGCGCTCGTGGCCGGCACGCCGTCCGACCACTTCATCCCATCGCGGATGTGGAACGTCCAGCTCAGCTGGTCGGCCGACTGTGTCCACTTGTCGGCGAATCCCGGGACCGGCTCGTTGTTCGGCCCGAAGCTGACCAGCAGGTCGTAGTTGAGCGTGAAGACTTCGTAGCCGACGTTGAGGGCCGTCTCGAACGGGTTGAGCGAATCGAGGCTCTCGACCGTTCCGACCCGGAGGGTGAGCAGGTCCTTCGCCCGGACCGACGCGGCCGGCAGCAGGGAGGCCAGGGCGAGGCCGAGCGCAGCGATGGTGCGCGCAACCTTGGCGCGCAGGGGCGATCGCATCAGGTGAGTCCTCCTCCGCGCGGCCCCGTCTGCTCCGCCGGCTCCGGCCGCATCGTTCGGGCAGGGTTGCACAACGACGCCATCGTGTGCAAGGACCAATCACGTGGCGCACCCCTGTTGCGCCGGACGGGACGGCTCAGACCATGAAGCTGGTCGGGGGATCTTCCTCGAGCAGGATCGGACGATCGACCGTGAATCGCTCGAGCTCGGGGGCCGACGGCGTGGCCCCGTCGACGATCAGCTCCGAGAGGATCCGGCCGATGACCGAGCTGAACTTGAACGCGTGGGCCGCGCCCAGGGCCACGAATACCGAGGGTTGGTCGGGCAGGCGATCAATCACGAAGTCGCGATCCGGCGGCATCGTGTACAGGCAGGTCTTGGTGTAGATCTCCGGTCCGACGCTGCCCGGCAGGTGGCCTGCCATGAAGGCGTCCAGGCGCGCTCCGGCCAGTCGATCGGGTTCGAAGCTGCGCTCGCGGGCGGTGGTCGGCCGGCCGCCCACGTCCTCGGCCGCCTTCGGACCGGCCTCGCCGTAGGTCGGAAAACCGTAGAAGCACGGCTCGTCCATCCAGATCCAGACCGGGAAGCAGTCCGGCGCGAATTCCTCGGGACGCGGGCAGGCATAGTAGGTCACCTGCTCGCGGGTGATCGTCAGGGGCAGGTGTCGGTCGAACGAGGCGAGCAGCTCGTTGGTCCAGGCATCGGCCGCCAGGACCAGCGCCCCGGCGGTGAACGTCCCGCCGTCGGCCGTCTCGATCTCGATCTCGCCGGCCCGTTCGCGCAGGGCGGTCACCGGCGTCTGCTCGAGGAGCGTCGCGCCGTGCTCACGAGCGAGGCGCTGGTGCGCCGCGTTGGCCCGGTTCGGGTCGGCCAGCCCGCCGGCCGCCTGGTAGATCGTGACCGTGTCCTCGGCCAGTCGCCACTGCGGCCAGCGACGCATCGTCTCGGCGGCGTCGAGGATCTCGAACGGGACACCCTCAGCGGCCAGGCTGGCGGAGTAGTCGGCCATCGGAATCCGGGCGCCGGCCGGCCACAGGTCGAGGCCGCCCGTCCTGGTCACGACCTGGACGCCGGACTCCGCCTGGAGAAGATCCCAGGTTTCGTAGGCCCGCTTCGCGAGGCGGACGTAGTCCGGCCGGTGATAGGAGAGCCGGATGATCCGGGAGTGGTCCTGGCTGGCGCCCCGCGAGTGGCCGAGCTCAAACTGCTCGAGGCCCAGGACGTCGGGGCCCAGCCGCCGGCTGAGCCAGTAGGCAGCCCCGCTGCCGATTCCTCCAAGGCCGATCACCCCCACGGCGAAATCGCGCCGAGGCCGCTTAGCCATACGGCCGGGTCTCGTCCAGGACGACGCGGCCGCCGAGCTCGACCGCGCCGTCGATCTCGAAGCGGGTCGATAGGCGCGAGCCGCGACCCTGCAGGATCTCGAGGTCGCGCTCAAGCCGGGCGGTAATCAGGACTGCCGCCGCGCCAGTCGCCTCGTCCTCCGCGATCCCGACCGCGCCGGCGAAGTAGCGGCTGCGAATCGTGCCCTGGCTCTCATCGCGCCAGGCCCATGGATACCAGGACGGCTCCCCGTCGGGCGGGCCATCGAGCGCCTCGACCGCGGCGGCGCTCGACAGCTCGGCCAGGGTGATCGGGTGGATCCATTCCGGCCGGGCGCGCACCCAGCGCAGGTCGCCCTCGGCCCAGGTCGGGACGATCCCCGCGACCAGGTGCAGCTCGTCGACGGGCATCCCCACGTCAGCCAGCAGCCAGGCCGTCCCGACCGCCGGATGGCCGGCAAAGGGCAGCTCCCGGCCAGGCGTGTAGATCCGGCTCCGACCGGTCCGCGCGTCGTCGACGAAGACAGTCTCGCTGAAGCCAAGCTCGGCGGCCACCCCCGGCCGGTCGTCGGGCGCGATCGCGCTGCCGTCGAGGAAGACGCCCAGCGGGTTGCCGTGGCGGTCGTCCGCGTCGACGAAGACCCGCAGGACGTGGAGGGTCGCCGTCATCGGCGGAGCCGCCCGACTCGCTCGAGGGCGGCGATCGTCAGTAGGTCGCTGATCCGGCCGTCGTCGATCATCGCCAGCGCTTCGCCGAAGCCGACCCAGAGCACCCGAAGTTGCTCGGTGCCATCCGGAGACGGATCGCCCGGCTCCAGGTGCGTGGCCAGGAAGATTGAGCCGAGCTCGTCGGTGACCGAGTTCGAGACGGCGACTCGGGCGACCTCGCGCCAGCTCGCCGCCTGGAGCCCGGTCTCCTCGCGCAGCTCACGCTGGGCGCCCGCCAGGGGGGCCTCGCCGGGCGGCACGCCGCCCTCGGGCAGCTCCCAGGAGTAGGCGTCGATCGTGTAGCGCCACTGGCCGACGAGGACGACCCGGTCCTGGGCGTCGATCGCGACAATCGCCACCGCGTGGTTCTGGAAGTGGATCACGCCATAGATTCCGGGCTTGCCGTCGGGCCGCTCCACCTCGTCATGGAGGACGCTCAGCCAGGGGTTCTCATAGACCAGGCGGCGGGAGCGGCGACGCCAGGGCGACTCGGTGGGATCGGCGTCGGTCATCGCCGAATCGTACGTCCCGGGCGACGGGTTCCGCTGGCAGCGCCCCGTGGCGGCTCGCTAGACTCGGCCGATGGCTCCGATCGACGCCCGGCCTGCCTCGCTGCCCGAGTTCCTGGTCGACACGCGGCGCGATGTCCGGATCCCCGTCCGCGACGGCCTCGAGCTGTCGGCCAACCTGTGGCTGCCGTTGCCCGCGGCCGGAGCGGCCCCGGACCAGGCCCGCGCTCCGGCGATCCTCGAGATGATCCCCTACCGCAAGGACGACTGGCGCTGGGCGAGCGACGAGGCCCGCGGCCGGTGGCTGGCGGCGCGCGGATTCGCCTTCTGCCGGCTCGATATCCGGGGGACCGGCAGCAGCCCCGGGATCGCCCTGGGCGAGTACACGGTCGAAGAGACGCGCGACGGCTACGACGCGGTCGAGTGGCTCGCCGCCCAGCCCTGGTGCAACGGCAACGTGGGCATGTGGGGGATCAGCTGGGGCGGCTTCTCGGCGATCCAGGTGGCGTTGCTCGGGCCGCCCCACCTGCGGGCGATCGTGCCCGTCTACGCCGCGGACGATCGCTACACCGACGACGTCCACTATCTCGGCGGCTGCGCCACGGCCAGCGAGCTCAGCCAGTACGCCGTGAGCATGGTCGGCTCGAACGCCCTGCCAGCCCGACCCGCCTATCGGGGCGCCGGCTGGGAGGCCGAGTGGCGCGAGCGGCTCGAGCAGACCCCGATCTGGCTGTTCGAATGGCTCCGCCAGCAGCACGACGGACCGTACTGGCGGCAGGGCTCGCTGGCGCCGGACTGGATCGCCCTGACGGTGCCCACCTTGCTGATCGCCGGCTGGATGGACGGCTACGTCGATTCGGCGATCCGGATGCTCGAGCGCTGCGTCAACGCGCCGCGCCGGGCGCTGATCGGCAACTGGGTCCATGCCCTGCCCGACGAGGCCTATCCGGGCCCGCCCGTGGACTGGCTCCACGAGCTCGTGCGGTTCTTCGACCACTGGCTCAAGGGGCTCGACAACGGGACGATGGCCGAGCCGGCGCTTACCTTCTTCGAGCGCGAGTACGCGCCACCGGAGGCCTTTCCAGTGGCCTGGCCGGGCCGCTGGCGGAGCGAGCCGGGCCTGCCCCACCCGGGGGCCGCCGAACGGACCCTGTGGTTCGGACCCGACGGCCGGTTCAGCACCGACGGCCCGGTGGGTGGCGGGACGGAACGGCTCGTCCACCGGCCGACGATCGGGACCCGCGCCTCGCTGTCGTGGGGCGCCGGCTGGCCGCCCAACGGGCTGGCCCGCGACCTGCGTCCCGACGAGGCGCTCCTGCCGACGTGGACGAGCGAGCCGCTCGAGCTCGCTCTCGACCTGTTCGGGCGGCCCGTCGCGACGGTCAGGATCAGCACGGCGATGCCAGTCGCGACCCTCGTCGCCCGGCTGAGTGACGTTGCCCCGGACGGCACGGTCGCCCAGGTCACGGCGGGCGTGCTCAACCTCACCCACCGCCACGGGCACTCCCGACCCGAGCCGCTCGTCGCCGGCCGGCGGGCACAGGTCGAGATCGCGCTGCGGGCCACCGGCTATCGCTACCTGCCCGGCCATCGGATCCGGTTGTCGATGGCCTCTGCCTACTGGCCGGTGATCTGGCCGTCGCCCCACCCGGGCGCGCTCGAGGTCCACCTCGATGGGTCGCGGCTCGTCCTGCCGACGATCCCCGCCGAAGCGAGCCGGCCCACGCCTGCCTTCCGGACCGAACCGCCCGGGTTGCCCGAGGTCGGTGGCGAGTACAGCGAGAACCCACCGGCCTGGCAGATCAGCGAGGATGTCGTGGCCGGCACCGTGACGGTCACGACCGGCGGCGGCGAGACGAGCGTCCTGCCCGACGGCACCCAGCTGTATGCCGCGGAGCTCCTGGAGATGACCGCCGCCGACGCCGACCCGGCCCATGCCCGGATGCGGACCGAGGTGGCCTACCGCCTGGACCAGGACGGCCGGTCGATCTCGGTTCTGGCCAACGGGCTGATGACCTCGACCGAGACGACATTCGAGCTGGGCCTTGAGCTGGAGGTCAGCCTCGATGGGCAGCCCTTCCATCGCGGACAATGGACCGAGACGATTCCCCGGAGGTTGGTCTGATGTCCCGAACCGCGCCCGCCGCGGGGCAGATCTCGAACGCGGCCGCCCGCTTCACCGAGTCGGTCATCCGCGAGATGAACCGGCTCGCGGTCGAGGCCGGCGCCATCAGCCTGGCCCAGGGCTTCCCCGACTTCGCCTGCCCGGTCGAGCTCAAGGAGGCGGCCAGCCGNNCCGAGACCCAGATCACGGTGACCTGCGGCGCGACCGAAGCGATGATCGCGACGATGCTCGGCCTGCTCAACCCGGGCGACGAGGTGGTCATCTTCGAGCCGTTCTACGAGAACTACGGGCCCGACGCGATCCTGGCCGGCGCGGTCCCCCGCTACGTGACCCTCCACGAGCCCGACTGGTCGATCGATCCCGACGAGCTGCGGGCCGCGTTCACCGGCCGGACCCGGGCCGTGATCGTCAACTCGCCCCACAACCCGACCGGCAAAGTCTTCTCGCGGGCCGAGCTCGAGCTGATCGCTGGGCTGTGCATCGAGCACGACGCGCTGGCGATCACCGACGACATCTACCAGCACATCGTGTACACCGGCGAGCACATCCCGCTGGCCACCCTGCCGGGCATGGCCGAGCGGACGATCGCGATCGATTCGATGTCCAAGACCTACTCGGTGACCGGCTGGCGGGTCGGCTGGACGATCGCCAGCCCGCAGCTGACCGTCGGGATCCGGCGGGTGCACGACTTCCTGACCGTCGGCGCGGCGGCGCCCCTGCAGCAGGCCGCGATCGTGGCGATGGGCTTTCCCGACAGCTATTACCGGCAGCTCGCGACGGACTACCAGGCCCGGCGCGACCTGATCGTGCCCGCCCTCGAGGCCGCCGGCTTCCAGGTCTGGATCCCGGACGGCGCCTACTACGCGATGACCGACATCCGCGCCATCACCGACCTCGACGACGTGACCTTCGCCCGGCAGCTGATCGCCGACCCGGGCGTTGCCGCCGTCCCCGGCTCATCGTTCTTCTCGCGGCCCGAGCTCGGCCGGACGACCCTCCGGTTCGCGTTTCCCAAGCGCCACGAGACGCTCGAGGCAGCCGCCGCGCGGCTCAGCCTGCTCAGCTCAACCCGGCGCTGATCGCCGCCGCGGCGACGATCGAGCTGGCCAGGGCCAGGGTCACGCTGGCCAGGGTGCCGACCAGGTAGTACTCGGCGAAATGCCGGTCGTCGAGCTGGCGGAAGCGGGCCAGGGTCTTGGCCGCGATCACAAAGCCGATCGCCGCAGCCTGGCCGGCGAGGACCAGGACGCACACGATCAGCCGCTCGAGGACGCCGATCGTGGCCCCGACCCGCTCGGGCCCGGGGGCCGAGCCCGACGCGTAGCCGCGTGGTGCCAGCAGGATCCCGACGAGGAAGAAGCCGCCCCGGACATTCAGGATCAGGAGGTCGAGGACCACGACGATCACCGCCAGTGCGGCTCCGAGGTCGGCCACCGGCAGCAGGTTGGTGCCGATCGCATTGACCATGTCGCTCCAGGCCGACACGGTCGGCTGGCCGAGCAGCAGGGCGCTGGCCGCGACGATCAGGACGACGAAATGGGCAACCTGGTCGGCCAGGAAGAGCACCGCCGGCACCGGCGTCCAGGCGCGATCACCGGGTGCATCGTGCGCGCCAACAGCCTCGGGCGGCTCAGGCATGGCCGGCGTGCCCTGGGCGGGCGGGGGCGCGGCCGGGATCGACGCGGGCCGGGCGACGGGCGCGACGGCTCGACGATGGAGGACGATCTTGCTCCGGTCGATCAGGCCGTGGACCACCGAGACGATGACCAGGTAGCCAAGCCCCCGGGCGCCGTAGGCGGCGGCGAAGGGCAACAGGCAGGCCGCGACGATCCCCACGTGGATCGCCAGGCCGCGCCACGCCCGCCCATCGCTCGCCGCCTTGGCTTCGGCGATGGCGTCCGTCTGGAGCACGAAGTCGGCGACGAGGTGGGCCAGGATCGCGAGGGCGACCAGCAGGATTGCCGAATGCGACATCAGGGCCCCAGCTCCACGGTCAGGCTGCGCTCGATCAGGGTCCGAATGGCCCGTGACAGCCGTTCGAGGGAGGGTACCCCGCCGCGGTTGGCGGCGACCGACACCGTGGCCCGGCTCACTGCGAGGCGGTCGGCCACCTCCGACCGGCGCAGGCCCTCGACCAGGATCAGGCGGGCCACCCGGCGCTGGGTGGGACTGAGCTGCGCGAGCGCCGAGCCGAGGACCGGGGCGAGGTCGTCGAGGAGCGCGTCGACGGCCGGCACGCCGGTCACGATCCGCAGGCTCGTCCGCTGCCGGCGGGTCTCGTCGAGGGCGGCCCGGGCAGCGACGAAGGCCGTCCCCGTGCGCTGCGTCGCCGGCCCCCGGCCGGCTTCGACCAGGCCGAGGGCGATCGCCCAGCGCATCGGCCGGGCATCGTCGGCGAGCGCGGCCCGCAGGACGAGGGCGAGCGGATCCGCGCCCGGTTGGAGGAGCCCCTGGAGCTCGTCGCCCTGGGTGAAGCCGAACGGAGCGAGCGCCGAGCGGCCGGCGACGGTCTGGAGCTCGGCGCACAGCGCCCGTAGCCAGGCCGACGAGCCGGCGGGATCGCGCCGGGAGTGGATCACGTCGCCGAAGATCACGAGCGCCTGGCTGGAATTCACCGCCGGAGGCTAACCAATGTCCAGTTAGCCGTCAATGGCTGATAGTACTGATAGCAGCCGAATACGACTAACAAGACGGCCGCTCTCGTCGGTCAGGCGAGGATCAGGGCGAGGATGGCCGCAAGGTCCCGCCGGGCGGCCTCGGTCCGGTAGTCGAGCAACGGATGCGCCTCGATCGGATGCTCGCTGACCGCACCCGAGCGGCGCAGGTAGATCACCGGGTAGACCGCTCCTGTTCCATCGGTCTCAAGGGTGGCCGCGATCGCGTCCGGCCCGCCGGCATCGACGAACCAGGCGAGGGGCAGGATCCCCTCGTCGCGGATCCCGTCCCCCGGATCGAGGCTCAGGACGCGGGCCAGGTAGGCCCGCTGGTGCCACAGCTCGGGGCCCAGGGTCAGCTCCTCGAGGAGGAGCTCCAGGACATCGGCCGGCGCGACCGACGGCCGGTCCGGGACGTAGCCGAAGCGGCTCCGGGCGATGTGGCCGGCCAGGACCCGGGCGTTGTAGCGGGCGCCCTGGACTGCGCCGGAGTTCGACGGGATGCCGTTCTTCTTGAGCCCCGCCGAGCCCTGCCCGATCGTCCCGGCGAAGAAGATGCCGGGGATCGTGGCGCTCTCCCAGAACGGCGTCTGGGCAGGTAGCCGGCTCTGGCCGAAGGTGGTCACCCCCAGCGCCGGCAGGTCGAGCAGGGGCGCGACGAAACCGGTCGCGGCAATGACGTCATCCGCCTCGAAGACCATCTCGACCGAGTCGGTCGAGCGCCGCGTGATCACCCTGAACGGCGCGGCCCCTCCCGTGCCCCGTTCGATCCCTTCGATCGCCGCGTCGAGAATCGCCACCCCGCCGCCCAGGACGTGGTCCTCGTAGGGCTGGACATAGCGGGCCCGGATCCCGACCAGCGAGTGGGTATTGACCGATAGCTTGGCCGGCGAAGGCGAGGCGATCACGATCCGCCTGGCCCACGGCAGCATCCCGCTGGCCAGCTCGAAGCCCGAGTTCTGCTTGCCGATGATGAAGATCCGGCGATCGGCGTAGTGCTCGACGGGCTGGGTGTCGGCGTAGTGGGCCGCCAGCTCCATCCCCGGACTGGTGGGCCGCCACGGCTCGGCCACCCCGACCGCGAAGACGAGCGTCCCGGCGGTGTACTCCCCATCGCTCGTCTCGAGCGCGAAGCGGCCGTCGTCGAGGCGACGGGTGGCGGTCCACCGGCAGCCGAAGCGGACCGGCAGCCCGGTCCGGCTGACGAATGCCTCGAGGCCGGCCTGCATCTCCGGCCGGCTCGGGAAGTAGGACGTGCCATCCATCAGCCCGACCATCACCGCCCGGTGCTCGTCCGTCTCCGGGATCAGGCTGTTCCAGTCGTAGCGCTCGTACGGCCGCGTCCCGCGGGCGACCGGGGCGTAGGGCTTGGTCCACGACAGCAGGCGCTGGAAGAACGGCCAGCGCCGGAACATCCCGCCGGGCTGTTCTTCGGCCGACAGGAGCGCATGCTCGATCCCGTAGCCCCGCAGGGCGGACGACACCTGCAGGCCACCCGGCCCGCTACCGACGACGATCAGCGGATAGTCGCCCGGCGGAAACGGGCGCTCGGTCAGCTCCGCCAACGGTTCGCGTTCCGAAGCCGTCGCGCCGAGGCCTGCAGCATGCGATACATCAGGCTGGGGTGGTCATGCAGGAACTTCTCGACTGCCGGCCCGGCCAGGACCAGGCAGCGNNAGGCCGCCGCCGGTCATGCCCTGGCGGAGCACCCGCTCGCCGTCCTGGAACCAGGCCTCCTCGAAGGCATGGGCGACGCCTTTCAGCTGGGGCGTCGTCAGGTCGGCGAACAGCGCGAACCCGGCCAGCTCATCGGCAATCTGATCGCGATCGGCCATTGCCCAGGTCTACCCTCCAACCGCCCGCAGGTGTGCGGCTACCAGCCGTGTTCTAGCATCGTATACGGTGGACCTCCGGCCGGAAGGCCGGCCCTGAACATCGACGATGGAGTGAGTCCCCAAGCTCGTGGCCCAGACCTCAGCTCCGGCGCTGCCCAGCGGCACCCTGACCTTCCTGTTCACCGATATCGAAGGCTCGACCAGGCTCGTCCAGGAGCTCGGACCGGCGGCGTTCGGCGAGGTGCTCGAGCGCCACCGCGAACTCCTCCGGGCGGCCTGGGCGGCCAACGACGGGATCGAGGTCGGCACCGAGGGTGACTCGTTCTTCGTCGTCTTCGCCTCTGCTCCGGCAGCCGTCGCCGCGGCCGTCGATGCACAACGGGCGTTGGCCGCCACCGAGTTCCCGCATGGCGTCGGCGCGATCCGGGTCCGGATGGGTCTCCACACCGGGCTGGGCGTGGTCAGCGCCGGGACATACGTCGGGGCCGACGTCAATCGCGCGGCACGGGTCGCCGCCGCGGCCAACGGCGGCCAGGTGGTGCTCTCGTCGGCGACTCTCCCGCTCCTCGAGGGCAGCCTGCCGGCCGGCGTCCGGACGCGAGACGCCGGCGAGCATCGGCTCAAGGACCTCCGCCCCGAGCGGCTGGCGATCCTCGAGATCGAGGGGCTGGCCGACGATCCCCGGCCGATCCGCTCGCTCGACAGCCGCCCGAACAACCTGCCGACCCAGGTCACCTCGTTCGTCGGACGCACCGCGGAGCTGGACGAGACGACGGCCCGGCTGGCGGCCACTCGCCTGCTGACCCTGACCGGCCCCGGCGGCACGGGCAAGACCCGCCTGTCGCTCCAGCTCGCTGCCGCCGTCGCCGAGGAGTTTCCCGAGGGCGTCTACTTCGTGGCCCTCGAGCCGATCCGGGAACCGGCCCTTGTCGGGACCACGATCGCCGCCGTGCTCGGCGTCGCGGAGGACAGCAGCGCCCCGATCGGAGCACGCCTCAGTGCCTGGATCGGGGCTCGCAAGATCCTGCTCGACCTCGACAACTTCGAGCAGGTGATCGAGGCGGCCCCGCTGATCGGTGAGCTGCTCCGGTCGACGACCGAGCTCAAGCTGATCGTCTCGAGCCGGTCCCCGCTGCGAATCTCGGGCGAGCAGGAATATCCGGTGCCCGGGCTGCCGACACCACCAGATCCAGCGGCGCAGGGCGCCTTCGAACGAGCCCAGCTCGGGGCCGACTCCGGCCGGACCGATCCGGCCACGCTCTCTCGCTACGAATCGGTCCGCCTGTTCGTGGCCCGGGCAAGCGCCGTCAAGCCGGCCTTCCGCCTGAGCGATGAGAATGCCGCGGCAGTGGCCGGCATCGTGGTCCGCCTGCAGGGCATGCCCCTTGCGATCGAGCTCGCTGCTGCCCGGGTCAAGCTCCTGCCGCCCGAAGCGATCCTGGACCGCCTGGGCGATCAGCTGGCAACGCTGGGTGGTGGCGCTCGTGACCTGCCCGAGCGACAGCAGACCCTGCGTGGGGCGATCGCCTGGAGCTACGACCTCCTCGACGAGCCCGCCCGGCGCCTGCTCCGCCGGCTGTCCGTCTTCGCAGCGGGCTGCAGCCTCGAGATGGCCGAAGCGATCTGCGGACCGGCCAGCGAGCTCGGGCTCGATGTCCTCGATGGGATTGAGGCGCTCGTCGACCAGAGCCTCCTGCGGGCCGAAGAGGTGTCCGGCGAGCCGCGCTTCCGGACGCTCGAGACGATCCGCGCCTTCGCGGCCGAGCAACTCGCCGCCAGCGGCGAGGCCGACACGATCTGCGAGCGACACGCCCGGGCCTTCCTGGCCCTCGCCCGGGAGGCGGCCGAGGAGCTGTCCGGCAGTCAGCAGCGAACGTGGCTGGATCGCCTCGACACGGAGCACGACAACCTCCGGGCGGCACTCGAATGGGCCACCGCGCGACCCGACCCGGACGTCGCGATCCCGCTCGGCTTTGCCCTCTGGCGGTTCTGGCAGAAGCGGGGCTACCTCCTCGAGGGACGACGACGCCTCGAGCACATCGCGGCTCAGCCGTGGTCGCGCGACGATCCCGCCCTTCGAGCCAGGCTCATGGAGGCGCTCGGCGGGATCGCCTGGTGGCAGGCCGACATCCCGGCGATGTCCGGCTTCTACCAGGAGGCCCTCGAGCGCTGGCGGTCGACCGGCGACCGACCTGAGATCGCGAACGCGCTGTACAACGCGTCCTTCTCGTACGTGTTCATCGGCCCGGGGGAAGACGCGGCGAACCTCGACCCGGATCGCAAGGGCCTGGCCCTGATGGAAGAGGCGCTGGCGATCTACCGCGAGCTCGACGACCGGCACGGTTCAGCCAACGCGATCTGGGCGGTGGGCAACTGGTACCACTTCCACCTCCAGAGCGACGTCGCCGTCGCGAGCTTCCGCGAGGCGCTGGAGCTGTTCTCGGCGACCAGCGACGAGACGATGGTCGCCTGGGCGCAGCACATGCTGGGCACCGCCCTCCTCCGCCTGCGCGAGGTCGACGAGGCAGCCGAGCATATCGGCTCGGCCATGCGCCATTTCCAGGCGGCCGGCGATGCCACCGCCTTGACCCTGTCCCTTGACGACTACTCGGCCCTGGCGGCGGCCCGGGGCGACCTGCCCCGGTCGGCCCGACTGCACGGGGCCGCCCGGGCCCTGGCCCTCACGACGGGCGCCAACCTCTCGAACCTGGTCGATGAGCTCGACCAGGCGAACTCGATCCAGACGACCCGTAGTCTGCTGCCGGCCGAGGAGCTCGAGCGCTACGCCGCCGAGGGCAGGGCGATGAGCCTGAGCGACGCCGTCACCTACGCCCAGGAGGGACCCTAGCCCGTCCTCAAGTGACGGGCAGGTCCCGACCGGCGGATCGGGCGGCCTTGGCCTTGTCCGCCCAGGCGCCCAGCACGTTGTCCTTGTGCGGCCGGATCGGGCAGTGCTCGTCGCGGTTGCCCATCTCGTCGCAGTAGCCGAGGGCGACGCACTTCGGCGCAAGGAAGCTGCCCAGGAACGGGCTGACCTCGAAGATCTCGTGGCGAATCAGCTGGAAGAGCCGACGGATCTCCCACTGGGCCATCGTGCACAGGCGGAGGCCCGACATGTGGATCAATGCCCGCAGGTTGGTGGTCATCACCAGGTTCGTGCGGGTGGCGTTGGGGAAGACGAAGCGGGCATCCTCGCCGGGAATCCCGGCCGCGACCAAGTCGCCGTAGAGCTCCATCGAGCCCTCGATCTGCTGCTCGTATCGTTCGCGCAGGTCGGGCTCGGCCTCAGCCACGGTACTGGGCAGCATCGTCGAGGCGCCCTTGAACGTGACGTAGCGCTGGCTCTGCTGGTCGAAGGCGACGCCCGCCCGATGGCGGACGAGCTGGTGGCTGAGCGTCCGTGACACGCCGCTGATCCCGAACGTGAAGACGATGTGCTCGATCGTGCTGCCATGGCCCGACTCGATCACGCCCTGGATCAGCTTGCGCTGCTTGGCCGGGTCGATCTGGCCGTCGACGGCCCGCCGGAAGATCTCGTCAGGGGCTAGCTCGGAGTAGCAGGTCCGGCAGGCGGTGTAGATCAGCGGGACGTAGAAGCGCTCCACGATGTCGCGATCCGGGAAGAGCAAGGTGGCCTTCATCCCGAGCTCGTGGCGGCCCGGATTGCGCGGGATGCCGGTCTTTTCGCGGCCGGGGGCAGGCGCAGGAGTCGTCTCGGCCGTCATCTCCGGGAAGTGTAGCCCGCGCGCCGCAAGCGGGACCCGGCCGGGTCTGCGCCAGTCAGCCGGGCGATGTCGCGCACGGGCGGCATAAGGCCCGAACGACGGCGTCGACGGGCAAGGCTCAGGGCAGCTCGCGGACGAAGCGCCGGATCACCCGGGCCAGGGCCGGCCCGGCGGCAGCGCCGGCGGCCAGCACCTCCTCGTGGCTGAGCGGATGGCCCGAGTAGCCGGCGCCCGGATTCGTGACCAGCGAGATGCCCGCGACCTCGATCCCCGCCCAGCGGCAGGCGATCGCCTCGAGGACCGTCGACATGCCCACGGCATCGCCGCCCAGGCCACGGAACATCCGGACCTCGGCCGGGGTCTCGTAGGTCGGCCCGAGGAGGCCGACGTAGATCCCCTCCTCGAGGCGCGCCCCTTCCGCCCGCGCAGCAGCATGGAGACGCTCGCGATGAGCGGGGGCGTAGACCTCCGTCAGGTCTGGGAAGCGCGGCCCGACCTCGTTGGCGTTCGGCCCCATGAGCGGCGTCCGGCCGGTCAGGTTGAGGTGATCCGAGATGACCATCAGGGTCCCGGCGCCGAAGCCCGGATTCAGTCCTCCGGCGGCGTTCGTCAGGACCACCGTCCGCGCCCCGAGCCGGCCCATCAGCAGGACCGGCTGGACGACCAGCCCGGGATCGTTGCCTTCATACAGGTGGAAGCGGCCCTGGAGCATCGCCACCGGCACGCCGTCGAGCCGGCCGAGAAGGAGCCGGCCGGCGTGGCCGGGCGCGGTCGCGGCCGGCCAGCCGGGCAAGTCGCCAAACGGGATCGCGACCGCCTCGCTCAGCCCGTCGGCCAGGCTGCCGAGGCCGGAGCCGAGCACGATCCCAGCTCGCGGCACGAGGTCCGTCCGGCCCCGGACGGCGGCCTCGAGGGCGGCCAGGCGGGCCGGTTGCTCGGACGGCGGGATCGGCCGCGCGCGGTCGATGTCGGTCATCGGCTGAGTCTAGCGATGGCCGGCCGGCCGCTGCTGCCCGCGATCTGCCAGCCGGGGCCGGACGGGGTCAGTCCGAGCGGGAAAACGGGCCTGGACGCTTCGATCGCCCGAAGCGGAGTATCGACACCGGGATGCCGATCACGTCCATTCGGGCGATCCCCGTCGAGCGCGGGCCCGAAGGCCGCGTGGCGGGTTGAGAAGCGCCCGAAGCGACCGGTCAGTCGGCGAATGCTCTTGATGTGATCTCGAACTTCCGCTTTCCGATGGCCCCTCCGGGCAAGGCGAATGATCGCCGGATCAACGCCCGATGGCAACGACGTTATCCACCAGTTATCGGAGATGGCGCAATCCGTTTCCACCAATCCACCGTCGCTGTGGACATCAAGTGGACAACGTCCGGAGTCTCGGAGCCTGGTGCTTCCGCTCAGCCGCCGATCGCGAACATCTCGATCCGGGGCCGATTGGCGGTTGCCTCCGAGCGGAGCTCGGAGTAGCGGTCGGCGCGCACCCGCCAGATCGCCCGGATGGCATCGTGCAGGTCGGCGTCCGAGGCGCCGGCCCGGAGCGGCCCGCGCAGGTCCGTGCCGTCCAGAGCGAAGAGGCAGGTGTAGAGCTTGCCCTCGGCCGACAGGCGCGCGCGCGTGCAGGTGCTGCAGAACGGCTGGCTGACCGAGGCGATCACGCCCAGCTCGCCATCGCCGTCGCGATAGCGCCAGCGGTCGGCGACCTCGCCGGGGTAGTTTCGGGCGATCGGCTCCAGCCCGGCATCGGCGTCGATCAGGGCCACGATCTCGGTCGCCGGGACGACCTCGTCCAGCCGCCAGCCGTTGCTGTGGCCGACGTCCATGTACTCGATGAAGCGCACCTCCGCGCCCTGTTGCTTTCCGAATTCGAGCAGGTCGGCGAGCTCGTCATCGTTGACCCCGCGCACGACGACCGTATCGATCTTGGTGCCGCAGAAGCCGGTGCGGTGGGCCGCCTCAAGACCGCGAAGCACTTGCGCGTGCATGTCGCGCCGCGTCAATGCCAGGAATCGGTCCGCGCGAAGCGTATCAAGGCTAATCGGGATGCGATGAAGTCCTGCATCGCGAAGCGCCTGGGCGTGCTCGGCGATGAACCCCGTTGGTCGTCATCGCCAAGTCCTGGTTCCGTGGATTTTCGCAGAGCATCCGGACCAGTCTAGGAAGGTCCCTCCGCAGCAGCGGCTCGCCACCGGTCAGCCGCACGTTGTCCACGCCCAAATCGGTGAAGGCGCTCACCAGCTCGTTGATTTCCTCGAACGCGAGCAGCCCTTCCCGAGGCAGCCAGATGTATTCCTCCCGCGGCATGCAGTAGCGGCAGCGCAGGTTGCACCGGTCGGTGACCGAGACACGCAGGC
>PNAZ01000032.1 GCA_003169655.1 Chloroflexota bacterium
CGGCTCGCCCATGCCCATGAACACGACGTTCGTCAGGCGCCGGTCGCGGGTCGCCAGGCGGCGGCCCGCAGAGCGGACCTGGTCGACGATCTCGGCCGTCGACAGGTCGCGGGCGAAGCCCAGCTCGCCCGTCGCGCAGAACGGGCAGCCGACCGCGCAGCCGGCCTGGCTCGAGATGCACACCGTGTTGCGCTCGCGCTGGCTGCCGTCGGCCGACCGGCGCGCGGGATAGTGCATCAGGACCGATTCGATCAGGGCGCCGTCGGCCAGCCGATGGAGCGCCTTCTCGGTCAGCCCACCGTCGGCGACCCGGATCTCGGTGTTGGCCAGGGTGTCCAGCGAGAACGCTGCGTCGACCTCGGCCCGCAGGCCAACAGGCAGGGTCTGGATCGAGGCCGCGCTGATCGCAGCGCCGGTCCACAGTGCAGCGCTGAGCTGGCGCGTTCGGAACGACGGCTGGCCCCGATCAGCCAGCCAGGCCGCCAGCAGCTCGGGTTCAAGGCCGGACAGGCCGGGCCGGGGATCGGCAGACATCCGCCGGATTATCGCCCCACGGGCGTCCCGGCGGACGTGCCGACCAGTCCCGGCCGGCCGCGGCGCAGCTCGGCGCCGCTCATCGGCCGTCCCCCGGCCGGTTGGACCCGGTCGAGGACGAGCAATCCGCCGGCCGTCGCCAGGGCAAGGCCGGGTCCCGCGGCCACCAGCCTGCCCGCCGGTTCGCCGACCTCCGGACCGAGCGAGGCCGCGAGCACGACCAGCCGGCCGGCATCCGTCTCGAGGTAGCTGCCCGGCCAGCCGAGATACGCCCGGACCTGTCGCTCGAGCTCCAGCGCGGGCCGATCCGGGTCGAGCCGTCCGTCCGATCGCCGGAGCGGTCGACTGAGGGTCACGTCCTCGGCCGGCTGGGGGCGCGCGGGCAGCTCGCCCCGCAGCCAGGGCCCCAGCGAGCGGGCCAGGAGCGTCGCTGCCAGCGGCGCCAGGCGGGCCTCGAGCCCAGGTCCCGACTCGCTGCCGGCCAGGGGCAGCGCCACGCTCGCGATCAACGGCCCGCTGTCGAGCCCGGCATCCATCCGGAAGAGGGTCACCCCGGTCCGATCGTCACCGGCCAGGATCGCTGCCGGGATCGGTGTCGCGCCACGATGGCGGGGCAGCAGCGAGGGATGCAGGTTGAGCATCCCGTGGGGGATGCCGTCGAGCAGGCCGGCGGGCACGATCTGGCCGTAGTCGGCCAGGACGCCCAGGTCGGCTCGCAGGCCGGCGATCCCGGTGATCGATTCGGGGGCGCGCAGGCGGGCGGGCTGCCGGAGCGGCAGGTCGTGCTCGCGGGCAAATGCCGCAACCGGGACTGCCTGGAGGGCGGCGCCGCGACCGGCCGGGCGATCGGGGGCGCTGACCACCCCGACCAGGTCGATCTCCCGATCAGCGAGCAGTGCTTCGAGGATCGGCACGGCGAAGGTGCCGCTGCCCAGGAAGACGACCCGGGCTCGTTCGTCAGGCGAGGGCGTGCGTGGCCTCGCGAATTGCGCCCTCGCTGGGACCATCGTCGCCGGACGCGGACTCCTCGTCGTCGTCGCCCTCGCCCACGGCGATCAGGTCATCCATCGACTCGAGGTAGTCGATGTACAGCTTGCCGTCGAGATGGTCGAGCTCGTGCTGGAGGGCCCGGCCGAGGAGCCCGCTGCCGGCGACCTTGTAGGTCCGCCCGCGGCGATCCTGGGCCACCACCCAGACCTTCTCCCGGCGGGTGACATAGGCCACGTAGCCGGGGATCGAGAGGCAGCCCTCGAGGTCCGTGTCGTCACCGCTCGAGCGGACGATCTTCGGGTTGACCAGCTCGTAGAGGTGGTCCTGGACCTCGATCACGCAGGCCCGCAGCGCCTCGCCCAGCTGCGGCGCGGCCAACCCCACGCCGGGCGCATCGCGCATCGTGTCGGCCAGGTCGTCGAGCAGCCCGCCAAGGTACTTGCCGAAGCTGTCGACCGGCTCGCCCTTCAGGCGCAGGCGTGCGTCGCCCAGCATGGCGATTGGTTTGACGCTCATCGTCGATCGAGTATATCGGAGGTCAAAGGAGCGTCTCGGGGTCGACGTCGACCGACCACGGCGCATCGGGGCCGCCGTCGAGCAGGCCGGCCGGTTCGCTGCCCCGGAGGACCACGTTCCAGCGCCACTTGCCGGCCCGCCGGCGAAGGAACGCCGGAGCGGGGCCGATGACCGCCGTGTCACTCCCCCGCTCGGTGGCCCGTGCCCGGAGCGAGTCGGCCAGCGCGGCGGCCCCGCGTTCGGCTGCCTCGGGATCCTCGAGCCCGATCGTCAGCTTGACCAGCTTGCCGAATGGCGGCGACCCGAACCGCCGGCGGGCGTCGAGCTCGGCGTCGTAGAAGGCAGCCGGATCGGCCGTTGCCACGGCCACGATCGCCGGGTGCTCCGGCTGGTAGCTCTGGATGATGGCCAGGCCGGGCCGCTCGCCGCGGCCTGCTCGGCCGACCGCCTGGGCGAGGAGCTGGTACGTCCGCTCGGCGGCCCGCTCGTCGGGCAGGTTCAGGGCGATATCCGCGCTGACCACCCCGACCAGGGTGACCTCCGGGATGTCGAGGCCCTTGGTGACCAGGCTGGTGCCGACGAGGACGTCGAGGCGGCCCTCGGTGAAGGCGTCGATCAGCCGCTCGGCGGCGCCCTTGCGTTCGACGACGTCGCGATCGAGGCGACCCACGCGCAGGCCCCGAAAGCGGTCGCGGACTTCGCGTTCCAGCCGTTCCGTCCCGCCGCCCAGGTAGCGGATCCGGGGCGAGGAGCAGGTCGGGCAGCGGGTGGCCAGCGGGACCGCCGTGCCACAGTGGTGGCAGCGCAGGCTCATTCCGGCCTGGTGGAAGACGAGCGGCCGCTCGCACTCCGGGCAGGCCTGGACCGTGCCACAGTCGCGGCACATCACGACCGACGCGCTGCCCCGCCGGTTGATCACCAGGATCGCCCGTTCGCCGGCGGCCGGATCGAGGGCCGCCAGCTCGTCCGCGAGCCGGGCGGAGACCAGGCCCCGGTTGCCCGCCGCCAGCTCGGCGCGCAGGTCGACGACCTCGATCACCGGCGGCGCCCCGCTCGGCCGGCTGGGCAGGACCACCCGGCGCCAGGTGCCGTCCCGGACCCGGCCCACGGTGTCGACGGCCGGGGTCGCNNGCCTGCAGGCGCGGCGTCCGGTCACTCTTGTAGGTCGCCTCATGCTCCTCGTCGACGATCACCAGGCCCAGGTCGGCGAACGGGGCGAGGACGGCCAGGCGGGTCCCGACGACGAGGTCGACCGTGCCCGATCGGACCCGGCGCCACTCATCGGCTCGTTCGCCGGCGCCCAGCCCGGAATGGAGGAGGGCGATCCGGGCATCGAGGTCGGCCCGCAGGCGATCGACGATCGGCAGGGCGAGGGCGATCTCGGGGACGAGCAGGAGGACCGGGCGACCCAGCTCGAGGCTGGCCGCGATCGCCTCGACGTAGACGGCGGTCTTGCCGCCGCCGGTGACCCCGTCAAGGAGCAGCGGCGTTGGATCGCGCTCGACGAGCGCCTGCCGGATCCGGGCGACCGCGGACGCCTGGGGCTCGGTCAGCGCCGCCGAGGCGGGCCGTGCCCCGCGCCGGCCCGCCGCCCGGTGCGCCAGCGGCCGGCGCGGGCGCTCCCGGACCTCGACCGCCAGCAGGCCGCGCCGGACGAGACCGGCCAGGGCCGAGGTCCCGTGGCGACCACTCAGCTCTGCTCCGGCAATGCCGGCCGGAGCCTCGACGAGCTCAGCGATGAGAGCCGCCTGGCGGGGTCCGAGCGGTCGGCCATCAACCCGCTCCCCGGCCGCCAGCTGGCCGGCCGCAACCCGGCCCGTGTCGGTCGCCAGCGCCCAGCGCTCGTAGCGCGGCCCGCCGGCGGCGCCCAGCAGCGTCCAGTCGAGATCGATCGCGCCGGCGGCGGCCAGACCGCGCAGGCGACGGACGAGGCCGGCCCGGCCTTCCGGGGCGGCAATGTCGCGCGCCGCCCGGGGACCGTCACGGAGCTGGTCGAGCAGCTCACGATCGGCCTGGCCACCCTCGGTTGCCGCGTCGGCGTCGGGCCGGATCTCGGCCACCAGCTCGAGTCGCTCGAGCATCCCGGGCGGAAGCATCGCCCGCAGGACGAAGGCGGCCGGGGCGAGGTAGTGGCCGGCGATCCAGCGGGCGAGCTCGAGCGAGAGGGCGGGCAGCAGCGGGCCGTCGGCGCGGACTCGCTCAAGGACCGGCTTGACCTTGACCCCGGCCGACGGCCGGCCAGCCTCGCCAAGAATCAGCCCGAGGGCCTGACGCCGCCCGTATTCGACAAGGACCGCCTCGCCTGCTTCGAGGTCGGCCAACCGGGCCGGGACGGCATACGTGTAGGTCCGGGCGCCGCTCGCGCCGGCCGCATCGATCGCCACCTCGACCAGTCGCTGCGCGGGTGGCTGGCCGAGCATCAGAGCTGGACCCGGCGCTCCGCGTGGCGCGCCCCTTCGAGCGCGATGATCTTGCCGATCTCCTCGGCCGTCCGGGCAAGCTGGCCCGTCTCGTTGACCACCACGTAGTCGTAATCCTTGCGGCGGGCCATTTCGGCCGCCCCGTTCCGCTGGCGGAGGGCCAGCTCCTCGGCCGTCTCGGTCGCCCGCCCCGTGAGCCGCTCGAGCAGCGCGTCGATTGACGGCGGGGCGATGAAGATCAGGAGCGCGTCGGGAACCCGCGAACGGACGACGTCAGCGCCCTGGACGTCGATCTTGAGGATCGCGTGGCGGCCGGCCCCGAGCGCCTCCGCGACCTGCTCTCGGGGGGTCCCGTACCAGTTGCCATGGACCTCGTTCGCCTCGAGCAGGCCATCCGCCGCCCGAAGCGCCTGGAACTGCTCCGGCGCCATGAAGTGGTAGCTCTGGCCATCGACCTCGCCCGGCCGCCGGGCACGGGTTGTGCAGGTCACGACGTAATGATGATCGGCGTGGCCGGGCAGCCCCTGAAGCACCTCCAGGATCGCGTCCTTGCCTACGCCGGATGGACCGGAGATGACCACCAGCATCGCCCCCGGGGCGCCCACGGCCGGCGTCATCGGATCCCCGCCGCGCCATGACCGGCCGCGGCGCGCAGGCCGTCGAGGGGCGCTTCGAGCTCAGCCGGCAGCTCGGCCGTCACCCGGATCAGGTCGCCCCCGCTGGGCGAGGTGAACTCGAGCCGCCAGGCGTGCAGGAAAAGTCGCTGGAGGCCGGCCGGCCCACGCCGCGAGGTGCCCGTGCCGTAGACCGGATCACCGGCGATCGGATGCCCGATCGCCTCCAGGTGGACCCGGATCTGGTGGGTCCGGCCGGTGATCAGGTCCACCTCCAGCAGGGTCCAGCCGGCAAATCGCTCCCGGACGCGATAGCCGGTCGTCGAAGCCCGGCCGTCATTGACCACGGCCATCCGGGTCCGCAGCTTGGGATCGCGCCCGATCGGCGCCTCGATCCGGCCGACCGCGGCGGCGACCGAGCCCTGGACCAGGGCCAGGTACGTCTTCTTGACCCGGCGCGCCTTGAGCTGGGCCATCAGGCTGGCCTGGGCGACGTCGGTCTTGGCCACGATCAGCAGCCCGCTCGTATCGCGATCGAGGCGATGGACGATCCCCGGCCGCCGGACTCCGGCGATGCCACCGTACTCGGCCCCCTCGGCCCGCCCCAGGAGGGCGTTGACGAGGGTCCCCGAATCGTGTCCGGGCGATGGATGGACAACGAGGCCATGGGGCTTGTCAACGACTAGCAGGTCGGCGTCCTCGTAGGCGATGACCAGCGGGATCGCCTCGCCCGCGACGTCCAGGCGGACGGCCGCCGGGACCTCCAGGTCGACGACGTCGCCCGCGCCGACCAGGCTGTTGGCCTTGAGCGCGACGCCGTCATGGGTCAGGTGGCCGGCGCTGATCAGGCGCTGGACGTAGCTCCGGGAGAGACCGGCGACATCGGCCACGAACCGATCGACCCGCTGCTGGCCGGCGCCATCGGGCACGACGAACGTGCGCTGGTCGACGGCCGGCAGCTCAGGCATCGACGTGGACCGGCTTGGGGGCTGGCCGCACTGCGAGGAAGAGCAGGAGCAGGATCGCCGTGCTGATCGCCGAGTCGCCGACGTTGAACGTGAAGAAGCGGAGCGTGCCGATGCCGATGTCCACGAAGTCGACGACGTAGCCCAGCCGGAGCCGATCGATCAGGTTGCCCAGGGCGCCGCCCAGGAGCAGGCCCAGGGCGATCGACAGGAGCAGGCTACGGGGCGTCCGGGCGTGGTACCACACGATCAGGCCGAGGACCGCCAGGCTGCCGATCGCGAACAGGGTGGCCGAGCTGCCGAACAACCCGAAGAGCGCCCCGTTGTTGCGCGAGAAGATCAGGCGGACGAGCGTGCCGATCACGTCGACCACCTGGCCGGGCGCGATGTTGCCGACGATCCAGGCCTTCGCCAGCTGGTCGGCAACCAGCACGACCGTGGCCAGCCCGCCGAACAGGAGCCAGGCCGGCCGCGGGCGGGCGATCGGACCGGTCGCCACGGGCGGCTGCTCCTCGGCCACCGGGCTAGCGACCCCCGCCGGCCGGCCGGAGAGCGAGCTCGACCGTGCCGCTGGCCAGCTCGACCTGCGACCGGGGCAGGCCGGCCGGGGCCGGGCCGGTCTCGATCCGGTCGGCCAGGGTATCGGCCCGGATGGCGCCGAGGAAGGCAGTCAGATCGCCCGGCAAGGGATCGAGCCAGACCTCGATCCGGGCATCGAGATCGAGCTCCGCCTCGCGGCGCAGGTCCTGGATCGCCCGCTGCAGCTCGCGGGCATCGCCCTCGGCCAGGAGTGCCGGGCTGAGCTGGGTGTCGATCACCACGACGAGCCCTTCGTCGTGGGCGACCGCCGTGCCCGGCCGGGGAGCTGCCAGGATCTCGACCTCATGGGCGGCCAGGTGCAGGCCGGCGAGGTCGACGCCGCCGTCATCCATGATCTCGAACTCGCCGGCCCGGGCGGCCGCCATGATCGCCGGGATCCGCTCACCGTACTTGCGGCCGATTCGGGGCAGGAGGGGCTTCACCCGCCGCTCGACGAGCGCCGACTCATCGCCGATCAGCTCGACCGCCTTGACGTTGACCTCATCGGCGAGCAGCTCGAGGAGCGCCTCGCGGTGGGCCAGGGCGCCTCCGGGCAGGGCCAGCCACAGCCGGGCCAGCGGCTGGCGGACCTTCAGGCCGGCCGCTGAGCGGAGGGTCCGCACCAGCTCGACGGCCCGCCGGACGGTGGCCATCGCCGCCTCGAGCTCCTCGTCGCGGAACCCAGCTAGCTCGGCCGTCGGCCAGGGCGTCAGGTGGACGCTGTCGGGCGCCGCCGGGTCGCCGCTGGCGACGAGGTTGTCGTAGATCGAGTCGGTCAGGAAGGGCAGGATCGGGGCCATCACCCGGACCAGGGCGACGATCGTTTCGTGGAGGGTGGCGAAGGCCGCATCCCGATCGGGGCTCGCCCCAGCGCGCGAGAAGCGCCGGCGTGAGCGGCGCAGGTACCAGGTCGAGAGGTCGTCGATGGTCGCCTCGACCAGCTCGGCCGCGCCGTGGGCGTCGTAGTCGACGAGCCGTTCCTCGACGCCCGCCGCAAGGCCGGCAACCCGCGACAGGATCCAGCGATCGAGCACCGGGCGGCCGGTCGCCGGGCTCGTGTCGGCCGACCCGTTGCCGGCTGGCCCCGGTGCCCAGCCGGCGAGGCGGGCATAGGTCACGAAGAACGAGTAGACATTCCACAGGATCAGGAGCCGTCGGCGGGCTTCGTCAGCCGCCTGCCAGCCGAACAGGATGTTGTCGTCGGGCCGGGCGCTGGCGTACATCCAGCGCATCACGTCGACGCCCATCCGCTCCGCCGCCTCATCGAACTCGATCGCGTTGCCGGCGCTCTTGTGCATCGGGGCGCCATCCTCGGCGAGCAGGGTCGCGTAGCCGAAGATCGTCCGGTAGGGGGCCTCGCGGCGGAGGACGGTGGACATCGCCAGCATCGCGTAGAACCAGTTGCGGAACTGGCCGGGAAAGCTCTCGGTCACGAAGTCCACCGGGAACCAGTCCGCCCAGTAGGCGGGATCCTCGCGGTAATGGAGGGTCGAGAACGGGACGATCCCGGCGTCGAGCCAGACATTGCCCACATCGGGCACCCGGCTGACCTGCTCGCCGCAGCCCGGGCAGGCGATCTTCACGGCGTCGACATAGGGCCGGTGGGGCGTGTGGCCCTCGAAGGCCGGCCAGCCGTCGACGGCCCGCTCGTGGAGCTCTTCCCGGCCACCGATCACGTCGACACGGCCGCATCCCTGGCAGTCGTAGATCGGCAGGGCGAGGCCCCAGTAGCGCTTCTTGGAGATCATCCAATCGTGCATGTTCAGGAGCCAGTCCAGCTCCCGCTCGTAGCCGAAGCCGGGGATCCAGCGGATGTCCTTGACCACGGCCATGATCTGGTAACGCAGGCTGCGGTCGACCTCGTCAGGGGTCAGCTCGTCGAGCGGTCGGTCGTAGACCTCGCCCATCGAGATGTACCACTCGTCGACGAGCCGGAAGACGAGCGGCGTGCCGCACCGCCAGCAATGCGGATAGCGGTGGGTGATCGTCTCCAGGCGGTAGAACCGGTGATGGGTCCGGAGATGGTCGACGATCGGCTCGGTCACGTCGCGGACGTCGCGGCCGGTGTACGAGCCGAAGCCATCCAGGTAGATGCCGGCCTCGTCGAGCGGGGCGATGACCGGCAGGCTGAGGCTCTTGCCAAGCGCGAAGTCCTCGGCGCCGCAACCCGGGGCGATGTGGACGATCCCCGTCCCCTCGGCCTCGCCGACCTCGCTCCAGGGCACCACTCGGTGCTCGTACGCGGGCCGGTCGTCAGTCGCCGCAAACGCCCGGCGGACGGCCGGCAGTTCGTCGAACGGGCCTTCGTAGCGCCAGCCNNCGGGCGAGCCAGTAGATCGCCTCGCCTTGCCGGACCTGGACGTAGCGCAGGTTCGGCCCGACCGCTGCGGCGACGTTCGAGGTCAGGGTCCAGGGCGTGGTCGTCCAGACCAGGAGCGACTCGCCGGGCCGGTCGACGAGGGGCAGCTTGATCGTCAGGCCGGGGTCCTCGCGGTCGCGATAGCCCTCGGTCATCTCGTGCTGGCTCATGCCCGTGCCGCAGCGGGTGCACCAGGGCATCGTGTCGTGGCCCTTGTACAGCCAGCCGCGCCGGTGGCACTCGGCCAGGAAGCCCCAGATCAGGTCGTTGTTCTCGTTGCTGAAGGTGAAGTAGGAGCCACCCAGGTCGGGCATTCCCAGCCGGCCGACCAGCATCTCGACCGAATCGGTCACCGGGCCGGCCGGGCCGTCGACGGTCACCGCTGTCGACGGGTCGCTGGCCAGCAGGTCGCGCAGCCGGCGCAGCTCATCGGGATCGTTCCAGTCCATCCACATCCCGAGGCGGATCGACTGCTCGGTCTGGCGGGCGGCGAAGGTCAGGACCCGCTGCTTGCACAGGCTGACGAACTCGGCGATCCCGTACGCCTCGATGTCNNTTCTGGTAGCGCTGGTCGTGGCCGAGCATGGCTCGAAAGCGCTGGAAGAGGTCCTTGTAGGTCCGGCCCCAGGCGTGGTGGACGCCCATCGGGTTGTTGGCCGTAATCGGTCCGTCGAGGAAGCTCCAGTGGGGGCCATCCGCGTTCTGGGCCCGCAGCCGCGCGAACGTCCGCCGATCACGCCAGCGGGCGAGCATCTCGTGCTCGGCTCCGATCAGATCGGGCTTGGCGTTGACGGGTCGAAACATCGGACCTCGGTTGCTCGTCTGGAACCTCGCCCTCGCCAAACGCCGGCGGGCGAACCCCTGACGGCGGACAAGTGGAGGTCCGAGTATCCTACCCGCGATGCAGCCCCCGGAGGAAGCGAGAGCGCGTCCGCGCCAGCAGTCGGCCTTCGTGGCGGCCTTCCTGTCCCTCCTCTTTCCCGGCCTCGGCCACGCCTACGCCCGGGCCTGGACCCGAGCCATCGGCTTCGCTGCGCCGGCCCTCCTGCTGCTGGCCCTCCTGTTCGGCGTCTTCCTGAAGATGGGCGCGATCAGCACGGCCATCCTGATCGTGGCCAACCTGAGCCTGATCCTCGTCCTCAACATCGTGGCCCTGGTCTACCGGGCCGTCGCCGCGATCGACGCCTACCGGGTGGTCACCTTCCTGAACGCCCAGGCCGAGGGCGACGGACGGCTCGGCCGGCGCCCCGTCCGGCTCAACCCCCTGTCGCTCGCCGGCCTGGCGGCGGTCTGCCTGGTGATTGCCGGGACCCATGTGGTCGTGGCCCGCTACGGCGGTGCGGCTGAGGACGTCGTCTCCTGCATCCAGGATCCGAACTGCGACACGCTCGCCGACGAATCGCCGAACCCGAGCGACGAGCCGCTGAGCACCGACTCCCCGACCCCCACGCTGTCCCTGCCGCCGGTCGGCACGCCGCTCGCCTCGGTCTCCGCGGTGCCTGCCTGGAACCACACCGACCGGCTCAACATCCTGCTCCTTGGCGTTGACCAGCGGCAGGGCGACGCGACCTTCAACACCGACACGATGATCGTCGTCTCGATCGACCCGGTGACCAAGAACGTGGCCCTCTTCAGCCTGCCCCGGGACACGGTCAACGTGCCCCTGCCGGCCTCCGCCCAGGGCGTCTTCGGCTCGGTCTACGCGGGCAAGATCAACAGCCTCTGGACGAACGCCAAGAACCGGCCCGATGCCTTTCCGGGGACCGGCAACGCGCGCGGCTACAACGCCATGAAGGAAGCCCTCGGGACGCTCTACGGCCTCAACATCCAGTACTACGTGATGGTCAACTTCCAGGGCTTCCAGCAAGTCGTCGACACCCTCGGTGGGGTGACGATCGACGTCCAGAACCCCGTCGTCGATGACCGCTACCCGGCCGACAACGGGACCGACCTGCGGGTCTACATCCCGGCCGGCGTCCAGCACATGACCGGCGCCCAGGCCCTCGTCTATGCCCGCTCGCGGCACGGCTCGTCGGACTTCGACCGGGCCTCCCGCCAGCAGCGGGTCATCCTCTCGATCCGCCAGCAGACGAGCCCGCAGACGGTCCTCGACAACCTCCAGCCGCTGCTCGACGCGTTGAAGTCGTCGTTCAAGACCGACATCCCGCTCGACCAGCTGCCGGCCCTGATCCAGCTCTCGAGCCAGGTCAACACGGCCAACATCCGGTCCTACGTCTTCTCGCCGCCGCGCTTCGAGACCCAGAACTACCCGATCAGCACCAACCTCTTCCCGAACGTCGCCCTGATCCGGAGCACGGTCGCCAACGCGTTCAAGATCGACCCGGCCCTGGAGGCGCTGCGCGACTCGGTCTCGGCCGAGAACGGCACGATCTGGGTCGTCAACGGCTCGGGCAAGAGCGGCCAGGCCAACACCCTGGTGGCCTTCCTGGAATACGAGGGCCTGACGGCCGTGGCCCAGACCCAGCGCCCGCCGACGATCCCGGCCAATACCGTGATCAAGGTCTACAACGGCCGCGAGGACGCCCTGCCGGCGACGGTGGCCCTGCTCGAGAAAGTCTTCGGGGTGAAAGCCCAGCTCGTGAACGATCCAGGCGTGACCGTCGACATCATCGTGACGACCGGCAAGGCCACCAAGACGCTGACCCCGCCGCCCGGGCCCTGATCGCGGGCTAGAGCGCCTCGCCGATCGGCGTCAGCCAGTGGCTGAACTGGGGCAGCCGGCCGCGAACCGCGTCGAAGTAGCGCTCCGAGATCAGGCGGCCGATCGGCCCGACCGCGCCTGAGCCAACGGCCCGGTGGTCGACCTCGATCACCGGCGAGACCTGGACGCCGGTCCCGCACAGGAAGACCTCGTCGGCGATGTACAGCTCGGAGCGGTCGATCGAGCGGACCTCGACCGGCAGGCCCTCGGCCCGGCACAGCTCGATCATCGCCTTGCGGGTGATCCCCTCGAGGATGTCGTCGTAGACCGGCGGGGTGAGGACCACCCCGTCCCGGACGACGAACAGGTTGGCCGCCGAGGCCTCCGAGGCATGGCCGCCGGCGGTCAGCACGATCGCCTCGTCGAAGCCGTTCATCTCGGCCTCCGACTTCTGGAAGGCCATGTTGACGTAGCCGCCGGTGATCTTGCCCCGGGCCGGCAGCGCCTCGTCGGCGTTGCGCCGCCACGAGGAGGTCATCACCCGGACGCCCTTCTCGGTCTCGATGTAGTTGCCGAAGGGCAGCGCGACGACGCACAGGTCATGGTCGAGGTGATGGAGGCGGACGCCGATCGCCCGGGTCGACTTGTAGAACGACGGCCGGACGTAGACGTCCTCGCGGAAGCCGTTGCGGCGGACCACCTCGGTGATGATCGCGACGAGCTCGTCGACCGGCGGGGTCGGCTCCATCATCATGATCCGGCACGAGCTCCGGATCCGCTCGACGTGCTCGCGCAGGAAGAGGCCGTAGAGCTGACCCTGGTCGGCGTTCCAGTAGGCCCNNGCGTCGCGCATCGGGACGTAGCCGCCCTCGAAGTAGCAGGTCAGCGAATCGAGGTCGACCGCGTCGCGGGCTGCCGGGCCGCTGCCTACCGCTGCCGCTCGGGCGGCCTGGCGGGTCTGGGTGGGCTTGTCGGTCAGCATCGGAGCGGCTCCTGTCCTGGCACCGCGAGCGCGGAACGCGAAGGGTTCGAGGCCGCATCATACCAGCGGTTCTGAGGCTCCTTCGTCAGGCCCCGATCACGCCCGACAGGCTGGCGACCACCAGGCCCAGCTGGGCCAGGTACAGGAGGCCACCCAGCATCAGCCGGCGGCCGGCCAGCCGGCCGGTCCGGATCATCGGCAGGAAGATCAGGGCCGTCGAGGCCAGGGCCACGCCGGCCGACGCAAAGGCGACCCACGAGCCGCTGCCGATCGACCACTCGCGGGACGCGAAGAGGAGCGCGATCGAGGTCGGAATCGCCGCCTGGAAGACCATCGCCCCGGTGATGTTGCCGAGGGCCAGGGTGTCCTTGCCGCGCCGGATCCAGATCACGCTGTTGAGCTTCTCGGGCAACTCGGTGGCGATCGGCGCGATCACCAGGCTGAGCAGGGTTTCATCGAGCCCGACCGAGCGGGCCAGGCTCTCCACCGCGCCGACGAAGACCACCGCTCCACCGACGATCGCGGCCAGGGCCAGCACGAGCTGGACGACCACGATCCGGAGGCGGGGCACACCGGATCCGGGCCCGGCGCCGGGGTCGAGGCTGCGGAGGCGGAGGGGCGCCAGGTCGGCCGCCGGCTCGCCGGCCTCGGCCTGCAGATGGCCGCGGACGTACCAGCCATAGGCCCCGATCAGGATGATCGCCGCCAACCAGCGCGGCGGCGCGAGATCTGCGGGCAGGAAGGCGATCACGATCGCGAAGCCGTAGGTCAGCCCGAAGACCCGCACGTCGTGGCCCAGGACGAGCGGATTGACGGCGAGCTCCGCGGCCCCCCGGCCGCCCCGGACCCGGACGACCACGGCCAGGCCGGTCACGAACATGGCCAGGGTCGCGAGCATGAACGGGGCGCCCAGGATCGCCCCGATCCCGACCGCGTCGGACTGCGATCCGGCTCCGAAGACGATCGCGACGAGCGGGATCATCGTCTCGGGCAGGGCCGTCCCGACGGCCGCCAGGACCGAGCCCACCGCGCCCTCGGCCAGTCCCAGGAGGTGGCCGAACCACTCGACCGCGTTGGTGAACAGCTCGGCTCCGAGCAGGATGACGACAAACGCGCCGAACAACAGGAGCAGGGTCATCGGCCGGTCGCCGAGCGGGTCAGGCCCGGTTCACCCGGGTCAGGGACGCAGGTGCTGCGGGGCGTACGGCAGGAGGGCCACGTGGCGGGCGCGCTTGAGGGCAACTGACAGCTCACGCTGGTGGCCGGCACAGGTGCCTGTCTTGCGCCGGGGCTCGATCTTGGCCCGCTCGGACAGGTAGCGCCGGAGGCGGTTGACCTCCTTGTAGTCGATCAGGACCGTCTTGTCGGCGCAGAACGCGCAGACCTTGCGCCGGCGGCGGTCGCGGTAGTAGTCGTCGCGCTTCTTGGATTTGCTCTGGATCGGGGGCATCGGTCGTCAGGTCTCCCTAGAACGGCAGGTCGTCGAAATTGCTCTCATCGAGCTTGTCGCCGGCCGGCTCATCGGTTCTGGCCGGTCGCGTCGGCCGGTCGGCGCCGGCGGGTGCCGACCCCGTCACCGGGCCCGGATCGCCGTCCTCGTCGCGACTCCGCCGCTCGAGGTTGGTGACCTGGTTGGCGACCAGCTCTGTGGTGTAGCGCTTCTGGCCTTCCTTGTCTTCCCATTGGCGGGTCTGCAGGCGGCCTTCGATGTAGACCTTGTTGCCCTTGCGCAGGTACTCCGCTGCGCGCTCGGCCTGCTGGCCCCAGACGACGATCCGGAACCACTCGGTCTCTTCCTGCCACTCGCCGTTCTGGCCCTTGTAGTTGCGGTTGACGGCCACCGTGAACTGGGTGACCGCCTGGCCACCAGGCGTGTAGCGCATCTCGGGATCGCGGCCGAGATTGCCGATGATCATGGCCTTGTTGAGCGACACGACGCGGTCCTCCGGCTACTCAGTCGATCGCGGCGGGAGCGGCTTCGCTCTCCGATTCATCAATCAACTCGCCCCGCGGCTCGTCGTACTCCTCGTCCTCGCCGGGCGGCAGGCGATCCTCGTCGTCGCCCAGGGCGTCGGCTGAATCCGACTGGCGGGAGGCCTTGATCGGCCGCTCGACCCGGGTCACGAGATGGCGCAGGAGCTCCTCGGTGATGAGCAGGCTGCGCTCGAGCTCGACGATCGAGTCAGGCGGCGCCTCGAAATGGATGATGTGGTACGAGCCCTCTCGATGGCGATCGATCGGGTAGGCCAGCCGCCGGCGGCCCCACGGCGCGACCTTNNAGCATCAGTTCGTATCGGCGCACGCGCGCATGACTCCTTCCTGTGGGGATGCCCGCGCTGAGCCGGCCGTGCCGGGGCGGAGCCGAAAGGACAAGGACGCCAGTCTAGCATGGGCTCCGCTCGGGCTCCCCCGGCTGATTGCCCAGTCGGCCGTTGTATTCTGATCGCCGAGCCTGTCGCCCACGTCCGGAGAACCTGTGCCCGCCAATTCCATCCTGCTCCTCGATCGAGACCCCGCCAGCAGCGAGCTGATCCAGCGCGTCCTGTCGGTCGGTGGGACCACCGTCACCGTGCTCGATGACGCCGCCGCGGTGATCGCCGCCGCGCCGGACCACACCATGGTCATCATTGACGTCACCGACCCCGCGACGAATGCGGCCGACCTCTGCCGGGAGCTGCGCTCGCGGATCGCCCTGGCCTCGATCCCGGTCCTGTGCATCTGCCAGTCCGACGACGTGGAGGAGCGGATCCGCTTCCTGGAGGCCGGCGCGGACGACGTGATCGCCAAGCCGTTCGACGGCCGGGAGCTCGAGGCCCGGGTCGAGGCCCTGGGCGTCCGGTTCACGACCTCGCGCGACCTCGCCCCGCTGGTGTCGAACGAGACAATGGTCAGCCGGCCGCGGACCCTGGTCGCGGTCTACAGCCCGAAGGGCGGCACCGGGGTCACCACGATCGCCACCAACGTGGCGACGGTGATGGCCGAGCGGCGGCCGGGCCGGGTGGCGATCATCGACCTCGACCTCCAGTTCGGCCAGGTTGCGACCCATTTGAACGTCCGGGCCCGGCAGACCGTGGCCGACCTGGCCCGCGACGACCAGTCCCGGCGCGACACCGAGCTCGTCCGCTCATACGCCTCGCAGACCGGCTATGGCCTGGCGGTCTTTGCCGCGCCGAGCTCGCCGGAGCTGGCCGAGACCGTCTCGGTCAAACACATCGACGAGCTCCTCACGAGCATCTGCGCCGCGTACGAGTACGTCGTCGTGGACGCCGGCTCCTACCTCGACGAGCGGAGCATGACGGTGCTCGAGCGAGCCGAGGGCGTGGTCGTCCCGATCTACCCCGAGATCGCCGCNNCGTTCATCCTGAACAACATGTTCGTGCGCGAGATCCTCAAGCTGCGCGACGTCGAGAACGGCCTCGGGGCCCGGATCGCCCTCGACCTGCCCTATGACCCGTTCCTCTACCAGAAGGCCGTCAACGAGGGGATCCCGCTCGTCCGGGGCGCGGCCCGGACGCTGATCGCCGAGCGCTTCGCACAGATTGCCTCGCTGGCCTTCGCCGGCCACGGCGGGCCGACCCTGGTTGACCAGGGGGCTGCCGACGGCCGGCAGGGCGGGCGCTTCGGCCGCCGGCGCTGAGGGCCGGCCGGCTCACGCCGTCGGCGCCGGCCCGGCCGGGATCGTCCGCCGGGCAGCGATCCAGGCTCGCAGGTACGGCGCCACCAGCCGGCGCACGATGTCCACGAGAATGATCTCAGGCGGCAGGCGCAGGATCGGGATCGCCAGGAAGAAGGCCAGCAGGGGCGACATCACCGGCAGGGCCATCGTCGAGTAGTGGAGCTGGCTGGCCGGCCAGGCCGCCGGCACGGCCAGCCAACCGGCGGCGGGCCGGTCGCGTAGGGCGAGCAGGATCAGGGCGACCACGGTGACGGCCAGCAGCGCCGGATAGTAGAACGCCGAGAAGCCCTGGATCGATTCGAACTCGAGCCGATCCGAGATCGAGCCGAACTGGGCGACATAGTTGAGCCACAGCGCGGGCGCAACCAGGATCGTCAGCCCGTTGAGGCCGACCGCCAGGGCAATCGTCCGCCAGCGACCCTCACCGAAGAGGGGGATGAACGCGTACACCTTGAGGGTCGTGGCGATCGCGGCCAGCCAGCCTCGATCGGCGAGCAGCAGGGCGAGCACGATCAGCTGGGGATTGGCCGAGAAGAGCGCCTCGCTGATCGGCGGGAAGAGCAGCCACCAGATCGGCAGGCCCAGCCGGCGCAGGGTCCACGCCGCAGCAGCCCAGGTCAGCACCAGCCAGAGGTCCGTGAACAGGTCCTCGCTGAGGAGGGCCGCCGGCGCCAGGATCACCGTGGTGACCGGCGAGCCGGCGTAGTGGTAGGCGCTGCCACCGACGGTGACCGCGGCGTCCCACGGGTTGCCGCCGTGCAGCCAGGCCACCACCCCGCGGTAGTAGATCCGGGCATCGATCCCGAACGGGAAGTCGTGCTGGACGAAGTACGAGATCCGCTGATAGCTCTGCCAGGCGAACCAGGCCAGCAGGATCGGCGGCCAGGCGCCCCGCAGCGCGGCGTTCAGATTCGCCCAGGCCGGGTGATCCAGGACCCTGGTCGCGATCGACCGCCGACGCTCGCCGGCGGTCACCGGCGCCGACCGGCGATCAGCCGCCCAGCGCGGCGACCTCGTCCGGGAGGAGCGGCTTGACGACGATGGTCCACTGCGTGCCTCCGGACAGGAACGGCGTGATCTGGGTCGCCGACGCCAGGATCGGACCGATCGTAGTCGCGTCAGGCCCGACGACGACGCCAACCCGGGCACCGTTCGTGCCGAGGGTATCGACCTTACCGAACGACGCAAGGGGCGTGGCCAGCGGCCAGCTCACCGGCGGCCGGGCAAGGTTCGGGTCGGACAGCTCGGGTGCGCCGGGCGTGACGAACAGCTGGAAGCCGAGCGGGGTGTACGTGCCGTCGGGGCCGGCCGTCCCGCCAAACGAATCATTCGACATCAACCGGGCGAGGAGCTGGCCTGTCGCGGTCAGGACCCGTTCGTCGGTGACGCCCGAGCCCGGCTGGACCTGCGATGGCTGGAGCGAGCTGAACGTCGACACGGTCTGCTTGCCGTCGTGGATCACGGTGATCACGGTCGCCGCGGCATCGGGCGCGGGCGCGGGTCCGTACGAGCCGTCGGCGCCGGTCAGCCCAGCGTCGGCGGCCGCCTTGAGGATCCCGGCAGCGCCCGTCGACCCGACCGAGCGGAGGACGATCGACGGGACGAGCGGGCCGGGATAGATCGCCGGCGTGAGTCCCTGAGACATGATCCGGCCGTCGGCGTAGACCGACACGATCGGCAGCCGGGTGCGAACCGCACTCGGCGCGATGAACCCGCCTTCGAGCGTGGCGCGCAGGATCAGGCCGGCGCCGGTGGGCGCCTGGCTGGGTGGGGCCGACTGGTCGGGCAAACCCGACGGGCCTGCCGGGCTGGCGCTGGGCGGGATCGTCGCCGCGGCGGCGGAGCACGCGCCGACGGCCAGAGCCGCCGCGGCGAGGAACACGAGGATGCGGGCTGGAGCCATCCGGTTCGGGACCTCCGGTTGTCGTGCCCGACGTCGATTCAGCGGGCCGTGGACCAAGGACGGCGATGGACCCGTTGCAGTTCCCACGGCATCCCCGCCCTACGTCATTCGCCCGTCCGAAGGTCCGAGACGCCGTGCATCCGGGCGACGAACGTGGGCAGGCCGGGATCGATCGTCCAGGTCACCCGGTTCGTGACGTCATCGTACGGCCCGATCCGGACGACGTGCAGCTCGTAGCGCGTGGCGGCCGTCTGCACGATCCCGCGGCGGATCGAGCGAGCCGTCGAGTAGCCCGCCTGCTCGACCAGCGCCTCGAGAGCCGGGCTGAAGCCGCCACCGACATAGGCCATCGAGTCGGGATAGATGCCGATGTGGCTGCCGATCGTCTGGCGGGCGCCGTTCACCTCGGCCCACATCGTCGCCGGCGAGGCGTCCGGCCGGCCCTGGCCGAGCTCCGCCAGCTGGACGTGATGGACGTCGTGGGCACCGATCCCGTCGCCGGCGTCGGACAGGGTCTGGACTTCCGGCCAGCTGATGTTGCCATCGGCGATGGCCGCCAGGGTCAGGTAGAACTCGGCGACCATGCCGTGCGCCTGCAGCAGCGGCAGGACCGTGGTCACCCAGTCGTGCCAACCGTCGTCGAAGGTCAGGATCACCGGCCGGGCCGGCAGCGGCACGCCGTTATCCCAGTGGGCGGCCAGGTCGCGCGGCAGGATCGTGGTGTAGCCGTTGGCCGCCAGCCAGTCGAGCTGGGCGGCGAAGGCATTGGGCAGCACGTCATAGTCGATGAACGCCGCCTGGCGGGCCTTCGTCCAGGTCGGCCAGACAGCGGGCACGGCCTCGACGCGGTGGTAGTAGAGGATCGGAACCGCGTAGTTCGGGATCGGAGGCAGGTTGGACGGCTCGGCAGCCACGGGCGATGAGGGCTGGGGCGACGAGTGGCCGAGGCCCGTGCCGCTCGACGGTTCCGGCAACGCCTTCGGCGGGTTGATCTCGGCGGGGCGTTCCGGCTCCCCACGGGCGCTGGTCAGGGCGGCGGCTCCGGCGCCGACCAGCAGGCCGCCAGCCGACAGGCCGGCGATCAGCAGGGCAGCAGCGAGCACCCGGGCGGTGGCCCGGACGGAGCCAGGCACGTGGACGTTGACCTCACATCGGGCAGTCGATTGTGACGCGATCGACCGTAGGACTCCTCGTCAGCCTAATCTGTGACCCGATCGTCCCCTGCAGGCTTGCCCATCCGTGACGACACTGTTACCGTAGCCACAAGGTTACGGAACGGCAGCCAGGAAGGAGCGCGAGCATGGCGGCGGGCAGTGGCACGAAAGAGGACCCCTGGGTCCTCAAGACACCCCCTGGGACGAGCGAATACACGATGTATCGGGATCCGGCTTCCAGCCCGCCGACGATCGTCTGCCAGGTGGGCGGCACGAAGCTGCTCTACGACGCCCGGGCGATCGACGACCTCCACAGCTGGCTGAAGGCCCAGGGCGGCTGGCTGCCGCTGGGCGGCGCCGATGAGCAGAAGCCCGCCCCGGACGGAACGGTTGAGGCCTGGGGCCGCTCGAGCGACAATCCGGTCGGCGGCTGGTATGGCCTCAAGAAGGGCCTCCGCGGCCGGTTCGGGGTCTACATGCCGCCCCTCCTGGAGGCGCTCGGCCTGGCCGAGGTCAGCCACGACGCGAAGAACAACCGGATGCGGGCAGTGGGCTGAGGGTGGCCGGTCGATGAGCACCGCCCAGCCAGCCGGCGACCCATTCGACGCACTGGGCGACCCCAACCGGCGGGCGATCGTCGAGCTCCTCGGCGATGGCGAGCGGTCGGTCCAGGAGCTGGCCGACCTGCTCCCGATCAGCCGTCCGGCGGTCTCGCGCCACCTGCGGGTCCTCAAGCGGGCCGGCCTGGTCGTCGAGCGACCGTTGGGCACGCGCCGGATCTACCAGCTCCATGACGAGGGTGTCGAGGCCGTCAGGGCGTACATGGCACGGGTGTGGGGCGAGGCCTCGGCGCGGTTTCGGCTGGTCGCCTCGAACACGGGCGGCAGTCGCCGGGCGGGCCGGTGATCGAGCCGATCCGGCTGGCCTTCGAGGTCGACTGCCCGGTTGAGCACGCCTTCGAGACGTGGACCGGGCGGATTGGCCAATGGTGGCCGCTCGACCACACGGTGTCGGCCGCGCCCGGCCTGACGGTCGTCCTCGAGGGGCGGACCGGCGGCCGGATCTTCGAGCGGGAGATCGGCGGCCGTGAGCACGACTGGGGCGAGGTGACGATCTGGGAGCCGCCCACGAGGCTGGCCTACACCTGGCACCTCAGGCGCGACCGATCCGATGCGACCCAGGTCGAGATCCATTTCGTGCCCCAGGGCCAGGCCGCGACGCGGGTCGAGATCGAGCACCGCGACTGGGAGCGGCTGGGCGCCGAGGCCGAATCCTGGCGGGATCGCAACTTCGGCGGCTGGTCGACGCTCCTCCCCCACTATCGCGCGGCCGTACTATCGCGGGCGTGACTGCCCGACGCCCCGCCCCCGTCGCCATCCGGGTCGACCACCTGGACCAGCTCGATGCCCCCGCCCGGATTGCCGAGGGGATCGGTGCGGCCGGCGGCCGGCTGCGGACGTGGTCCACCGTCCGCCACGTTCCAGGCGACCCGCCGATCGTCGAAGTGGAGCTCGAGACGGAGGATGCCTCCGAGGCGGATATCCTGGCCGCCCTCGAGGCCGTCCCGGTGGTCCGCGCCGTGCGTGTCACGCGGGCCCTCGACCGGGTCTTCGGCAAGCGGGTGATCGTCATCGGAGGCGGCGCCCAGGTGGCCCAGGTGGCCCTCGGCGCAGTGAGCGAGGCGGATCGCCACAACCTGCGCGGCGAGCGGATCAGCGTCGACACGATCCCGCTCGTCGGCGAGGAGCAGATCGCCGAGGCGGTGCGGGCGGTCGCCGACCTGCCCCGCGCCCGGCTGCTCGTCCTGGCCGGCTCGCTGATGGGCGGCGAGATCTCGGTCGCGGTCGACGAGCTACGAGCGGTCGGCATCCCGGTGATCGCCCTGAACATGGCCGGCTCGATCGGCGAGCACGTTGACCTGGTCGTCTCCGATCCGGTCCAGGCCGGAACGATGGCGGTCATGGCCATTGCCGACACGGCCTCGTTCGACCTGGCCCGCCAGCGCGGCCGGCGCTACTGAGCTGGTGCCGAAGTCGAGATTCGAACTCGAACGCCCTCGCGGGCCGCGGAGTTTAAGTCCGCTGCGTCTGCCATTCCGCCACTTCGGCCCGCCTGAAGGGTAGCGCCTCGGCCGCGGGCCTCAACCAGCCTCAGGGCAGCAGGCCGAGCACCGAGGCGGCCAGGCCTGGGTCGCCGGTCGACACGTCGAAGACCGTCGAGCCCTTGACGTAGACGTAGTCGAGCGGGCCGCCATCGCCGTAGTCGACCGCGATCACCGCCTTGCCGGCGATCGTCTGCGGTGCCGTGGTCACCCCCGAGGCAGCCGCTGCCAGCCAGCTGGCGATGATCGCCTGGCGCAACTTCGTCGCGTCGACTCCGGTCAGCCGGAAGCCGATCACCGTGACCGCGATCGTGTTGCTGTCGTCGTAGGCCTCGGCCACCTGGAAGTCGGCCGGAGTCTTGCCGAAGCTCTTGATCGAGGCCGCCAGCGAGGTGCTCGCCGGGTCGGTCCCGATGGCATCCGTGCCGGTCAGGCTCTGGGTCGTGAACGGCGTGCCGTTGATCGAATGGGGCAGCGCCGCCTCGAGGTCGGGCACAGAGTGCGATGGCGTGCTGGTCGGGGACGGCGCTGGAGCGCCGCTGCCGGGCGCGCTCGAGGGCCCCGGCGAGCCGAGCACGATCACCCCGCCGGGGGCCGGCGTGCCGATCACGGCCGTGCCCTTGCCGGTCGACGCCGCCGCGCTGCTGATCGCCAGGTCGACGGCGGTCGCCGCCTGCTGGAGCTCGGTCGGGCTGACCGAGGAGACCGCCACGAGGTAGGCCACGATCCCGTCCTGCCGGAAGTAGACCGTCGTTCCCCCGGTCGCGTCCTGGAGCGCGAATGACTGGTCGCCCAGCTTGGCAAAGGCCACGTCGCTCGACCCCGCGGCGACGCCGGCGTCGTGCGAGCGGGTCAGTGCCAGCTGGTCGTCGGCGCCGACGCAGTTGAGCCGGACATAGATCGACGGCTGGACCGTCGAGGTGTCGGCCGGCGCCGGCCCCACGAACGAGGTGCTGTAGCCGTCCGAGTAGAAGCCGCTGCCGGCCAGGGTCCAGCCGGAGGGCAGCGTCGAGACGTCGGGCAGCGATGCCCAGGCGAGAGCCCGGCAGGAGTCGTCGGCGGCAGCCGAGGTGCCGCGCACGAGCATCAGCACCAGGGCGGCGCCGGCGAGCAGGATCGCGACGATGCTCAGGATGCCGACCCCGAAGACGAGGCGGCGGCTGGGAACGTCCTCGTACTCGATGTCGTCGGGCGATTCGGCGGTCATGAGCCTGGGCTGGCCAGAGGCCGGCGGCGGGGATCCAAAGACGGCTCCGGGGACGAGTTAGGCGCGGCCAGCCAGGACGGAGCCGGGCCGCAAGCCAGAGTATCCGCTGGAATGCCTGACGGCGTCCTGAACGGGCCCGGTCAGCCCCCGAGCGTGGCCGCAGCGCCGGCGTAGCGCGGGTCCGTCCTGCGGATCGGGTCGGGGTTCGTGCCCACGAGCCGAGCGAGCCGCTCGACGATCAGCTGGAGCGGGGTGGCCGTCGCCAGGAGGGCCGCGACCGGAGCCGGCAGGTCGGGCGCCTCGGGCACGACCACTCGGCCGATCGGGGTCAGGCTCGGGTCGAGGGCGGCCGCGACATCGGTCGAGAAGATCGCGCCCACCTGGATCCCGATCACCTGGGCGGCCTGGAGCACCTGGCGGGCACGATCGACCCGATCCGCGCGGGCACGCCGCTCCGTCAGCAGGAGGACCAGGCCGGTGGAGGCGTCCGTGGACGGCAGATGGCCGTGGGCAATTGTCTCGAGGTTGCGGCTGGCCGCGGGTATCCAGGTGCCCTCCTCGAGCTTCAGGACGAGCTCACGGGCGGGGCCCCGATCGGCGCCCGAGCCAACGGTCAGGATCGGTCGCGTCCCGGCCAGTCCGGCCGCGATCGACTCGGCGGCCGCGGTCGCGGCGGGCCTGGTTCCGGCCGCCATGAGCGCCTGAATCGCCTCGGGATCGACGGGTCGACCGGTGAGGGCGGCGCCGACCGCGGTTGCCGCCAGGAGCGGCGACGTATAGCCGATCGTGTGGCAGTAGCTCTGGTCGCGCTCGCGAGTCTCCAGGACCAGGTTCACGCCTCGAGCGCCGGGCGCTCGAGCGCTGACCGTGATCATCGCCGTCCGCGCGCCGGCGGCCCGGGCGGCCTCGAGGGCACGGGTCGTAGCCCACGTGCCGCCGTCGTGGCTGATCACGATGCACAGCCCGCCTTGCGCCTCGAGGCTCGCTTCGAATGCCTGGGCAACCGCCGGCCCGGGGCCCGGCAGGCCGGCCGTCTGCCACGCGTCGGCCAGGATCGCGACCGCACCAATGGCGCCATGTTCGCTTGTGCCGCAGCCGACGACCACGACAGGAGCGCCGGAGCCGGCCGCCCGGCGGAGCTCGGCCGCCAGGCTGGCCGCCGAGCCATCGGCAGCGAGCCGGCTCACGCAGCGAGCGCCGAAAGCGGGCTCGGCCGCGATCATCTCGGTCATGAACCAGGGCGGGCCCCCCCGGTCGATCGGCTGGGCGGCGCCAGCCCACGGCTCGGGCGGACCGGGTAGTGGACGGGTCGGGTCGGTCACCGACCCATCATGAACGGCCGCCGGGCAGCTGCCTAGGCGGTTCCATCCGCCGCGACCAGCGCGGCCCCCGCCGGCGGCAGGCCGTACCAGCCCGGCAGCTCGATGGCGACCTGGTTGCGGCCGTTTGTCTTGGCCGCGTACATCGCTCGATCGGCGCGATCGAACAGGGCACCATCCGTGGCGTCGATGTCGGCCGGGCCGATCACTGTCCCGCCGATGCTGACCGTGACCCGGCCGAGCTGGGGATCGGGATGGGCGATTGCGAGGGCTTCGACCGCCGCCCGAAGGCGCTCCGCCGCGGCCTGGGTTGCCTCGGCATCGGCGCCGGCGATGAAGATGATGAATTCCTCGCCGCCGTACCGATAGACGTGATCCCCGGCGCGCAGGGCGCCCTGGAGCGCCTGGGCCACGGAGCGCAGGACAGCGTCCCCCGCGAGATGGCCGAGCTGGTCGTTGACTGCCTTGAAGCGATCCAGGTCGGCCTCGAGCAGGCCACAGGTCTCGCCCGTCCGATTGATCCGGGCACGCACCACCTCGAAGTCCTCGTCGAGGCGCAGCCGATTGGCGATCCTGGTCAGGGGATCCACCCGCGAGGTGCGCTCGAGCGCGGCCAGCGCCCCGGTGAGATCCGCAGCCTGGCGCTTGAGGAGTACCGCCTGGCGCTCAATGTTCCGATGGAGCCCCTGGATCATGCCGAGCTGGCGATAGTCCCTGATCCGGGCGCGGATCCCCAGGACGTGGCCGCAGAAGCTGACCACGATCGAGATCATTGCCAGCACGGCGATATCGATCTTCTCGGGCTGGGACAGGTCGACGACCTGGGCCAGCACGAGGAAACCCATCACCGCGACGACGTACAGGACCAGCCAGAGTGTGTGGGTAAATGTCCGCCAGGTGACCACCTGCGACACGACGACCGGGATCAGGAGCAGGTACCCCGCGGCCAGGACGGCCAGCTCCGGGACCAGCAGGCCCAAAGCGACGCAGGCAAAGACGACCGCCGAGGCAACCACGAAGACGAGCGGCTCAGGGTGGTGCCGGAGCTGACGGCCGAGCAACCAGTAGGCTGCAGCCGCCGTCAGGGCGAGCACGCTGTCGAGGCCCACGATCAGACCCGGCGCCGCAGGGTGGACGACGCTCAGGATCGAACCGCCGAAGACGGCGACCAGGATGACGATCAGCATGCCGGCCCGGGCCGTCGTTCGAAGCCGCCGGCGCTCCAGCGCCTGGAAGCGACGATCCGCGGCCGTCTCGTAGTACTCCTTCGCCTGGAGCCCAGCGACGACGAGTGCGATGCGCAACCTGATCCCCATTCCCGTCGCACGGTAGACGGGCGAACGCCCCTGGCGATATGGCCCATCTGGCGGTCATGAAACTCATCGACCGACGTCAAGCGAGCACCAGGGGTTCAACGCCGGGCAAACCCCGGGCCGCCGGGCACAAAGAGGCGGCGGTCCTCAGGTTGACCGCCGGCGGTTCGCGATGTGCCCGAGTCAGTCGGACCGCTGGCCCGACCGGCCGACTCCCTCGACGTGTACTGTTGCGGGGTCGATGCCGCCCGACCCTGACGCGCGCTCTGGCAAGGCCACCGAAACCGGTTTGTCCGCTGCTGTTGTCGGGCTGACAACGGCCGAAGCCGCGGAGCGGCTCGCGGCTGATGGCCCGAACGCGATCGGCGGTAGCGGCCGGCGAACGCGTCTGGCGATCCTCATCGCGCAGCTGGCGAGTCCGCTGGTCCTCATCCTGGTCGCGGCGAGCCTCGTCAGTCTCGTCGTCGGGGACACGGTCAACGCATCGATCATCCTGGTGATCGTGGTGATGAGCGCGTCACTGGGCTTCGTCCAGGAAGCCCGCTCAGAAGCAGCGGTCGCGGCGCTACGGGCGCGTCTGACCGTCCGGGCAACCGTCGTCCGGAGCGAGCAGCAACAGGAGATCCCCATCCGCGATGTCGTGGTCGGCGACCTGGCGATCCTGGCAGCCGGCGACATCGTGCCGGCCGACGCCCGGATCGTCGCGGCAAACAACTTCTACGTCGACGAGGCGTCGCTCACTGGCGAGTCGGCTCCCGCCGCGAAGACGGTGCGCCCGGGCGTGCTCGATCCAACCCACGAGGCGGATCGCGACGGCCTGCTCTTCTTCGGGACGAGCGTAGTGAGCGGGACCGGACAGGCGACCATCACTGCGACCGGGACCCGAACCACGTACGGTGAGATTGCCCGCCGGCTGGCCGAGCGCGCACCGGAGAATGACTTCCAGCGCGGGGTGCGCCATTTCGGTTACCTGATCTTCCGGGTGACGGGGATCCTCGTGATCGCCGTCCTGGCGATCAACGTCGGCCTTCATCGCCCGATCCTCGAGTCGCTCCTGTTCGCAATCGCCTTGGCCGTCGGCCTCACACCTGAGCTCCTGCCGGCGATCGTGACCCTCAATCTGACCCAGGGCGCCCACGAGCTGGCCGCGCACGGCGTCCTGGTGAAACGCCTTCCAGCGATCCAGAACCTGGGCAGCATCACCGTTCTGGCGACCGACAAGACCGGGACCTTGACCCAGGGGCACCTGGAGTTCATCCGGGCGGCAGGCATCGACCGCGACGACGCGGCCGAGATCGCCGAGACGCTCGAATACGCCTACCTGAACAGCCACTTCCAGACCGGCTTCAGCAATCCCCTGGACGCTGCGATCCTGACCGGTGTCACGGCGCCCGAGGACCTCGCCGACTACCACAAGCTGGCCGAAGTGCCCTACGACTTCTCCCGACGGCTCCTGAGCGTGGTCGTCCAGCAGGCCGATAATCCCCCGTTGCTGGTGACCAAGGGTGCCCCGGAAGCGCTGATCCGGCTTAGCAGCCAGGTCCGGTCGACACACGCCGCGCGAGCGCTGGAGACGAGCGAGCATCGCCGGCTGGCTCGGCTGGTCAACACGGCTTCGACCCAGGGTTACCGGCTGGTCGCCGTCGGATCGCGACGCCTGACCGCCACCGAGCTCCGGGCAACGGCAAACGGCGGCGCTCCGATCATCAATGACCCGGCGTCCCTCGAGCATGACCTGGTCTTCGAGGGGGTCATCCTCTTCAGCGACCCACCAAAGGCCGGGGTCGGCGACACGATCGCCGAACTGGCCCGCCAGGGGGTCACCCTGAAGGTCGTGACCGGTGATAACGAGCTTGTGGCTCGGCATGTCGCCGGGCAGGTCGGCCTGGCCATCGAAGGCGTCCTGACGGGCGAGGAGATGCGCACGCTCAGCCATCCCGCGCTGGTCGCCCGGGCGAAGCGAACCACGATCTTCGCTCGGGTGGATCCAGGTCAGAAGCTGCAGGTCATCGGCGCACTCCACGACGGGGGCGCCGTCGTCGGTTATCTCGGCGACGGAATCAACGATGCGCCCGCCCTGCACGCCGCCGACGTCGGCATCAGCGTCGACAACGCGACGGACGTGGCGCGCTCGGCGGCGGACATCATCCTCCTCGAGCCCAGCCTCGAAGCCATCGGCCGGGGCGTCGTCGAAGGTCGGCGGACCTTCGCCAACACGCTCAAGTACATCCGGATGGGCACGAGCTCGAACTTCGGCAACATGCTGAGCATGACCGGAGCCGCGCTCGTGCTGCCCTTCCTGCCGATGACTCCCGGCCAGATTCTGCTCAACAACCTCATCTACGACGCCTCGCAGACGGCCATCCCGACGGACACGGTGGATCCCGAGGTCGGAGCCGTTCCCGCCCGCTGGGACGTTCACGCCATCCAGCGCTTCATGCTGATCTTCGGGCCGATATCTTCGCTCTTCGACTTCCTGACCTTTGGCTTGCTCTTCCTCGTGCTGGGCGTGAACGAGCGGGCGTTCCACACCGGCTGGTTCATCGAATCCCTGTTCACCCAGGTGCTGGTGATCCTCGTGATCCGGACGCGGCACAGCCCGTTCTGGCTGAGCCGGCCGAGCCCTCAGTTGATCGGCGCAATCGGTGCGGCCCTGGCAGCGGCGGTGATCATCCCGCTCAGCCCCCTCGGCGACATCCTGGGCTTCACCGCCCTGCCGATCACCTTCTGGCCGCTCCTGGCCCTGATCGTCCTTGGCTACCTGGCCCTGGTTGAGCTGACAAAACGGCGATTCGAACCGCGGGCGTGATGTCGGCTAGGCTCTGTCGAAGCGCGTGATCGCGCGATTGATCGCCCCCTGGAGGCCTCGATGACGGTCGGATCGCCAGACCCCGCAGGGGCCAGCTCACCCGATCGCGCCCCAGCCGATGTGGGCGACGGTCCGCTGAGTTCCGAGGACGCGCGCCTCATCGACCGCTACTGGCGCGCGGCCAACTACCTGTCGGCCGGTCAGATCTACCTCCTCGACAACCCGTTGCTCAGGCAGCCGTTGCGTCCGGAGCACATCAAGCCGCGGCTGCTCGGTCATTGGGGCACCACACCGGGGCTGAACTTCATCTACGCCCATATGAATCGCGTGATCAGGAACTGGGACCTCAACGCGATCTATGTCGTCGGCCCGGGCCACGGCGGCCCCGGGATCGTGGCCAACGCCTATCTCGAGGGCACCTACAGCGAGATCTATCCATCGATCAGCGGCGATGTCGACGGGATGCGCCGGCTGTTTCGCCAGTTCTCGTTCCCGGGCGGGATCCCCAGTCATGTGGCGCCCCAGACACCGGGCTCGATCCATGAGGGGGGCGAGCTCGGCTACGCGCTCTCTCACGCGTACGGCGCGGCATTCGACAATCCCGACCTGGTGGTCTGTTGCGTCATCGGCGATGGCGAGGCCGAGACCGGACCGCTGGCGACGAGCTGGCACTCGAACAAGTTCCTATCGGCGGCTCGTGACGGCGCGGTTCTGCCGATCCTGCACCTGAATGGCTACAAGATCGCCAACCCGACCGTCCTTGCCCGGATCCCCGAAAGCGAGTTGCGGGCGCTCCTGGAGGGCTATGGCTACGAGCCCTCGTTCGTCGATGCCCGCGAGCCGATGCTGGCCCACCAGCAGATGGCCACGGTCATGGATCATGCGATCGAGTCGATCCAGGCAATCCAGCGAGCGGCTCGGGAGGGCGGCGTCGGCGCACGGCCGCGCTGGCCGATGATCGTCCTGCGGAGTCCGAAGGGCTGGACCGGACCAGCCGTTGTCGATGGCCTTCCCGTCGAGGGCACCTGGCGCGCCCACCAGGTCCCGCTGGCCGAGGTCCGGACGAACCCCGAACATCTGAGCCTGCTCGAGGCGTGGTTGCGCAGCTACCGTGCCGACGAGCTCTTCGACGAGCGGGGCGGTCTTCGGCCGGAGCTGGCCGATCTGCCGCCGAAGACGTACCGCCGAATGAGTGCCAATCCCCACGCCAACGGCGGTCTCCTCCTGCGCGACCTCGCGATGCCCGATTACCGGGACTATGCCGTCGCGGTTGACCAGCCTGGCAAGACTTCGAGCGAAGCGACCAGGGTCCTCGGTGGGTTCCTGCGCGACGTGATCGCCGGCAACCAGACGACGTTCCGCCTGTTCGGTCCCGACGAGACGCTCTCGAATCGGCTGGACCGCGTCTTCGACGTCACCGATCGCCAGTTCGAGGGCGAGATCCTGCTCACCGACGAACACCAGGCTACCGAGGGCCGGGTGATGGAGGTCCTGTCCGAGCACCAGTGCGAGGGCTGGCTGGAGGGCTACCTGCTGACCGGCCGGCATGGCCTGTTCAACTGCTACGAGGCGTTCATNNCAGCACGCGAAGTGGCTGAAGGAGACGAACCGGATCCCGTGGCGGCGGCCGATCGCCTCGCTCAACTACCTCCTGTCGTCGCTCGTCTGGCGCCAGGACCAGAACGGCTTCTCGCACCAGGACCCAGGCTTCATCGACCACGTCGTGAACAAGAAGGCTGAAGTCATCAGGGTCTACCTGCCGCCCGATGCGAACACGCTTCTCTCGGTTGCGGACCACTGCCTGCGCAGCCGGCAGTACGTCAACCTGATCGTCGCGGGCAAGCAGCCGTCACTCGATTGGCTGACCATGGACCAGGCCATCCTGCACTGCAGCCGCGGAATCGGGATGTGGGACTGGGCGAGCAATGACCGGGACGGCGAGCCCGACGTCGTAATGGCCTGTTGTGGCGATACGCCGACGCTCGAGACCCTCGCGGCTGTCGAGATCCTCCACGAACATCTGCCGGAACTCCGAATCCGGGTGATCAACGTGGTCGACCTGATGCGCCTCCAGCCGTCAAGTGAGCATCCCCATGGGCTCTCAGATCCCGAGTTCGACGCGCTGTTCACGGTCGATCGGCCGGTGGTCTTCGCCTATCACGGCTACCCGTGGCTGATCCATCGGCTGACCTACCGGCGCGCGAATCACCTCAACCTCCACGTCCGGGGCTACAAGGAGGAAGGCACCACGACCACCCCGTTCGACATGGTCATGCTCAATGACCTCGATCGATTCCACCTCGTGATGGATGTGATCGATCGGGTGCCGGGCCTGGCGTCGCGGGCGGGCCACGTGCGCCAGCTGATGGTTGACCGCCGACTTGAATGCCGCGACTACACCCGCCGCGTTGGGGATGATCCGGCCGAGATCCGCGACTGGATATGGAGCGGGCCGAGGGTCGAATGAGCCCGCTCCAGCGGATCCTCGTCGTCAATGCCGGATCGAGCAGCGTCAAGCTCCGGCTGCTCGACGCCGACGATCGCGTCCTCGGGCACTGGGACCAGGCGGTCCCGACGGGCACGATCGACCGGGGAGCCCTTGCCCGCACGCTCGACGAGGCTACGACGCCCGACGCGATCGGACACCGGATTGTGCACGGCGGTCGCCGCTACCTGGGGCCAGTCCTGCTCGACGCCAGCGTCGAGCGCGAGCTCCGGCTGCTGGTCGACCTGGCCCCATTGCATCAGCCGAAGTCCCTCGATGCCCTCGAGGCGGTCAAGTCGCTCTACCCGGATGTGCCGGCCGTAGCGTCCTTCGATACTGCCTTCCACGCGGCGATGCCGGCGGCAGCGACGACCTACGCCCTGCCTCGCGAGTGGCGTGAGCGCTGGGACCTGCGCCGGTTCGGATTCCACGGTCTGTCGCACGCGTACGCGAGCGAACGTGCGAGCGCCATGGTTGGCCGTCCGCTCGAGACACTTCGAATCGTCACCTGCCACCTTGGGGCCGGCGCGTCGCTCGCCGCGGTCTCAGGCGGGCGCTCGGTCGATACGACCATGGGCTTCACGCCGCTCGAAGGCCTGGTCATGGCGACGCGCTCGGGCAGCGTCGATCCGGGCCTGCTCCTGTGGCTCCAGGATCACGTGGGCATGCCCTCCCAGGAGCTGGCCGCGACCCTCGAGCATCGTTCAGGGTTACTGGGCCTGGCCGGAACAGCCGACATGCGGGCGGTCATCAGCCGATCAGAGGCGGGCGACGGCGTGGCGACCCTCGCCCTGGGCGTCTACGTCCATCGCCTGCGGGCGGGCATCGCTGCGATGGCAGCCGCGATGAACGGACTCGATGTGCTGGTGTTCACGGGCGGCGTCGGCGAGCATGCACCGGCCGTTCGAGCTGCGGCCTGCGCGGGTCTCGGGTTCCTCGGCGTGAAGATCGACCGGAACGCGAATGAGACCACCCTGGCTGCCGCTCAATTCGATCATCTGATCGGCGCCAGAGACGCGGCCGTCCAGACCCTCGTGATCGAAGCCCGTGAAGACCTCCAGATCGCGCACGAGGTCCAATTGGTGCTGGCGCCGGCATAGGGAGGCAGGGAGCCAGGCACATTGGGCACGCTCGGCGGGACCATACAGCCCCAGGCAAGGCCTCATGCGCGCTGGACGGGCCAAGGCGCTCCCCGCTGCCTGACGCTCGCAACGTGACCTGGTCCTTGGAACCACGCTCCAGGCGGCTGGGACAGTCCAGCCTCCGCCGGGCCCTCGTTGGTTCCGCCACGGGTGATCGTGACGACCCTCTGCTCCTCCATCATGACCAATGGCCCTGTGCTCGGGGCTCGCCGCCGCTTCGGAGAGGGATCCCTTGAGCTAGTTCGACCGAGCGCGGATCACCAGCACCGAGCAGTGAGCACGCTGGAGAACCTTGCGAGCGACGCTCCCGAGGAGCAGGCGCTCGAAGCCCGTCCTCCCCCGCGTCCCCATCACGATCAAGTCGGCCTGGGACGCCTCCGCAGCTCGGACGATCTCCCGACTGGGATCACCGAGGGGCGCGACGCTGTCGGCCACGAGGCCCGCGGCCGACAGCTCATCGGCCGCAGCGGCTGCGGTCGACTCGTGCTCCTGGGAGTCGGCCTGAATCGCCTCCTCGAACGCCTGGATCTCGGCCGGGGCCTCGGGTTGAAGCCAGCCGTACCAGTCGGGCGGGCGCTCAGAGACGCTTACGACGCGGACCGGCAGACCGCGAAAGCCCGGCATCCGGGCGAGCAATGCGCGGGCCGCGGCGGCCGGCGCTGACCCGTCGTCGGCGAGGACGAGCCGGCTGATCGAGGCACCTCGAACGACGAGCACCGGTGTCGTGGCGTATTCGACCACCTCGGCCGCCACCGATCCCAGGACGGCCGAGCCCAGTGCTCCGCGGCCGTGACTGCCCAGGACGATCAGGTCGGCTTGGGCGGCGCGAGCCGCGTCGACGATCGAGCTGGCCGGTCGCCCCTCGATGATCTGGGTTGCCAGCGAGCGCTCGGGCGCGACGAGCCGTGCACCGGCTTCGTCCAGGAACTTCTGCCGACGCTCGCGATCGGCTTCTATGTCCGCTTCGATCGCTTCGGTCGAGACGACGACGCCGGGCATCCCGGCATAGACCCCGATGAGCCCATCGGCGACATGAATCAGCAGGACGTGGCTGCCGGCAGGCCACGCCGTCGTCGCGACAAGCTCGATCGCTCGGTCCGAGGCCGAGGAACCATCAATGGCCAGCAGGATCTTCATCACTCACCTCACGCAGGGACGTCGACCAGTCGATCCGGTCGGTGGTAGATCAAGACGTACTCACGTTCAAACGCGAGCCGAGCGGTCTCCTGACCAAGGATGACCAGTCGATCGTGGTTGCCGATCGCGTCCGCGATCCTGGCGAAGAACGCCCCTTGCGAGTCGAGCCCACGCTCGATCGAACGCCGCGAGACGGTCCCATCCTGGCCGATCCGGGCGAGGAACGCCGTGGAACGGCCGATTGTGACGACGGAAGTTCGAGCCCTGCCCGCGCTCATCAGCAAGGTCCCTGCGTTCATCAGCGCACCGCCTTCCAGGTTTCGTGGTGCCCGCCGGCCGGGCGGGCGCCGAACCAGCGCAGTCCCGCCCCGATGATCGCCAGGCCAAGCAGGAGATAGAACGGCTGCAACGGCGGGTTGCTCGTGTAGCCGACGATCGCGATCTCGACGATCAACCAGATCAACAGGCCACCCCCGGTCATCACTGCTGCGAACGGCGCGAGCGGGTGGCGAATCCAGGCTAGGGATGCAGCCACGAGTGGACCAAGCCCAAGGACGCCGAACAGGATGGCCCCCGGTACGAAATAGGTCGCGAACGGCGATCCTGCCAGGGACGACACGGACAGCGGAATGATCTCGCCCCGTGGGCCGATCATCAGCGCAAGACCGCCCCCCAGCGCACCGACGCTCAGGAAGACCTCGAGTCCAATTGTCGCCTGGGCAAGGCGGCTGAGCGGCGCTCGACCTGTGTTGCGATTCATGTGCGGACCTCCAGGTCTACGGCTGCAGCGCGAACACGACACGCAGGAAGAACAGCAGCGCCCCGCGCGGACGCCACACCGTTCTGTACGACATTGCTCATGTCCCACGCCCCTTTCGACGAGGGCATTTCCTGCGTCGAGGATCCACCCGTAGGCCCGCCGGGGCCAGTGCCGAAGGTCGGTCTGGCTTGGGCCGCTGGTCACGACCGGATTGCCCGCGCAACGACCCTTGGCCCAGCTGGGCCGATGACCAATGGCCCTGTTGCCGGCGACGGCCGCCACTCACGATGGCGGCGGACCCGGGCGCGGCGCATGCTGGGCCCTGACACCACCGTTGACCGCCACGGCCGCCTGGACGCGACGCAGTCAGTGGATCCTCCATGGGAGACCGGACGTGGACCACACGTATGCCTGTCTGGACGGCAACGAGGCCGCGGCGCGCATTGCCTACGCCGTCAGCGAGGTGATCTCGATCTATCCGATCACCCCGGCCTCCCCGATGGCCGAGCATTGCGATGACTGGTCGGCTGCTCGCCGGCCGAACCTGTGGGGCAAGGTGCCCGACGTCGTCGAGATGCAATCCGAGGCCGGGGCGGCGGGAGCCATGCACGGCGCGCTCCAGAAGGGCGCCCTGGCCACCACGTTCACGGCGTCGCAGGGTCTACTCCTCATGGTTCCGAACATGTTCAAGATCTGCGGCGAGCTGACGCCGGCCGTGATCCACGTCGCCGCACGGACCGTGGCCACCCACGCGCTGTCGATCTTCGGCGACCATAGCGATGTGATGCATGCCCGAACGACGGGTTGGGCGATCCTCGCGGCCGGCTCGGTCCAGGAGGCCCATGACTTCGCCCTCGTGGCCCATGCCGCGACTCTGCGCGCGCGGGTGCCGTTTATCCACTTCTTCGACGGGTTCAGGACGTCGCATGAGATCAACCGGGTCGCACTCCTCTCGGACGACGACATCCGGGCGCTCGTCCGCGACGAAGACGTGCTGGCGTTCCGGGGCCGAGGCATGACACCTGATGCTCCAGTTGTCCGTGGCACGGCCCAGAACCCGGACGTGTTCTTCCAGGCGCGCGAGGCCTCCAACCCCTTCCATCAAGCGGTCCCCGGTCTCGTCCAACAGGTCATGGACGAGATGGCGGCACGGACCGGTCGTGCGTATGGGCTGGTCGACTATCACGGCGCGCCCGACGCCGAGCGGGTGATCATCGCGATGGGTTCCGCGACCGGCGCCATCGAGGAGACCGTCGACCGGCTGGTTGCCACGGGAGAGCGGGTCGGTCTGCTTCGGATCCGCCTGTTCCAGCCGTTCCCGGCTGACCAGATCATTGCCGCGTTGCCGGCCAGCGTGCGGGCGATCGCGGTCCTGGACAGGACGAAAGAGCCCGGCGCGATCGGTGAGCCGCTGTATCTCGAGGTGGTCGCCTGCCTGGCCGAGGCGATGGACCGGGCGGACCCACCGTTTGCGATGGTCCCCCGGGTCATCGGCGGACGCTACGGCCTGTCGTCGAAGGAAATGACCCCGGCGATGATCAAGCCGATCTTCGCCGAGCTCGCCGTCGATCGCCCGAAGCGCCACTTCACGGTCGGCATTTACGACGACGTGACCCACCTGAGCTTGCCGATCGACGCGACCTTCCGGTCTGCCCGGCCCGCTGGCGAGGTGCAGGCCGTGTTCCTGGGCCTTGGGTCAGATGGCACCGTCGGCGCCAACAAGGCGTCGGTCAAGATCATCGGTGAGAGCACGGGCCTGTACGCACAGGGCTACTTCGTCTACGACTCCAAGAAGGCCGGCTCGATCACGGTCTCTCACCTCCGCTTCGGGCCCGAGCCGATCCGCTCGACCTATCTCGTCGAGGGCGCGGACTTCGTCGCCTGCCACCAGTTCGGGTTGCTGGGCAAGACCAAGGTCCTCGAATATGCCCGGCGCGGTGCGACGGTATTGCTCAACGCTCCATATCCAGCAGAGGAGATCTGGGACCACCTGCCGGGCGCGGTCCAGCGTGAGCTGCTCGACAAGGAGATCGACCTGTGGGTGATCGACGCACTGGCCGTCGCCGGCGGGGCCGGCATGGGCGGCCGGGTCAATACCGTCATGCAGCCGTGCTTCTTCCAGCTCGCCGGGATCCTGCCCGCTGATGAGGCGATCAAACAGATCAAGGTCTTCGTGGAGAAGACGTACGCGAAGAGAGGCGACGCGATCGTCCAGCGCAACTTTGCCGCGATCGACCGATCTCTCGAAGCCCTCGCTCACGTCTCGCTCGTTGGGCGTACCGTCGACGAGGCATTCGCCGACACATCGCTCCAGGCCGATCCAGACTTCGTCGCCCGGTTCACCCGGCGGCTGCTGTCGGGCGACGGCGACCAGCTGCCGGTCAGTGCCCTCCCGGTCGACGGGACCTTCCCAAGCGGGACGGCAAAGTACGAGAAGCGGGGCATCGCCCAGATGCTCCCGATCTGGGACCCGACGATCTGCATCGACTGCGGCAAATGCGCCATGGTGTGTCCGCACGCGACGATCCGGATGAAGGTCTTCCCGTCCGCGGCCGTCCAGAACGCGCCGGCCGGGTTCCAGCACAAGGAGTTCCGTTCGCACGACCTGGCGGACCATCGGCTGACGATCCAGGTGGCACCCGATGACTGCACCGGTTGCGGGGTGTGCGTCGACGTCTGCCCGGCCAAGAGCAAGACGGATTCGAGCCACAAGGCGATCAATATGGCCCCGATCGCGGAACATCGGGACATCGAGCGGCCGCGCTGGGACTTCTTCCAGTCGATCCCGATGCTCGACCGTAGCCTGGTCGCCCACGGCACGGTCAAGGGCAGTCAGATGCTCGAGCCTCTGTTCGAGTTCTCCGGCGCCTGCGCCGGGTGCGGCGAGACGCCCTACCTGCGGCTGGTCAGCCAGCTGTTCGGCGACCGAATGATCATCGCCAACGCGACGGGTTGTTCGTCGATCTACGGCGGGAACCTGCCGACGACGCCCTGGACCGTGAACGCCGCCGGTCGCGGCCCGGCCTGGAGCAACTCCCTGTTCGAGGACAACGCCGAATTCGGGCTCGGCATGCGCCTGGCGCTCGACGCCCAGACCGACCAGGCCCGCGAGTTCCTCCGACGACTCGCGCCGGAGATCGGCGCAGATCTGGTCGCCGGACTGCTTGACTCGAGCCAGCAGACCGAGGCCGAGATCGAGCTCCAGCGTGGTCGCGTCGCGCAGCTCCGTGACGTCCTGGGCCGGATCGAGGGCCCGGCCGCCGGGGACGCGAGCCAACTGCTGGCGCTCGCCGGCGATCTGGTTCGAAGAGGCGTCTGGATCGTTGGCGGCGACGGCTGGGCCTACGACATCGGCTTCGGCGGNNCTCGACACCGAGGTCTACTCGAACACCGGCGGCCAGGCCTCCAAGGCCACGCCGAGGGGCGCGGTGGCCAAGTTCGCCGCTGCGGGGAAGGGCACCTCGAAGAAGGACCTCGGCGCGATCGCCCGGTCCTACGGCAACGTCTACGTCGCCCAGATCTCGATGGGCGCCAACGACCAGCAGACGACCACTGCCCTACTCGAGGCCGACGCCTGGCCGGGCCCGTCGCTGGTCATTGCCTACAGCACGTGCATCGCCCATGGCATCGACATGAGCAAGTCGATGTCCCACCAGAAGGACGCGGTCCGAAGCGGTTACTGGCCCCTCTACCGCTTCCACCCCTCCGAGGTCGAGACCGGTAAGCCGTTCAAGCTCGACTCGACCGCCCCTTCGATTCCGATCGCGGCCTTCGTCGCGAACGAGACCCGCTTCGCAGTCCTCCAGCGGACCCATCCGGAACGCGCTGCCGAGCTTGCCCTCCTCGCCCAGGCTGACGCAGACGAGCGCTGGCGCTACTACGAACAGTTGTCGGGCATCGAACGGACGGTCCCCCACGTCCATCAGCCGGATCCGGCCATCCTGCCCGAAGTCGAGAGCGACGCCGGTTACCACTACGACGACGCGGGCGATCTGGCATGACGGTCGACCTGCGAACCCGCTATCTCGGACTGGACCTCCGCTCGCCGATTGTCGCCTCGGCGGCGCCCCACAACGGTGAACCGGCAATAGCCGCAAGGCTCGAGCGAGCCGGGGTTGGCGCGATCGTCCTGCCTTCGCTGTTCGAGGAGGAGATCGTCGCCGAGGAGCTCGAGCTCAATCGGTCCCTCGAGCAGGGCACCGAACATTTCGCGGAAGCGCTGGACTATTTCCCGACGATCGACCGGTTCGAGGGCTCGGCCGAGCGCTATCTCGACGGGCTCGAACGAGTCAAGAAGCAGGCCGGAGTCCCGATCGTAGCCAGCCTCAACGCGACGACGATAGGCGGCTGGATTCGCTATGCCCGCCGGATTCAGGATGCTGGCGCGGACGCCCTCGAGCTGAACCTCTACCGGGTGGCCGCCGATCCACGGCGCGCGGCAGCCGATGTCGAGGCGGCCGATCTCGACCTGATCGCCAGCGTCCACGCAGCGATCAGCATCCCGCTGGCTGTCAAGCTCAGCCCGTTCTACTCCGCGCTCGCCCACTTCGCCGCCGCCGCCGCGAAAGCTGGCGCCGATGGTTTCGTGCTGTTCAACCGGTTCTACCAGCCGGACATCGACATCGAGGCGCTCGACGTGATCCCCCGAATCGAGCTTAGCCAGCCGTGGGAGATGCGCCTGCCGGTGCGCTGGATCGCGATCCTGCGCCCCCAGCTAACGGCTGGCACGTCCCTCGCCCTGAGCTCGGGTGCCGCCTCTGGGACGGACGTGGTCAAGGCGCTGATGGTCGGTGCCGACGTGGTAATGATGACGTCGGCCCTGCTCCGTCGGGGTCCCGAGCACGTGGCCACCGTCGAGGCCGAGCTGCGGACCTGGCTGACCGAGTACGACTACCACTCGGTCGGCCAGCTCCGGGGCAGCGCCAGCCAGGCGACGGCGGATGACCCGGCGGCGTTCGAGCGGGCGAACTACCTCCGAACGCTTCGATCCTGGCGAACGCCGACGCCGAGCAGCTGAGGTCCTGGGCGCCGCGGGCCAGCTGGTCCGACGGCTCCGGCCGTGGCCCGCTAGGTGGCCGGGATGCCGTCCACGCTGCAGTCGCGCCACAGGCGGTCACCGGCGACCGAGTCGGTCGGCGCCGTCAGCCGCAGCCAGCGATCCTCGCGCTCGAGCATCGTCCACAGCGCCGGCTGTGCATCGCGGAGGCCGGGACTGGACAGGTAGTGGATTCGCTCGCTGGCGACGAATGCGCCGTAGCGGGCCAATGGCGTGGCCGAGGCGAGCGCCTCCTCGACGCCGGGTCGGATGTCGACGGCGAGCAGCAGACGACCGAAAAACGCACCCACGCTGGCCCCCGCCAGGTCCCACTCCTGGGAATGCCCGCCTCCTTTGAGGATCGGCGCCCGCGAGGTGAACACGGCGACCAGGGCGCCACCAACGAGGTCGGCGGCCAGGTGCCCCCCGAACGTCAGGTAGTCGTTGGCCTCGCCCAGCCGATCGATCAGGCTGATCGTGCCCCAGCTGAACTCCCTGTCGATCGGCACGGCGTTGTCGCGGGTTAACCGGGCGAGCTCGCCTCGGCCCTCCACGGTCTGCCAGTACTCCACTCGTTCAGGATCGAAGTGGTGGAGCGATGGCTCACCGCGCAGCGCGACGAGCACGTAGCCCCCGTCCACGTGATGGCCGAGATTGGGCTCGACGAGGAACCCGAGGCGGGCCAGACGCGGCGCCGCGGTCGACGGACTGGCCAGGCTCACGGTCAGCGCAGGCTCACTGGTGCCCGTCCGCCGCGTCGTCCTGGAGCAGCGGGATGAGGAACCGCTCCTCGCGCTCGAGGTGGGCCCGAAGCAGCGCCTCGAGGCTGAACAGGTGGCAACGGGTATCGGCCTGATGGTCGCCGGGCGCGTGCGTAGCGAGCTCGACCTGGTCCCGGCTGAGACGTTCGGCCATTTCCCGGATCTGCTGGTGGTCGAAGCGAGCCGCTCGGGTCGCCCAGGGCGTTCCGACGCGCGCCTCGATCTCCGGGTAGAGCCAGCCGTCCTCCCATGCGATGTGCGGCTCGAGCTTGTCGTTGATCCAGCTGAGGACGGCGATCACGTCGGTCGACAGCTCAGGAGTCGGCCGCTGGCCGACCTCACAGGCAACGTCGTGAACCCGGTTGATCCCTCGTTCGAGGTCGCGGTGCTCGTGCTCGGTGAATGCCCAGACCGCCTGCGTCTCGCCAACCTTGGTGACCATGGCCGGATCCTCGTTCGAACCGCCGTGTGGGTGGTTGCCTGAGGGAAGGATGGACCCGACCCCGACTATGCGGCAGTGCCGTCGGTCATCGGCCTGCGGGCGGATCGGCCCGATTGAGCCGCTCCAGCTCCAGGCTCAAATCGTGAGGTTGGCCACACCCAACTGGCGGTTCGTCCAGGTGATCAGGCCGGCAAGCTGGTCGGGGGCCAGTCGGTCGCATGCCCACGACCAGTGGATCGAGATCACGTCCTCGGGTTTGACGTCGGCGACGAACGAGGATCCTCCGCGCCAGGCCTCAATCCGCTCGGGGCGCGGCGGGCCAAGCTCGAGCCGGCCAGCGGTCATCACCAGCGGGACCACGTTCACGACGAGCCAGTCGCCATCCCGCTCGAGGACCCGCCCCCAGCGGATCCGGCAGGAGTCCATCGTCTCGATCGCCCGGTCCACCACGCCGGTGCGCAGCAAGCCGACTCTCGGGAAGACGTCGAGCACGTGAAAGGCATGGACCGGGACGCCCCCGGACTGCGGGGCACCGGCGAGCCAGCGCCAGCCGGCCGGTCGGAGCCTGGCTCGGAAGCGTCCCTCGAGGGACGCGCCGAACTTCCCGGGCGCGACTCGATCGAGCAGATCGTTGCCGAGCCAATACGCCTCGACGACTTCCCGATCAAGGGGATCCCGACGCCCGTTCGCCTCGGCGATCAAGGTCAGATAGGGCCAGGCACCATCGAACGAGGTGGCGAGCTCCCGCAGGGCACGATCGTCGCCGGCCGTCGTGCCCTCGCCGAACAGCTCCTCGATCGCATCGGGGCCGCAATAACCCAGGCGGTTCGGTCCGAAGGCGTAGCGGGCGAAGAGGACCGGCCCCGACGCCTCGGCGACCGGTCGGCGAACGGGTTCAGTCGAGGGCTGCACGGGTCGCCAGCCACTCCGGGACGTCGAGCGCCCGACGAGCGGAACGGATCGACCAGGCCGCGATCGCGCCCGCAGCCACGACGATCAACACGTAGCCACCGACGACCGCGGGATTCGGTGCCGCGCCCTTTGAAACCGCCGTCAGCGCCCCGGTGACGACGGCACCGAGGACAAGGACGCTGGCGACGACGGACGCTGGCGCCCGACGAAGGGCGGCGAACCAGGTCGCGACGTAGGCGGCCAGGATCACGCCGGTCAGGAGCGCCCAGCTCCACTGGGCGCCGTTCAGTCCGACGACGATCGACAGCTTGCCGGCCAGGCCAAGGTAGCCGACCAGGACGATAAGCCCGATGCCCATCCGGAGCGCGGCCATGACCTGCGCCGGGACCGCGGCCAGGAGGTGCTTGACGAGAATCGTCTCTGCGCCCCACATCAGGGTGGCGATCAGGATAAGGGTCTCGCCCATCCCCCAGCGCATCCCGGTTGGGGGCAGGACGAGGGCCTGGCCAGCGAGGAGGACGGCCAGGGCGCCGATCGGCACCAGGCCCAGCCGCTCGCCCAGGAAGGGCACGGCCAGGAGCGCCACCCATACGAAGAGTGTCTTCTGGATGAACGCGGCGCTCGGTGCGCTGGCCTGGGCCAGGCCGACAAAGAACAGGATGAACGGAATGCCGCCCCCGACCACCCCGACCAGCACCACTGCCGGCCAGCTGCTGCGCTCGATCCGGCGCAGGTCTCGAGCGGCACCGAAGGCCAGGGCGGCGGCAATGAGGATCGCCGCGGCGACCGCGTTCTTGAGCGTGGTGTAGGCGGCTGCGTCCGGGAGCTGCTTCACGGCGAAGGCGTTGAGATAGATCGCCAGGCCGCTGATCAGCGCAGCCCCGATCGCGAGGACGACCCCGGTACCGACCTGACCGGACCGCCGGTCGGTCGATGGCGGGCGTTGGCTCGTTCGCTCAAACATCAGATGGTCCTTTCTCGCCCGCTTGGGCCGGCTCGGTCGGTTCGCCCGCTCGCCGGGTCGAGCCGCGCAGGATGTCCTGGATCTGGGCTGCTTCGGCCGGCTCGAGGCGGACCAGGATCGTGCCGGCTGCCACCGTCACCCAGTCCCCGATCGCCACGTCGTCGACGAGCAACGTCGAGGCCCGCCGGAGGCGGCCCTCGGTTCGTATGAGGGCCCCAGCGGCGTCGATGGCCACCACCCGGCCGGGAAACGCGATGCACATCGCGGGTCAGCCCTGCGCCCGGGCGCGCGAGTCCGTCCGGAGCTGCTCGATTGCCACCCGGACGGCCTCGACCAGGGCCGGGATCGCGGCACCGACGCGCTCGCTCAAGGCTCCACCCAGGGCGAAGTCCACGGCCCCGACCGCCACGATCCGGCCGCGAATTGGGTGGCCGCGGATCAGCTCGGCCAGGCCGACGACCTCGGGAAACGCGAGCGCGTGCGACGACCGCGGACGAACGGGCTGCCCGCTTACGCTCAGGCGATCGAGCGGCAGGCTCACGACCCGGCCCGGACGAAGGCCGGTCGCGGCGTCGACGACCACGACGGCCGCTCCGGTCGGGATGTCGAGAAGATCATCAATGTCGAGCTGGCCGACGATCCGCAGGCGAACGCCGTTCGGCAACTCGGCGCCCAGGATCCTCGCCGCAGCAGGCGCGGCGCCATCGTCGCCGCGATCCGGAGACCCGCAGATCAGGACATCAACGAGCAGCGGACTCGGGCGCGAAGCGGTTTCCGCATCGGCTCGAGGGGCATCGGCCCGCTGGCTGGTCACCGGACCGCCTCCACCGACAGGTCCAGGAAATGGGTGGCGCAGCTGATGCATGGGTCGTAGCTCCTGATCAGCTGCTCGATCCGCAGGGTCGCCGCTTCGCGCGGCAGGTGGAGGACGCTCGGTGCAAAGGCCGCCAGGTCGGCTTCGATTGCTGCCTGGTTCTGGCTGGTCGGCGGCACGATCTGGGCATGGGCGACGAGCCCTCGGTCGTCGAGCTCGTAGGCATGGAAGATCAGTCCGCGCGGGGCTTCCGTCGCCCAGGCAGCTGAGGCCGGGCCCGGTGTCCACGGCCGGCCCGGATCGGCCGGCGGCTCGTAGGCCTCGATCAGGTCGAGCGCCTCTGCCGTCGCGTCGACCAGCTCGACTGCCCGGGCCACGATACTGCGATAGGGGTTGACGGCGATCTCACCCGCCAGGCCGGTTCGAGCCAGTGCGCTCGCTGCGGTCGGATGGAGGTGCTCGCCGGACAGGGTGATCCGGGCCATCGGTCCGAGCAGGTATGGTCGACCGGCATGGTCGCGCGATTGGAGCGCGTTGGACCAACCGACCTGTTGCTCGCTGAACTCGTGGCGCCAGTCCGTTGACGCGAGGTCCAGGCCGTCGCTCGATACGATCCGGCCCTCGTTCATCGGGTATTCGCTCGGGTGCCTGAGCGCGACGAGCCGGCCGGCCCGCTCAAACCGTGGGGTGTCGAGGCCGGCCACGAGCTCCACGGTCTGGAGGGCGACCTCGAGCGCAGCAGTCAGGGGCTCACGCAAGACGGCGATCTCGCTCCGCCGGAAGGAGCGAGAGAAGCCACCGACCTGGACCGAGACCGGGTGGATCGCCCGCCCGCCGATCAGCTCCACGATTCGATTGCCGGCCTTCTTGAGGCTCAGCCCGGCCTCGACCGTCACGCGCTCGTCACGAGCGAGCTCGAGGGCGCTGGCATAGCCGAGGAAGTCGGGCAGGTGGAGCAGGTAGACGTGCAGGGCGTGACTCTCGATCCACTCGCCGCAGTACAGCAGGCGGCGCAGGGCGCGGACCGCAGGATCGATCTCGATCCCGAGACCATGCTCAAAGGCATGGACTGCGGTCATCTGGTAGGCAACCGGGCAGATCCCGCAGATCCGGGCGACGATGTCGATCACCTCATCCGGTGTCCGGCCAACGACGAGCCGCTCGAAGTAGCGGGGCGCCTCGAAGATCTCCAGACGGGCCTGCTCGACCACGCCGTCCTTGACCTTGAGCCGGAGCGACCCCTCGCCCTCCACCCGGGTCAGGCCGGCGATGTCGACGGCCAGGTCACCGTTGGACGTGACGGTCGTGTCGGTGTCATGCATCTCGGGGCTCCGATCCGTCGGCGCGCTGGCCCGGGGGCCCACCGTGGGCATCGATCGTCGCCCGGAAGGGCTCGGACCAGGCCGTGAAGCCCGAGAAGAGCCGGCCGACCTCCACCGCCGAACGGCTGTCGGAGAACCATTTGGCGAGAGACGCCGTGTTGGCCGATTCGCGGGGCCCGAAGCACCCGTAGCAGCCTCGCCCATAGGCGGGGCAGATCGCTCCGCAACCCGTCCGCGTCACCGGTCCGAGGCAGGGAATCCCGTCCGCAACCGCGACGCAGACCACTCCTCGCCGCTTGCACTCGAGGCAGACGGCCTCGTCTGGCAGCTGCGCCCGTCGGCCGGTCACCATCGAGACCAGGAACTCGCGCAACTGGGCCGGCGAAATCGGACAGCCGCGGAGCTCGCCGTCAACCGCGACGAAGTCGCTGACCGGTCGCGCCTGGGCGAGCGATTCGACGTAGGTCGGGCCGGGATAGACCGTGTCCCGGACCTCATCCAGCTCGAACCAGTTCCGGATCGCCTGGATCCCGCCGGCGGTCGCGCAGGCTCCGATCGTGATCAACCGATGCGACACGGCGCGCAGCCGGACGATCTCCTCGACCTGCTCGGCGGTGCTGATCGAGCCCTCGACGAACAGGACGTCGAAGGGGCCCATCGATCGGCGGGAGGTGGCCTCGGCAAACTCGACCAGGTCAACCCGCTCGGCGACGGCGAGCAGTTCGTCCTCGAGGTCAAGCAACGTCAGCTGGCAGCCGTCGCACGAGGCGAACTTGACGATCCCGATCCGGGGCCGGTTGGGGGCATCGGCTCGCGGGCTTCGGCGACCGGGCATGATCAGCTGCTGCGGCTCCATCACAGTCCCTCCCGGCCGAACGCCGTGCCGAGCTCGGCGATCGAGAAGACGGGGCCGTCGCGGCAGACGAAGAACGGGCCCAGCTGGCAGTGCCCGCAGGTGCCGACGCCGCAGGCCATGTTGCGTTCGAGCGTCAGCCAGATCGCAGCGGGATCAACCCCTCGGCCGGTGAGGGCCGCAGCGGTCGCCTGCATCATCCGCTCGGGCCCGCACACGAACGCGGTCACCCGGTCGCCGTTCCAGGTCGCGTGATCGAAGAGATGGGTCACGATCCCGACCTGGCCCAGCCATTCTGGCCCGGCTCGATCGACGATCTCGGCGACCTCGAGGTCGGACCTACCCGCCAGCGCGGCCACCTCGGCGGCGAATAGCCGATCGCCCGGCGTGCGGGCGCCGAGGTACAGGCGCACGGCTCCGTACCGGGCCCGATCGGCAAGGACGGCCTCGATCACGGGCCGCAGCGGGGCAAGCCCGACCCCACCAGCGACGATCACGACGTCACGACCGGCCGCCGACTCGAGCGGCCAGCCCCGACCGAGCGGACCGCGGAGCGCGACCTGGGCACCCGGTCCAAGGGCGACGATCGCCGCGGTCGCAGGACCGGCCGAGCGGATCGTCAGGTCCAGGCCGTCCGGCCGGATCCCCGAGATCGAGATCGGCGGCGCGGCAAACGCGGGCAGCTCGACCATCACGAACTGGCCGGGGCGGGCAGCCAGCAGCGCGGCGTCAGAGGTCGCCAGCCGGAGGGTGGCCGTGTCGGCTGTCTCCTGGGTCACGGCCACCACGCTGGTGGTCACGTGCCGGGCGGGCGCTACGACCGTGAGGGCAGCAGGCGCGTGGCCCGCGTCAGGCGCCGGCGGCCACGGGATCGGCCCGCGAGGACCCTCGACCGGAGCGATGGCGGCGAGCTCCTCGCGCACATCGATCCCGACCGGGCACCAGGCGACACAACGGCCGCAACCGACACAGCCACTCGACCCGAACTGGTCGAACCAGGTCGAGAACTTGTGGGTCAGCCACTGCCGATAGCGATCCTTGACCTTCGGGCGGAAGTTGGCATCGCCGGCGACCCGCCCGAACCCGAGGCTGAAGCAGCTATCCCAGTGGCGCTCGGTCGTCGCCTCCTGGCCGTCGAGATCCGAGGCGACTCCCACGCTCGTGCAGAAGCAGGTCGGACAGACGAGCGTGCAGTTGGCGCAGGCCAGGCAGCGCTCGGCGACCTGCTCCCAGCGCGGCGAGTCAAGGGCCGCTCGAAGTCGCTCCGGCAGTCCCTCGACGGCCACGGGGTCGCCAATCCTCGTCCGAACTGCGGCGACCTGAGCCGCAGCTCGCTCGACCTGCGCTGGATCGGCGGGCTCCAGGTCGAGGCCGGCCAGCATGGCGGCCCCGGTTGCGCTCCCACTTCGAATGACGAATCCCTCGTCGAGCTCGGAGGCAATCAGGTCGGCGCCCTGACGCACCTCTGGACCGGTACCCATCGAGGTGCAGAAGCAGGTGCTTGTCGCCGCCGCGCATTCCATCGCCACGACCAGCGCCGCGTCGCGTCGGCCGGCATGATCGGCATCGCCGATCGGTCCCGCCCGCATCGCCCGCTCCTGGATGTCGAGCGCGGCGATCTCGCAGGCCCGTACCCCGACGAACGCGAGCCGCGGTGGCGGATCGAGGACGGCTTCGACCTCGACCTGGCTCCCGTCGCGCCGGGCCCGGGTGAGAGGGACGAAGGCGGGGTGGGTGTAGCGCTTCCAGGAGGTGACTGGCAGGACGTAGTCAAACGCGCGGCTCGAGCCCGTCTCCCGCAGGCGATAGCTGCCCGGCTCGGTGTCCGATTCCCAGCCCGTGGGCAGCTCGGCCGGGCTCGCCACCTCGTCATAGATCACGGCGCCGTCACTAACTGCGGGTCCCAGGATCGTGCGGTCGTCGGCGCGAAGCGCGGCGAACAGCCGGTCCAGGTCGGCTCGAGGCAGGAAGCAAGTGGCACCGGTCACCACGGTGCGGCCCCAGCCTGGTACAGGTCGAGCAGTTGCACCCGGGTGGCGATCAACCGGCGGGAGACGCTCACGAGCAGGCGCTCGAACAGGGCAGAGGCCAGCTCACAATCGGCCGCCAGGCCAGCGCGAAGCGCAGGGCCGTCGAATGTGATCGCACTGCTGGGCACGACTGCGACGCCCGTCGAGGTGGCAACCGGTCGAGGCAGGACAGCCGACCACCCGAAGACATCACCGTCGTGGACGGTGAGGATGGTTCGATCGGGCGAGCCTGGAACGGCGAGGCGGAGGGCAATCCGGCCACTGATCACGACACCGAGCGAATCGCACCGCAACCCCTCACGAACCACGACCGTTCCGGCGGGGATCTCCTCGAACCTGCCCAGGGCGGCAAGGTGCCCGAGTGCCCGTGGTCCAAGGTCGGCCGCGAACCACGTGCCCTGAAGGAGCGCCATCACGTCATGGGTGGTCATGAACGCATCCTCCCGGCCTCAAGCGGCGCACGCGAGGGCCATAGGTCCCGGTTCCAGGTGACCCTCGGCCATCGTCGGACGTTCGGGCCAGGCGCATCCTCAGTTCGCGGTCCAGCCCAAATCGAGATCTGGCCTCCGCGGCAAAAGGAGCATTGAGATGAAGAAGATCCTGATTGCCTATGACGGTGGTGACGCAGCGCGGCGCGCGCTCGACCTTGCCGCCGACCTCGCCCACCGGTTCGATGCCACGGTCGGCGTCGTGAGTGTCATCCCGGTCCATGCCGGCCGCGTGCCGGTCGATCCCTGGGACGATCGGGACGTCCACACGACCGAGTTGGCCGAGGCAGCCAAGCTTCTGCGCGCACAGGGCCTCGAACCGGTGATGCACGAGCCGGCCGGCGACCCTGCGGCGACGATCGAGAAGATCGCCGAGGAAGGCAGCTACGACATGGTGGTCGTTGGCTCGCGCGGCCTCGGCCTGCTCTCGCGTGCGCTCCAGGGCAGCGTTTCCGAGCACGTCGCGACCCATTCCAAGACCACCGTAGTGGTCGCTCGCTGAATCGGCCAGTTAGGGCTTGGACATGACGCTTGGATCCGGATCGATGACTCCCGGCCCGATGCGGCCACGAATCGGACACCCGTCGCACGAGAGTTCCTGGGTCGCTTGGTCGACCTCATTCACCCGGCGGCCTGATCCCGGCAATCCATCGCTCAACCCGGAATCAGCACCGCCGCACCAGTCACTTCGCCGGCCTCAAGCCGGCGAAGTGCTTCGTTGCCTGCCGATAGCGGGTGGATCTCGACCTCCGAGGTGAACCCGGCCCGAGCCGCCAGGTCGATGAATTCGATGGCGTCGCGCCGGGTGACATTGGCAACCGAGCGGATCGATCGCTCCCACCACAGGTCGTCGTAGCTGAAGGCCGGAATACCGTCGAGGTGGATGGCGTTGACGACCACCGTCCCGCCGCGGTCCACCGCGCGCAAGGCGGCGATGACCACCGATCCGGCCGGCGCGAACGTGACAGCGGCGTCAAGGGCTCTGGGTGGTGGATCCGTGTAGCCGCCGACGGAGGATGCGCCAAGGGCCAGGGCAGCCTCGAGGTCACGGCTCGAGCGAGACGCAACGTGGATCTCGCAGCCCCACACTCGGGCCACCTGGATCGCGAGACGCGCCGACGCACCAAACCCGTACAGGCCGAGCCGCCCGCCGCGCGGAATCCCGCTGAGCCGGAGCGCCCGGTAGCCGATCACCCCGCCGCACAGCAGCGGGGCAACCGCGACGTCCCCGAGGGAGTCGGGAATCCGCACCGCGACATCAGCCCTGACGGTCAGGAACTGGGCAAAGCCGCCGTTCCGGTCCCAGCCGGTGAAGGTCGCCGACGCGCACAGGTTCTCTCGACCATCGCGGCAGAATCGGCAGGTCCCATCGAAACCGGCCAGCCATGTCGTGCCGGCTCGCTCACCGATCGACCAGCCGCTCACGCCCGATCCAATGGCCCTGACGATGCCGACGGCCTGGTGACCCGGGATCACCGGCGACTGGTGCGCCGGCAGGTCGCCGCTCGCGATCTGGAGATCGGTCCGACAGACCGCGCAGGCTCGCACGGACAGGAGGATCTCACCGGCTCCGGGTGATGGCTCCTCAAGATCGAGCAATTCGAGTGGCGCGTCCCGAACAGGCCGTGGTCGCCGAACCACGAGCGCATCCATCAGCGGCCAGTCGAGCTCGATGTCCGGCGGCAGAAGTCAGCCGACGCCAAGCCGGCGAGCCTCGCTAGTGAGCCGATCCCGGTGGTCCGGATGGGCGATCCCGATCAGGGCGGCCGCACGTTCGCGGAGGCTCCGACCGAAGAGCTCGGCGACGCCCCATTCGGTGACGATCGTCCGGACATGGGCCCGGGTGGTGACGACTCCGGCGCCGGGACTGAGCTCCGCGCTGATCCGCGAGATGGTGCCGGCCGCGGCGGTCGAGGGCAGGGCGATGATCGCCTTGCCCTCGGAGGCCAGCGCGGCGCCCCGGACGAAGTCCATCTGGCCGCCCACCCCGCTGTAGATCCGCGAGCCGATCGAGTCGGCCGCGACCTGCCCGCCGAGATCGACCTCGATCGCCGAGTTGATCGCAGTCATTCCCCGGAACGAGCGGATCACGTGGGTGTCGTTGGTGAAGTCAACCGAGCGCATCTCGACCATCGGGTTGTCGTCGACGAACTCATACAGCCGGCGGCTGCCCATCATGAATGCGGCCACGATCTTGCCCCGATTGCGCTCCTTGCGAGCGCCGGTCACGACGCCCGCCTCGACCAGCTCGACTACCGCGTCGGTGAACATCTCGGTGTGGATCCCGAGATCATGATGGCCGCTCAGGGCCAGGGCGGTCGCCGCCGGGATCGCCCCGATCCCCAGCTGGATCGTCGCCCCGTCCGACACCAGAGCGGCGACGTACTCGCCGATCCGGCACTCCACCTCGCCGATCGGCGCGCTGATGAGCTCATACGGTGGGATGTCGACCTCCACGGCCAGGTCGATCTGATCGACGTGGATGAAGCTGTCGCCAAGGGTCCGGGGCATGGCCCGGTTGAGCTGGACGATCACCGTCCGGGCCGCCCCGAGCGCGGCCTTCATCGCCTCCACCGAGACGCCCAGTGAGCAGAAGCCATGGGCATCCGGCGGCGTGACGTTGACCAGCACGGCATCGAGCGGCAGGACCCGCTGTTCGAAGAGCTCGGGCACCTCGGACAGGAAGACCGGCACGTAGTCAGCCCGCCCTTCGTTGACCGCGGCGCGGGCGTTGGGTCCAACGAACAGGGCCCGATGGCGGAAGTGAGTCGCCATGTCCGGTGCCAGGTGCGGGCCGGGGCCCTCCGTGTGGAGGTGGATCATCCCGACGTCGCGGAGCTCGGGGGCGCGGGCCACGAGGGCATCGAGGAGGACCGACGGAGCTGCCGCCGCGCAGTGGACGTAGACCTGCTGGCCGCTCGAGATGCCTGCGACGGCCTCGGCCGCCCCGACGATGCGCATCGGCTCAGCCTACGCGAGCCGGGCGCACCCCGGTGAGTGTCGAGCGGACCGACCGGACGGGCCGTTCAGCCCTTATCGGCCGGGCGGTCCGGACGAAAATGGAGCTCGAGGGGGTGGAGGGCTTTGGAGGAGGGATGGACATGGGTCGCTCGAGAGCGCGGCGTCGGAGCCGAGTCATTGCCGACTTGGTCGTGACGGCCTACGCACGCGACCAGGTTTCGAAGGCGCTCTACGAAGCAGTCCGGGCGGGCATCGCCTGTGGGCCGTGCGACCTGCCTTCGTCGGACGACCGGGAGTGGCTCCGGGCCGCGATCGCGATCCCGCTCCAGGAAGCCACCCAGGCCGCCCTGGACGCCCTCCGGCGGTCGATCGAGCATGCCCTGCAGGAGGCTCCCGACGGTCTTCTGGGTCGGGTCGAGCTCGGACACACGCCCCGCTCGACCGAGCTCGCGACGATGGCCTTCTAGGTCCCCCGACCGGGACCTCGAACCTTGGCCATGTAGGCGGCGGCCTGGGCGCGCCGCTCGAGATTGAGCTTGCCCAGGATCGAGCTGACGTAGTTCTTGACCGTCTTGTCCGACAGGAAGACCTCGCCGGCGATCTCCTTGTTCGTCTTGCCTTCGGCCACGAGGAGCAGGATCTTCTGCTCCTGAGCGGTCAGCTGGGCGAGCTCGTCGGGCTGGTCCGCGGTGGCGATCCGCCGGACCCGTTCGAGCACCTTGCCGGTGACCGCTGGATCGAGGAGCGACTCGCCCCGACCGACCGCCTCGAGCGCGGCAACAAGATCACGGGCCCGGGTCTGCTTGAGCAGGTAGCCACTGGCGCCGGCGATGATCGCCGACAGGACGGCGTCCTCGTCCGGGTAGCTCGTGAGCATGACCACGCGGGTCTCCGGCATCTCGCCCCGAATCTCCCGGCAGGCCTCGACGCCGGAGCCATCCGGCAGGCGTACATCCATGATCACGAGATCCGGCCGGAAGCGACGAGCCGCCTCGACGGCTTCCGCCACGGTCCCGGCTTCGCCAACGACGCTGAATTCTGGGCGTCGCCCGAGCACCGCTACGAGGCCCTGCCGAACGACCTCGTGGTCGTCAACGATCAGCAGGGTCAGGGGACGGGCGGCCACTGGCTCAGCTTGGGGCACCTGGTCTCCTCTGGGCGGACGGCGGTCCGACGGCAATGACCACCCGGGTCCCCTGGCCCGGCGCGCTCTCGATCCTAACAGCCGCTCCGATCCGGGCGGCGCGCTCGCGGGTGTTCGCCAGGCCCTGGTGGCCGAGCTTGCCCACCTGGGCCGGGTCGAAGCCGATGCCGTTATCGGCGATCCGGAGCTCGTAACCCCCGCCTTCCGTGGTCAGCAGCTCAACCGTCGCCCGACTCGCCCGCGAGTGGCGAACGATATTGCTGAGTGACTCGCTCACGATCGCCAGCAGGTTGCCGGTTGCCTCCGCGGATGGCTCCGGCACGTCGTCGGGCAGGCGCAGCTCGAGGTCGATCATCGTGTTGTGCCGGTATTCAGCGACCAATGACGCGAGTCCGCTGCCCAGCGAGGCACCTTCGAGGAGCTCGGGCCGCAGGCCGAAGATGAAGTTGCGGATGTCCTGGATCGTGAGGTGGATCGAGTCGATTGCTCGCTCGACGCGGGCGCCGGCGTCGGCCTGGTCCTCGGCCATCAGCTCGGGCACGTCCTCGAGCGACAGGCCGACGCCATACAGGTTCTGGATGATCCCGTCGTGAAGGTCCTTCGAGATCCGCTCCCGTTCGTCGACCACCGCCAGGCGCTGGAGCTGCTCATGGAGGCGGGCGTTCTCCATCGCGATTCCGGCATGCAGGGCGAACGTCTCGACGAGGGCCTGATCGTCGACGCTGAACTCTGCCGCGCCGATCTTGTTGGTGAGATAGAGACGACCGACCGACGTTGTCTTCACGGTGATTGGCACGCCGAGGAAGCTGGTCATCGGCGGGTGATTGGGCGGGAAGCCGTAGCGGTGCGAATCGGTGTTGAGGTCAGGGATCCTGAACGGGCGGTTCTCCCGGATGATCAAGCCGAGCAGGCCGTGGCCCTCGGGCAGCGGGCCGATCGCCCGCCGTGTCGCGTCATCCATACCGCTCGTGATGAAGCGCTCGATATGGCCTTCGGAATCGTTGATCCCGAGAGCTGCGTACTGGGCGCCAACGAGCGGGCGAAGCTGGTCGACGATCACCTGCAACGCCTCGTCGACGGACTTCAGGGCGGCGATGCTCCGAACGGCCGCGTCAAGGCCGGCCTGGACCTGGCGTGCATCGCGCACGGCCGCCGTCGTTCGTTTGGGCGCCATGCGGCCCATCATATGGCCCGCCTGATCGCGCGATTGCCTGCTGGTCGGCCCGCTCGATCGGGCCATTGGTCACTGTTCGCATGGGGCGAAGACGGTGATGATCCGGGCATGAACATGTCTGCCGTGGTGATTGCTCCGCGGGCCATGGCCGGCCGGCCGGATCCGATCCGGCGCGTCCTGCTGGGCACGGACCTGTCAGCCGTCTCGGACCGGGCCGCCGATCAGGCGATCGAGCTGGCGGCGGAGCATGGTGCCGAGCTCATCGTCCTGAGCGTCGTCGACCCACGTGGCCTGCGCCTGCCGGGCGGCCGGTTCGTCAAGCGGATCGATCAGGAGCGGAGCCGGGTCGAAGCCGCCGCCCAGGCCGTCGTCGCCCGAGCGCGAGCGGCCGGTGCCCACGCCACGTTCCTTGTCTGGGAGGGAGATCCGGTCGAAATGATCGTGTCTGCCTCGGCGGCCGAGCATGCCGATGTGATCGTCCTGGGATCCCATGGCCGCGGTCGCCTCGCCCGCCTCGTGTTGGGCAGCATCTCGGCCCAGGTCGCGGGCCAGGCCGCCTGCCAGGTCATCGTCGTACCCGCCGGTCCCGGCTCACCCAAAGGCGACTAGGACCACATCGGGCTTCTACCGTTACGCCGAGGTCAGGGGTTCCTGGTGATCCTCAGCCATTCGTGGATGACTCGGTTGTCCTCGCCTTCCGACTCTGTGCTGATCGTCTCGATCGTGTAGCCCGGCAGCCAGTCGCTGATGCCCTGTGTCGTCATGGGTGGGTTCTTCTCGATCGCCGCGACCAGGTCCGCCTCGGTCAACCCATCTGGCAGTGGTCGCATGATCTCCACCGCGTGATCCCCAACCGGTAGCAGGATGCTCGGCTCCGTCATCCAGGACTCCCCCACTCGTCTCTTTCTGCCCGGGACCAGCATCGGTCCCTCCAGGTCGTTCCTGACACCAGGTGAGCGTGAATGTGGAGGCGACGAGCGGATTCGAACCGCTGCATAGAGGTTTTGCAGACCTCCCCCTTAACCACTTGGGTACGTCGCCTCGAGAGGTTGCCGGAAGGGGGCCGGCACCGGGCCGCAGCCCGGGGTGGCTGCCCCTCGAGGATTCGAACCTCGGTTAACGGATCCAAAGTCCGCTGTCCTACCACTGGACGAAGGGGCACCGGTCGCGCCGCCGGCGGGATGCCGTCCGGCCCGACCGGGCGCTTTGACGAGAGTTGTTGGAGCGGAAGACGGGGTTCGAACCCGCGACCTCAACCTTGGCAAGGTTGCGCGCTACCAACTGCGCCACTTCCGCCCGTGTGCACCGCGACAGGACCATCCGATCCCGCAGGGTCGGCCTGATGCTAGCAGAACTCTCCAGCGGGGGGTCTGGTGCCGAGAGCCAGAATCGAACTGGCGACACCGCGATTTTCAGTCGCGTGCTCTACCAACTGAGCTATCTCGGCCCGGTCGCTGACCGGGCGGATCGCCCGGCGGCCGCCGGAGAATACCACGCACCCTTGGCCCAGCGGGTCGCGGTCCGCCTAGCTGGCGGCGCCTCCGGGTGGACCGGGATCGGGGACGGCCAGCACTCGTATTTGTCCCGCTTCATCCGCGTCGGCCGGGCTCTGGGTCACCAGCGCTCCAGGACTTGGGACGAATGTCGCCGGGAGACGCAGTACGGCGCGGGAAGGCCTCGGAACAGGGCTCGGCCGCCCAGACGAGCCGAATTCTGTGCGTGGCTGTCGGCAGCGGATCGCCGCGTGGCCAGAGTTTCAGGCGAATCCGCGCGTTAGTGCGTCTGGTGGCAACAATCGTCCGAACCGCGGTCGCGCCGGGCCGAACTGCTCGTTGGTCAACCGGCACCCAGTGACGCGGAGTCGACGAGTCCTAGCTGGCGGCGCCAATCGAGCTCGCCTCGCTGGGCGGCAGCGGGGCCTCGCCGGTCAGCTGGCGCAGGCGGTTGATCCGGGCGACGAGGGGCGGATGGGTCGAGAACAGCGAGTTGCCGTTCGCCCCGAGCTTCATCAGCGGATTGTGGAAGTAGAGGTGCTGGGTGGCCGGGTTGGCCTCCTTCATCACCGTGGTATCGCCGGCCAGCTTGGCCAGGGCGCTCTCGAGGCCGTGTGGGTTGCGGGTCAGCTCGACCGACGAGGCGTCGGCCAGGTATTCGCGCTGGCGGCTGACCGCCAGCTGGACCAGCCGGGTGAAGATTGGGGCGAGGACGGCCAGGATGATCGCGACCACGAAGACGATCAGCTGGAGCGCGCCACCCCCGCCGCTGTCGTTGTTGTTCGAGCGCCGACCGCCGCCGAACCAGAACGTGTAGCGCAGGAAAAAGCTGGACAGCAGGGCCACCCCGCCAACCAGGACGCCGACGAGCAGCGAGAACCGGATGTCGTAGTTGCGGACGTGCGAGAGCTCATGGCCGAGGACACCCTGGAGCTCCTCGCGGTTCATCGCATTGAGCAGGCCCGTCGTGATCGCGATCGAGGAATGCTGCGGGTCGCGCCCGGTTGCGAAGGCGTTCATCGCGTTGTCCTGGATGATGTAGACCGCGGGCATCGGGATGCCGGCCGCGATCGTCAGCTCACGGATCACGTTGTAGAGCTGGGGCGCCTGCTCCTCGCTGACCGGCTTCGCTGACGAGGCCGCCAGGACGAGCTTGTCACCCACGAAGTACGACCCGATCGCACTCAGGCTGCCGATCACGATCGCGATCACGATCGCGCCGACGGCTCCGGCCTGGCTGCCCGTCAAGGCATAACCGATCGCGCCGCCCAGGATCCCCAGGAACAGGCAGACGAGAATGACGAGCAGGATGCTGTTCCGCCGATTGGCGGACTGCTCGCTGTAGAAGGTTGTGCTGGCGGCCATGACGACCTGAATCGCGGGCGGGGCCCTGGCTGGGCTAGCCCAGGTTGACCTGGGGAACCGCCTGGGCCTCGGGCTCGGCCTCGAAGAACTCGCGCTTCGTGAAACCCAGCGGACCCGCCAGCAGGACGGCCGGGAAGGTCGCAATGCCGGTATTGAAGTCGAGCACCGTCGCGTTGTAGTGCTGGCGGGCGAACCCGATCTGGTTCTCGGTGGTCGTCAGCTGCTCCTGCAGGCTCAGCACGTTCTCGTTGGCCTTCAGCGTCGGATAGTTCTCGACGACGGCGAACAGCGAACGGAGCGTGCCGGTCAGCGCGTTCTCGGCCGAGGCCTGGGCGGCTGGCCCCTGGGCGCCCGCGGCGACGGCGTTGGCCCGGGCGTCGGTGACCTTGGTCAGGACGTCCTTCTCGAAGTCCATGTAGCCCTTGACCGCGTTCACGAGGTTCGGGATGAGGTCCCAGCGACGCTTCAGCTGGACGGAGATCTGGGCGAACGCCTCATCGACCCGCAGCCGGCGCTGGATCAGGCCGTTGTAGAGGAGGACGACGAATCCGATCACCGCCACGATGACGACGATCAGGATGATCAGGGGTGCGCTCATGTTGCTCCTCAATCGTGCGGGCCGGGGACGGCAACGCATTCCCCTTGAGTCTAGCAGCGCCCGCACAGCGTGCAGGACGGGCTGCTCATTGGATCCCGACGGCCGAGGCTTACTTCGTGACGGCGGCCCCGAACCAGGTGCCGGCGTCGCCGCTGATCAGGATGCCGTCGCGCAGCAGCAAGACCTGGTAGGCGCCCGGCAGGCCCGTTGGCAGATCGCCCGTGATCGCCAGCTGGGTCCAGTGGGTGCCGTCGGACGAGGTCAGGTATTCGGTCGGCTTGGCCGGGTCGTCGCCTCGCGAACCCCAGGCCAGGAACCGGGTCCCATCACCGGTCAGAGATCCGGCAGGAAAGCCCTGGCCTGCGCCCGACACGGTCACGCCGAGCGGATCCACCTTCGGGTTGATCGTCCAGGCGTGGCCGTCGACCGAGGACCACAGGGCCTCCGCCCCGGGGGTACCGCCGGCATGGCTCGAGGCGATCAAGCCGCCGGAGCCTGCCCAGACCACGCTGAAGTCGTGGCCGAGCGCGGCCTGGACCGTCGCGGCAGACCAGGTGATGCCGTCGCTCGACCACCACGCCCGAGGCTGGCTGGCCGGGGCCTGGCTCGAATCGTCGAGCGCGACGTAGCCGGTCCCGACGACGGCCACCGCCGTGACCTGGGCGGTTGTCGGCCCGGACAGGGCAACTCGCCGCCAGGACGAGCAGTCGGTCGTGACATCAATCGCCGGCCCGCTCTCGTTAGCGACGACGGCACCGGCCGGCGAGCCGGCGATGAACGCCCCTCGCACCTGGCTGATGATTCCGCCCGGCAGCGCTTCCTGGCGCCAGGCCTGCCCATCGCCCGAGTACCACAGCGTGCCGTTGCCCGAGGCGTCCGCGCCGACGATCAGTACGCCGGTCCCGCATGCAGTCCCGCCGATCACGAAGGTGTTGTGGGTTGGATCGTCCAGCCCGAAGGTAGAAGCCGGCAGCTGGACCCAGGCTCGCCCGTCGCGCGAGATCGACGCCCCGGCCTGGGCGCTCGAGCTCGACCCTGTGATCGCGACATAGCCACCCGACCAGGGCACGACCATCGCCAGCTCCGGTGCGCCGGCGAGCTGCTGGAGGTCCAGGCCTGACCACGCCGTCGTCGAGATCGGGGGCACGCTGCCCTCCGGCCCGGTCGGGTTCGCCGACGCGGGGGCCGGTGCCGAGCCCGATGGCGACGCCGACGGCGATGCCGAGGTCGACGGCGTCGCGCTGGGGCTTGCCGACGGGAGGGGCGACCCGACGGAACCTTCTCGACCGAAGATCGCAATGGTCGCCACGACCACGATGACGATGATGGCCGCGACGGCGAAAAGCTGCCGCGAACCGGCGAACAGGGTGCCCGGGGTCAGGCGCCGTCGCGCTGCAGGCGGCTGGCCGGAGAGCGACGCGATCACCGCATCCCGGAGCCCGTTCGACGCACGACCGCCGTCGAAGCGCTGGTGGAGCCTCCGGCGCAGCCGGGCCTCGAGCTCAGATTCGTCCATCTGTCGCCTCCAGGTCCGTTCGAAGGGTGCGCAATGCGTAGTGGAGCCGTGACTTGACGGTGCCCAGGGGCACGTCCAGGCGATCGGCGATCTCGTCGAGGCTCAGGTCCTGCCAGAAGCGCAGCAGCACGACGATCCGGTGGTCGGGGTCGAGCCGCTCGAAGGCGGCATCGAGATCCCGATCGGAGCCTCCCAGCGCATGAGCCGGATCCGGTCCGCCGGCCTCGCCGCCCCATTCGGCCTGAAGCGCGATCGCCCGGACCTGCTGGCGTTGCCGGCGGCGGAGCCGATCGCGACAGCCGTTGACCAGGATCCGGCTGAACCAGGCCCCGAAGCGATCCGGGTCACGCAGCGAGCTCGCTCGCTGCCAGGCTGTCAGGCAGGCATCCTGGACCGCGTCTTCCGCCTCGCCGTCATCGCGCAGGATCGCCCGCGCCAGGGAGAACGACTGATCGAGCTCCAACTCGATCCGCCGCGCGATCGCACCTCGAGTGTCGACCACCGTCACCGATTCCAACCCAGCCCCTTCTCCGCGCCATTCAGCGTGCCCTGGGCTCGCCGTCACCCTATCCGACGAATGACCCCAGGAAAAGGTTCATCAACGTTGATCCGGCCCCAGGACGTTCGAGGCCAGGCAAACGGCGGGGCCCCGTCCACGCTAGAGTCTCGATGGCGCATATCCGGAGGAAGGCTCGAGCCTGGCCTCGACCTGGTAGTGGAGGATCTGGCGTGACTTCAACCAAACGACTCTTCGCCGGCGGCATCCTGGCCGCCGCCCTGCTGACCGTCGCCGCCTGCAGCAGCCCCGCAACCGCGGCGCCCGGCTCGAGCGCCGCGCCTGGTGGCGCCGCCAGCAGCAGCGCGCCGGGCCTCGGCGGCCTCGGCGGGCTCCTGCCATCCGGGCTCGGCCTGGGCGGCAGCGGAAGCGCGAGCGTCGATGCCAGCACGATCCTGACGGCCGATGTGGCGGCGTCGATTCTGGGGGGCACGCCGACCCTCCAACCCGGCAGCATGAACCTCGGACCGATCAGCCTCGCCACGTACGGGACCGACAGCGGCGACGAGGTCACGGTCTACGTCGAGACGCTGGGCACAGGGCTCGAGGGAGCGGCGATCCAGGCGGCGATCCAGGCCGAGGGCACGTCGGGCGACATGACTCCGATCAGCGGCCTCGGTGATGCCGCCGGCAAGGTCGTCGAGGACCACGGGGCAACTGTCGCATTTGGCAAGAACGGCACGATCGTCGTCGTCTCGGCCACCGTTGCCTCGCAATCGGGCTCGGACCTCGAGCCGAAGGTCGAGGCGGTCGCCCAGCAGGTCGCCGGGAAGCTCTAGGACGGGACCGGAGCGTCGCGCTGGTGGGCGGTACTGGACTCGAACCAGTGACTTCCTCGGTGTAAACGAGGCGCTCTGACCAACTGAGCTAACCGCCCGCGAGGGCAGGATACCCGGCCCGCGAATCAGAACGGCGGTCCACGTCCGGACCGCCGTTTCGGTGCCTCAGCGTTGTGGTGCCCAGGCCGGGACTTGAACCCGGATGAGTTGCCTCATACGCCCCTCAAACGTACGCGTATACCAATTCCGCCACCTGGGCAGGTGTTGCGCGCCTTGAGCGATCCCGCTGACGAGGGCTGGTACCGAGGAAGGGATTTGAACCCATACGCCCTTGCGGACACTAGCTCCTGAAGCTAGCGCGTCTACCGATTCCGCCACCTCGGCGAGATCCCCGGCGCACGGCAAGACACCTCACCGCCCGTCGGCGAGGCGCCATGCTAGCACATCCCAATAGCGGTCACTGAGATCAGCCAGGCCCTGAATCGACGGTCCGACCACCCTCGAATCGACCACGACCAGGTCGTCCTGGAAGAACAACGGGAGCATCACCGGGTTGCCGGCGAGGGCCCCCTGGAGCTTCGAATAGGCGGCCTTCCGGGCAGCCTCGGTGCCCGGCACCCGGGCTGCCACGAGCAGGCCGTTGAGGCTCGAATCCTGGACGCCGGTGATGTTCGCCCCGCCCGTCACCGCCTGGCTCGAGGCGAACAGCGGGTAAAGGTCCGGGTCGAGCCCGATGTTCACCTCGACGAGGGCCGCCACGAAGTTGCCGGACCCCAGCCGGGCGACGAGATCGGTCGGGGCGAGAGACACATGGGTCACCTTCAGGCCGAATGACCGCCATTGGCTGGCCACCAGTTCGGCCGCGCTCCAGGCGATGGGGTTGGAGGCCTGGTCGGGGCTGAGCAGGTCGAAGGCGAACGGCACCTTGGCCTTGGGTGCCTCCCAGCCCGCCGTCGCCTTGGTCCAGCCGGCAGCTTTCAATGCCGCCGCGGCGGCGGTGGGATTGGACGCCACCGGTACGCTCGCCTTGGGGTCGAACGCCCACGAGCTGGGCGGGATCGGCGAGTCGGCCTGGGTCCCGGCGCCAGCCAGCACACCGCTCAGCATCGTCGGACGGTTGAGTGCCTGGAGGAGCGCCTTCCGGACGGCCGCCGGTGACAGCTCCGGATGCCCGGCCCGGACGTTGATCGCGACCGAGGTGAAGGTCGTGCCCGGATAGGTCAGCAGCCTGGTTCCGGCCAGCTTCGAGAGGCTGAGCGCGTCGGCTGGCGCCAGGCCGACCGCGGCATCTAGGCTGCCGGTGCGGTAGGCAGCAGCCAGGGTCGTGGGGTCTGAGAAGAACCGGAGCTCGATCCCCGGCAGCTGGGCGACCTGGACCGCGGTCGACGCCGGAATCAGCTCAGCCGACGTCGCGTCCCAGTGGACGAGCCGGAACGGCCCCGAGCCGACCGGGTCGTTGGCAAAGGCCGAATCAGCGAGATCGGTGACCGACGTCGACGCCAGCAGGTGCTGGGGCAGGATCCCGACCAGCGCGTCCTCGAGGAAGCCGGCGATCGGGGTGGCCAGGCTGAACTGGACGGTGTGCGCGTCAATCCTGGAGACGCTCACCTCGCGCCACGAGTTTGCCAGCGGACCCCGGTAGGCCGGGTCCTTGAGCAGGCCAACCGTGAACACGACGTCATCGGCGGTCAGCGGCTGGCCATCCTGCCACTCGGCGGTCGGGCGCAGGTTGAAGGTCCAGGTCCTGCCGGCCGCGTCCACCGTCCACGAGGTGGCAAGGTCGGGCACATAGGTCGCGTCGGTGCCCCGCGCCACGAGGCCCGAGAAGACGAGCCGGCTGAGGTCACGGTCCGCCTGGGTCCGGGCGGTCAACGGAGTGATCGAGCTCGGACTGCTGACCACCCCTTCCCGGTAGATGGGCGGCGGCCCCGAGCTCGTGTCGGCGCTCTCCCCGGGGCTCGGGCTGAGGCCGCTCAGGCCGCCGGTCGGGGCCGCGTTGGGGATCGTCATGGCCAGCGCCAGGACGATGAACAGCGCCGACAGGGCCGCAACGATCGCGCGGTCACGCTGGGTCAATGATCAGCCTCGGGTGCCGTCGCTGGCGCCACACCGCCGAACCGGCGGGCTCAGGCGGCTGGGGTGTAGATGTAGGCAGCCAGCGAGAAGAGCACAAACAGGACGATCAGCAGGATCGTGAACTGCCACAGCCGCCGCTCCACGCCGCGCCGGCTGCGGTAGACCGCGGAGTCGCCACCGAACGTCCCGGACAGGCCGGTGCCCCGAGCCTGCAGGAGGATGGCCGCCATCAGGGCGAGGCCGACGACGATCTGGCCGATGCTCAGGAACGGGTTCACCCGGGACGTGACCTCAGCAGGTTGGGTTCGAAGCCGGGGGATGGTAGCACGTCAGCCTCCGGCGGGCCGGGCCCGGGCCTGTCCGGCGACGGCCGCCACGGCGGCCGCGACCAGGGCCGGATCGCCGAGATAGCGATGGCTGATCGGCCGGAGCTCCGCGTCGAGCTCGTACACGAGGGGGACGCCGGTCGGGATGTTGAGCCCGGGAATCTCCTCATCCGAGACGCCGTCGAGATACTTGACCAGCGCCCGGAGGCTGTTGCCGTGGGCGGCGATCAGGACCCGCCGGCCAGCTCGCACCTCGGGCAGGATCAGCTCATGCCAGGCCGGCAGGAAGCGGGCGACGGTGTCCTTGAGCGACTCGGAGCGGGGCAGCTCCGCCGGGCTCAGGCCGGCATAGCGCGGGTCGCGGCCGGGGTCGCGCTCGTCGCCGGGCGGCAGCGGCGGCGGCGGGATGTCGTAGCTCCTGCGCCACAGGTGGACCTGCTCGTCGCCGTACTCGGCCGCCGTCTCGGCCTTGTTGAGGCCCTGCAGGGCGCCGTAGTGGCGCTCGTTCAGGCGCCAGCTGTGCTCCACCGGGAGCCACATCCGGTCGAGCTCGTCGAGGCAGATCCAGAGCGTCCGGATCGCCCGCCGGAGGACCGACGTGAAGGTGATGTCGAAGTCGAAGCCGCCTTCGCGCAGGAGTCGGCCGGCCGCGTGCGCCTCTTCGATCCCGGCCTCCGACAGGTCGACGTCGGTCCAGCCGGTGAACCGGTTCTCGCGGTTCCAGTCGCTCTCGCCGTGGCGGAGCAGGACGAGCTGGGGCATCAGGCAACTCCTGCGGCTCGCCGGCCGGCCGCCGTCAGGCCGGCCCGGGCGACGATGCCGGCCATCTCCTCGACCTTGAGCGACGCCCCGCCGACCAGGGCGCCATCGATCGCCGGCTCGGCCAGGAATTCACCGGCCGAGGCCGCCGTCACGCTGCCGCCGTAGAGGACCGGCAGGTCGTCGGCCAGGGCGGCGAAGCCCTGACCTAGCTCGCCCGTCGCGGACCGGATCGCCTCGGCCATCGCCGCGGCGTCCACGCCCCGGGCGGTCCGCCCGGTGCCGATCGCCCAGACCGGCTCGTAGGCGATGACCAGGCCGGCCTCGGCGAGGGCTCCGGGCTCACCGCCAAAGCCGGCCAGGCTGCCTCGCAGTTGGCTGGCGACCACCGCCTCGGCCCGGCCCGCCTCCCGCTCGGCCAGCTGCTCCCCGACGCACAGGATCGGCCGGAGCCCGGCCTCGAGCGCCCGGCCGAGCTTGCGCCCGATCAGCTCGTCCGTCTCGCCGGCGTCGCGCCGGCGCTCGGAGTGGCCAACGATCACCCAGGTCGCCAGGCCGACCAGCATCGGTGCCCCGATCTCGCCGGTGTACGCGCCGCTCAGCTCGTGGTGGACATTCTGGGCGCCGACGCCCACGCCGGCGCCGGCAGGCGTGGCCGCGAGCGCGTCGCGGACGGCCGCCAGGCAGACGAACGGTGGGCAGATGACGCGTTCGACGCCTTCGATGGCAGTCCGGGCAGCGAGCGTCGTGGCGAGCTCGCCGGCATCGGCCGGCGTGGTGTGCATCTTCCAGTTCGCGGCAATGATCACCGGGCGCATCAGCGGATCATGCCAGAGCCGCCCGGTCCGGGTCGGCGGCCAGCTGCTCGATCCGCTCGAGCGCCCGCTGGACCGTCGAGCGATGGAGCATCAGGTGCTCGCTCAGCTCGGCCAGTGTCGCTTCAGGCGTCGCCCGACGCGCGGCAGCGGCCAGCCGGACGACCCGGGGCAGCTCGGCCAGCCGACCCTCGGCTTCGAGCTGGCCGATCGCAGCGAGCTGGCGGCCGGCCGCCATGACCGCCCGCTGGAGGTTGGCCGACTCGGCGTTGATCACCCGGTTCAGCTCGCCCCGCAGGGCCCGCGACACCTGCCGTGCTTCGAGCTCGAGGATCGCCGAGGCGGCGCCGATACGGCGCAGGAACGTGCTGATCGTCTCGGCGTTCTTCCAGGTGACGACGCCGCGGCCGCGCCGGATCCGCCAGGCCGCGGGCAGGTCGACCTCCGCCAGCCGGGCGACCAGGACCGGGGCATCGTCCGCCGGCACGACGAACTCGAGGTGGGCCCGGCCGGCCGACAGGCTGAGCGACCCGCGGGCCAGGAAGCGGCCGCGCAGCCAGGCCCAGCGGCAGTGGTCGGCAGATGCCTCCCATTCGAAGCGCGCCGGGCCCGGCAGATCGGCGCCGGTCGAGCCAGGTTCCGGGTCGGTCCCATCGGTGATCCGGACGTGCTTCACCCGACGCCGGGTGCCGAGGCGGCCGGCCGCCTCGGTCTCCCGGCCGAGTCGAACCGCCAGGCGGGCGATCGACGCCTCACGGGTGATCAGCCTCGGCCCCAGGCCGGCCGACTCCGCAACCCGGTCGCAGGCCCGTTGCGGATCGATCGCCGCGAGCTCGGCCCGCAGAGCGGCGACCAGATCCCGGTCCGAGGCGCTCATGCGCTCCGGGCGACGCCGCTCCGGCGCCGGGCCGCGCCCTCCCGTTCGGCGATCCGGACGATCGCCGCGGCGAGCCGCTCCGGATCGTGATGGAACGGGCTCGCCGGATCGACGACGTCGTCGAGGACCAGCCTGGCGGGACGTGGACCGGCTGGCGGCCAGCGCAGTCGGACCGACTCGCGGGTCCCGACGGAACCAGCCGCGGCCGTCGTCCGGTTGTTGGCCAGGACGATGTCGACCAGCCCGCTGGCGGTGTGTCGTTCGAGCGCCTCGACGTGATCGGACAGGTCGAAGCCGTCGGTCTCGCCGGTCTGGGTGGCCACGTTGCAGACGTAGATCCGAAGGGCCGCCGAGTCGGCCAGGGCCTGCCGGATGTCGGGCAGAAGGAGGCTCGGCAGCAGGCTCGTGAACAGGCTGCCGGGGCCGATCACGATCACGTCGGCCTCGGCGATCGCCGCCAGTGCGTCCTGGCAGGCGCGGACGTTCTCGGGGCTCAGCCAGACCCGGTCGATGCCGCTCATCCGGGCGATCCGCGACTGGCCCTCGACGAGCGAGCCATCCCGCAACGCCGCGTGCAGGACGACCGGCGTCGCCGTGGCCGGGACGACCTGGCCGCGGACCGCCAGGACCCGGTTCATCCGCCGGACGCCCTCCTCGAAGTCACCATCCTCAACCGCGGTCATCGCCGCGATCAGGAGGTTGCCGATCGCGTGGCCGGCCAGGCTGGTCGGCCCGGCTTCACCCGGGAACCGGTACTGGAAGAGGGCGCTCATCTGGGGCTCGGCATCAGCCAGGGCGACCAGGCAGTTGCGGATGTCGCCCACGGCCGGCAGCCCAAGCTGGTCGCGCAGCTTGCCCGACGATCCGCCGTCGTCGGCCACCGTGACGATCGCGGTCAGGTTGCTGGTGTGCTCCTTCAGTCCGCGCAGGAGGGTGGACAGGCCGTGCCCGCCGCCGAGCGCCGCGATCTTCGGCCCGCGGGCCAGGAAGCGCTTTTGGTAGATCACCTCGATCAGGGGCTGGTCGTCGCCGTCCGAGCGATAGGGACCCATCAGGACCTGGAGGACCCGGTACGAGGCGAAGGCAAAGATGCCGACGCCCAGGCCGGCCAGGATCAGTGCCCGGACGAGGTAGGGCAGGAACTGCAGGGTCAGGACGTAGACGACCGACTGGAGCGGACCGCTGATCACTACGTCGCGGTAGAGCGAACGGAGGGCGAACGCGCCGCCCAGGGCCAGGCCGAGCTCGCCGACGAAGACGACCGCCAGCCAGCGCTTGATCCCGATACCTGCCCCCAGCCAGCGGCGCCAACCGGCAATGGCCGCAAGGCGGCGGCGGACCGTCATGCCCGGTCGAGCTCGCGATGGAAGACGGACACGACGCCGAGGTCCTCGTCGCGCAGCCAGCCGGCGAGGGCTTCGGCGATCGCGATCGAGCGGTGGTAGCCGCCGGTGCAGCCGATCGCGATCGTCAGCCGGGTCTTGCCCTCGCCTACATAGGCCGGGATCGTGAACGCCAGAAACTCGTGCAGGAACTGCAGGAAGCGTTCGGTGACCGGCTGGCCCAGGACGTAGGTCCGGACGGCCTCGGTCAGGCCGGACATCTGGCGGAGCTCCTCGATGTAGTACGGGTTCTGCATGAAGCGCACGTCGAAGACGAGATCAGCCTCGAGCGGGATGCCGTACTTGAAGCCGAAGCTGATCAGCTGGATCACGAGCCGGTCGGTGGTCTCCTGCTCGCCGAGATGGGCGAAGAGCCGCTCGCGCAGCTCGCGCAGCGAGAGGTCCGAGGTGTCGACCACCACGTCGGCCTCGTCCCGGACGGGATCGAGGACCTTGCGCTCCTCGGCGATCGAGCTGGCGATCCCGCGCTGGTCGGCCAGGGGGTGGCGATGGCGGGTTTCGGAGAAGCGCCGGATCAGGACCTCATCGCGCGCCTCGAGGAAGATGACCTGGGGCTTGATCCCCCGGCCCTCGAGCGCTCCGCGGACAGCGGCCAGGGCGAGTGAGGCGTCACCGGCCCGCACGTCGAGGACGATCGCGACCCGTTCGAAGCGTTGGCGATCCTCGGACACGAGCTCGGCCAGGTCGGGCAGCAGCTCACCCGGCAGGTTGTCGACGCAGGTGTAGCCGAGGTCCTCGAAGAGCTTCGTGGCGGCTGTCTTGCCGGCCCCCGACAGCCCGCTCAGGATGACGATGTGCTGGTCCACGGCGGGCGTGGCGGCTGCCTCGGCGCCGTCCGACGAGCCCGGCACGGGCCGCGCCGGAGACGCCTGGATCGATCGGCGGACGGAGGCCACGAACGAAGTCTACGCCGGGCCGGCGGCCGCCCGCGATGGGACGATCAGCGGCCGCTGCGCTTGATCGCGATCCGGGTCAGCTCGGTCAGGACGTACATCGTCATCGCCAGGACGGTCGGGCTGACCAGGTCGCCGCCCGGGGTGATGATCGCCGAGAAGGCGGCGATGCCCAGGATGATCATCCGCCGGTTCTTCGACAGCCACTGCGAGCTGATGATCCCGACCAGCGACAGCCCGTACAGGACGATCGGGAACTCCATGATCAGGCCGAAGGCCAGGAAGAGCGTCGTCACGAAGTCGAAGTACGGCGTGGCGGCGATCCCGTTGACCAGCTGCGCGTCGGTGAACCCGAGCAGGAAGGCGATCGCGAACGGGAGGACGAGGTAGGCGATCCCGACGCCGATCGCGAACAGGAGCAGGGCGAGCGGGATCCACGGCCGGATCGTCCTGCGCTCGGCCGCGGTCAGGCCCGGGGCGATGAATGCCCAGAGCTGGTAGAGCAGGACGGGCATGGCCAGGATCAGGCCGATCGTCAGCGAGATCTTGATCTGGATGAAGAAGGCGTCGCCCGGCCCCAGGACCTGGGCCTTGTGGCCGGGCAGCTGGTCGAGCAGGTAGTTGCGAACGCGGGTCGCCAGGAACCAGCCGATTCCGCTCGCGACGAGGACCGCCAGGACCGACTTGAACAGCCGGTTGCGGAGCTCGCTCAGGTGGTCGAGCAGGGGCATCACCCCGACCGGGGCGGGTGGCGTGGCGCTGGCCGCAGCCTCAACTGGCGCCGGCAGGGTCTCCTCGGTCATCGGACGGCGTCCGTCGTCCCGCGTCCGATGTCCGGGCTAGGACGCGGACTCGGGGCTCGGCGACTCGCTGCCGGACGGCTGGGCGGCCATGTCGGGGTAGGCGGCCGGAGCGGCCACAATCGGTGGAGGTGGGGCGGCCGCCTCGGAGGCAGCGTAGACCGGCGCGGCCTGGGCGTAGGCGGGCGGAGTGGCGACCGGAGCCGGCGCGACCGGAGCGGGAGCCATGGCTGCAGCGGTGGCTGCCGTAATCGGTGCGGCTTCGGTGTGGGCGGAGTCAGTGATGTCGCTGGCCGCCTTCCGGAATTCCTTGATGCTCTTGCCCAGGGCGGCACCGACTTCGGGCAGCTTGCCCGGCCCAATGACGATCAGGGCGATGATCAGGACGATCACCAGGTGGATCGGTGAGATGTTGGGCATCTTCAGGTGACCTCGCTGTGACGACCGAAACCGACGATCGATTGACGTTGACTGCTACGGCTCGGAGGCTCCTCCGGATCAGCGCCGAATCCTACGATAGCACGGGCACCGCCAAAGTGGTCGACCAATTCCGGGCCGCCGCGGCGATCCGCTCGCCGGGGTCGGATGGGCCGTCCGGAGCGCTCTCGAAAGCCGCCCGGGCGATCCCCCGCGAGACGTTGACCAGCAGGCCGGCTCCTGTCCGGCCAGCCGCCGGCGGGGCGACGGCCGGACCGTGCTCCATGACGGGTCGAACCTCGCCACCCTGAGTGCCGACGCCGGGGACGAGGAAGCCCAGGCCGGGCACGATCGCCCGGATCCGCTCCATCTCGAGCGGCACCGTCGCACCGACGACGAGGCCGACCGTGCCACCCGGCCCCCAGGTCGCGACGCGCCGGGCCACCCGCTCGTAGACCGGCTCGGCGGGCAGGCCCGCGGCGGGCAGCCCCTCGACGACCAGGCCCTGGAGCTCGTCCGAGCCCGGGTTCGAGGTCCGGCACAGGATGTAGGCATAGCGATCGCCCCGTTCGAGGAATGGGCCGAGGCCCTCTTCGCCGACATACGGGCTGGCCGTGATCGCATCCGCGCCGAGGACGTCGAACAGGGCGACGGCCTGGAACCTGGCGGTCGAGCCGATGTCGCCCCGCTTCGCGTCGGCCACGACCGGGATCGCCGCCGGGATCGCGGCCCGGATCCGCTCCAGCGCGGCGATCCCGGGCGCGCCGTGGGCTTCGAAGAAGGCAAGGTTCGGCTTGATCGCGGCGGCGTACGGGCCGGCCGCCTCGACGAGCAGCCGGCAGAACCGCTCGATCCCGGCGATCGTCGCCGGGAAGCCCGCCGGCAGGGCCGCCGGATCAGGGTCGAGGCCCAGGCACAGGACGCTGCCGACGGCCGCGCTCCGCGCCGCCAGCCGGTCGAGATAGCTCGCCACTAGGACGGCGATGGCGTGGGCGCCCCACCGCTCGAGCCGGGTGATGCCGGCAGGCTGGGCGCGGGCGTTGCCGGGAGCTGGTCGGGTGGGATGTACCAGCTCGCCCCGGAGCTCGCGTCCAGGCCGCTGTACTCCGTCACGTCGGGTAGCTGGGCGACCGTCCAGCTCGGTCCGCTGCCGGTCAGGCTGATCATCCTCAGATCCACGATCTGGCCGACGATGTGGAGATAGGCGATTGCNNGTCCCCTCGGGCGTCTGGCGGGTGACCGCGATCCAGCGCCCATCGGGCGACCAGGACGGCTTCATGTAGCCCGGCGCGCCAAACGGCGTTGCCTTCTTGGTGGCCGGGTTGTAGGCGTAGATCTGGGGCAGGCCGCGCTGGCCTTCGGTGCCGTTGTGGACGTAGAGCAGGAGCTTGCCGTCGGGCCGCCAGGCGGCGTCCTGGTGGCCGTAGGGCGGGCTCTCCGACAGGTTCGGCTTGGTCAGCTTCTTGGTCGCGATGTTGTAGAGCTGGAGGACGACGTCGCTCCTGGTGGGGTCGGGCCCGTCGGAGAAGAGGGCGACCGTCTTGCCGTCGGGCGAGACCGCCGGGTCGAGCAGCCAGTAGAACCAGGTGTACTTGCCGCTCCGGTAGCGGCCGCTCAGGAGCGACTGGCTGGTCTGCCCGTCGGGCGTGATCCGGCTGAGGGTCGGCACGGTCAGGGTGTAGCGCGTCGGCCCGAGATTGCCCTGCGGGAAGACGCTCAGCTGCTGGCTGGTCTGAATGTAGTAGATCCATTTGCCATCGGGCGACCAGGTCGGCGACGAGGCCCCGCCGGTCTTCGTCAGCTGGGTCGCCTGGCCTCCGGTCTGGATCCAGACGTTGCCCGCCTTGACGTAGACCAGGCTGCCCGGGATGTTGGCCCGCGGGTCGGTCACCACGACGTTCGAGGGGGCCGGTGTCGGGTTGACCAGGTTGCCCGGTTGGCCGGATGCCGTCGGGCCCTTGCTTCCATGGGCGATCGGGTTCCAGCCGACGACGAGGGCGGCCGTCAGGCTGCCGATCAGGACCAGGGCGATCGCGGCGATCGCCGGGGCGACGAGCCCGGTCCGGGGCATCAGCCCGTACGGATCGCCCGGTCCGCGGCGTGATCGGCTGCTCGGCCGGCCGGTTGCCATCAGCCGGCTCGCGAGCCGGTCGGAGCCAGATCGACGACCGGCGCGGGTTGTGCCCCGCCGGCCACGGTTCCAGCGGCCAGGCGGACCACCACGCCGGCGATCGTGCCGGCCGGGGCCGCGTCGCGAATCTCGAGCTGGAGCGACTCGTAGCCCCCGAACGAGCGGATGACCGGCCGGGCGACGACGTCGATCCGGTCCCCTTCCCCGACGAGGGCGGCCAGCTCGGTCCAGCCGAAGGCGATCCCGTCCACGACATCGAGGCGGCGCTTGAGGGTCAGCTGGGTGTGGCCGCCGGCCGCGGCTCGAACCCGGGTGACGGTCAGCCCGGCGACCACGATCAGCGGGTCGGGGTTGCCCGGCCCGGTCGGGGCGAGCCGCCCGAGATCGGCGATCAGGGCGTAGTCGAGACCGACGGCCGACAGGACCAGCTCGACCTTGAGGCTCGGGCGGGCGGGCTCAGCCGAGCCGAGGCTCACCCCGGCGAGCGCCAGAAAGCGTTCCTGGAACGCGTCCCAACGGTCGCTCGGAAGCTCGAGACCGGCGGCTCCGGGATGGCCGCCGTGGCGGGTCAGCAGGTCGTCACAGCCCGCCAGGATTGCCGCCAGGTCGACGCCGCCCGCGCTCCGGCACGAGGCCCGGATCACGCCATCGAGCTCCGTCCCGACGACGGCCGGCCGGCCCCGCTCCTCGGCCAGACGAGCCGCAACGAGGCCGATCACGCCGATCGGCCACGTTCCGACGACCAGGGTCGCGGCAGCATCGCCGGGCTGTGAAGCGACGGCGGCATTCGCTTCGAGGACCGCCTTGCGGGTCATCGTCCGGCGGTCGAGATTATTCGCCTCGAGCCGTTCGGCGAGCGCCGCTGCCTCGGCCGGATCGTCGGTCAGCAACAGGCCGGCCGCGTCGGCCGCACTGCCCACCCGGCCGGCGGCATTCAGGCGCGGGGCGATCACGAACGAGACAGTCTCGAGGTCGACCGAGGCCGGCGTCTGGCCCGCCCGGGCGAGCAGGGCGGCCAGCCCGACGAGCGGTGCGGTCCGGATTCGATCAAGCCCGATCCGGGCGATCGCCCGGTTCTCGCCCAGGATCGGGGCGACGTCGGCGACGGTGCCGATCGCGGCCAGCTCGGCCAGGGCCAGGGCGGCCTCGGCGCCGCCGGGCAGGCCGGCCAGCAGTAGCTGGGCGATCTTGAACGCGACGCCGCTGCCGGCCAGGCGGTCGTCGGGATACGTCGCCTCGGGTCGGTGGGCGTTGACCAGGGCGTAGGCTGCCGGGCGGACCTCCGGCACCCGGTGGTGATCGGTGATCAGCACGTCGATCCCCTGCCGGTTGGCCTCCTCGACCTGGGCCACGCTCGACGAGCCGGTGTCGACGGTGACGATCACGGCGTGGCCGGCGGCCGACGCCGTCTCGACGGCTCGCCGCGAGAGTCCGTGGCCCTCCTCGAGCCGGCTGGGGACGTACGGCTCGGCGACCAGGCCGAAGCGGCGCAGCGCGCGGACCATGATCGCCAGGCCGGTCAGGCCATCCGCGTCGAAGTCGCCGAAGACGAGGGCGGTGCCCCGCTCGGCGCGCAGCCGGGTCAGGCGCTCGAGCAGCCGGTCGGCGTCGGGCAGCAGGCCCGCATCGTGGAGCCCGGCCTGGGGTGGTCCGAGGTAGCCCTCGAGGAGCGCAGTCGTGTCGATGCCCCGGCCGGCGAGGATCTCGATCAGGCGCCCCGAGACGCCCCGCTCGGCGCCAGCGGCGACGAGCGCTGGGTCCAGGGTGACCGGCGCGGGGAGCTGCCACGCGAAGCGGGGTTCGAGCACGGTCCTAGACTGCGCCGGCCGGCTTCATCGGGGGTCTACCACATCTGCACTGGACGTCCGGCCGGCGCCGGCGGTGACGCGCTCAACCGACCGGCCGGGGCTGGCCACCGTCAGGAAGCGGAGCGGCGGGCGGGTCGACCGGCCGGCAGGCGACCGCGCCGGCGATCCTCCCAGTTCTGCCAGACGACGAGGAGCGGGCTGGCGTTGAAGATCGAGGAGTAGGTCCCGGAGACGATGCCGATCAGCAGCGCCAGCACGAAGTAGCGGATCGCGGCGCCCCCGAAGAGGAGCAGCGCCGACAGGGTCACGACGACGGTCAGGCTGGTGTTGATCGAGCGCCCGAACGTCTGGAGGACGGAGTGGTTGACGATCTGCTCGAAGGGCTCGCCGGCGTGGCGTGACTTGTTCTCCCGGATCCGGTCGTAGACCACGATCGTGTCGTGGACGCTGAAGCCGATCACGGTCAGCATCGCGGTCACGAACAGGGCATCGATCTCGACCCGGAAGAAGGTGCCCAGGATCGCGAAGGTGCCCACGACCACGACCACGTCGTGGAGCAGGGCGACCAGGGCAGTCGCCCCGAACTTGACATCCCGGAAGCGGAACGTCATCCAGGCCAGGATCCCGATCGAGCCCAGGATCACCAGCAGGATCGCCTGCTGGGTGAGCTCCTGGCTGATCACAGGCCCGACCGTGGTCAACGTCCGCTGCGAGTCGATCGGACCCAGGGCGGCCTGGAGCGCCGCCGCAATCTCGCCGAACTTGCCCGACGTCGGCAGCGTCGAGTTGCCGAGGCCCGGCGACGGGCTCGGGGTCAGCCCGCCGGCGCCCGTCCCGGTCGATGCGGACGGTGCGGGGCTCGCGCTCGGATTGGCTGACGGGGCCGGGGTCGGAGTCGGGCTGGAACTCGGGCTCGCGCTTGGCTGTGGGCTGGCGCTGGCCGATCCACTCGCACCGGGCGAAGCGCTGGCAGCTCCCGAGGCGGCCGGGCTGGCCGATGGCACCGGGGTCGGCGGCGGGGTGCCCAGGGCCGCAGTCTTGGTCTGGATCTCGTAGAAGCCATCGCTCGTCGCGAGGACCTCGGCGTCATCGATCCCGTGGGCCGCAAAGACGGTCTTGATCTGGTCGGCGGTCACCGTCGGGTCCTTGAACCGGATCTCCCAGGTCGTCCCGCCGGTGTAGTCGATCGAGAACTGGAGGCCCACCGACCCGCCGCTGACCGGGGTGAGGAGGATGAAGATCAGGCCCGGGATCGTCAGCAGGCCGGAGAAGGCGAAGAACCAGCGCCGCTTGCCGATGACATCAAACACGCGCGCGGGCCTCGCGCCGGGGGCGGCCGGTGAGCCGGCCGAGGAACTCGTCGTCGCGCATTCCGAAGAAGCCGGCCCGCTGGAGGGCCGGAACCCGCACGATCGCCCGCAGGATGGTCCTGGTCACCACGATCGCGGTGAACATCGAGACGAGGATGCCCAGGATCAGGACCAGGGCGAAGCCCTTGATCGTCGGGGAGCCGAAGGTGTACAGGATCGAGGCCGTGATCAGGCTCGAAACGTTCGAGTCGAGGATCGAGTTCCAGGCCCGGCTGAAGCCGGCCTCGATCGCCGAGATGAGCGACTTGCCCGAGCGCAGCTCCTCCTTGGTCCGTTCGAAGATCAGGATGTTCGCGTCAACGGCCATCCCGATCGAGAGGACGAAGCCGGCGATGCCGGCCAGGGTCAGGGTCACCGGGATGAACCGGAAGAGGGCGTACACGACGAGGGCGTAGTAGACCAGCGCGAAGTCGGCCAGCAGGCCGGGCAGGCGGTAGTACAGGAGCATGAACAGGAAGACGAGGGCGATCCCGATCCCGCCGCCGAGCAGGCTCTGGCTCAGGAATGACGCGCCCAGGGTCGCGCTGATCGTGGTCCCCTGGACCTCCCTGATCGGGAACGGCAGCGAGCCGTACTTCAGGACCGTGACGAGGTTGTTCACCTCGGCCTGGGCGCCGCTACCGGTGCCCACCGTGATCTGGCCGTGGCCACCCGGAATCGCCGAAATAATGCTCGGTGCCGAGATGACAGTGTTGTCCAGGACAATCGCAAAGAAGTTGCCGACGTTCTGGGTGGTATAGGTCCCGAATAGCGAGGCCGCGTCGCTCGACAGCTCGAAGTCGACCACCGGTGAGCCGTTCTGGTCGGTCGCGGCGACCGCCGAGGTGACCGCCGTTCCGCCGAACAGCGGCTTGAGGGTCGGGTCGTTGGGCAACGGCTCGTTCTCGGTGATGCCGGTCGGGCCACTCGGGTTCGTGCTCGACGTGCCGTATGTGGCGGCCGGCAGCGGGATGAACTGGAGGAGGCCGGTCGAGCCGACCAGCTTGGTGATCTTGTCCTCGTCGGTCTCGCCCGGCAGCTCGACCACGACCCGGTCAGTGCCCTGGGTGACGACCTGCGGCTCGGACACGCCGATCCCGTTGACCCGCCGCTCGATGATGTCCTTGATCGTGTTCATCGCGTCGCCGTCGGGGGCCACGCCATTGACCGGCAGGGCCTGGTATTCGACCCGNNACGCCGCCTTCGAGGTCGAGCCCCAGCTTCGTCTCGACGATCGGGTTCGTCGCGTTCGAACCGCTCAGGCTGGGCAGGCGAAGGCCCGGCCAGAAATCGAGGACAAGTGCGGCGATCCCGATGACCAGGATCAGTAGGGGACCGGCTCTGCGCATCGCGCCGGACAATAGCAGGAATGCCGGTCCTAGGCCTCCAGGGTCGCCTTGATCCGGCCGGCCAGGGCGGGGCCGATCCCGGGCACCGCCGCGATCTGCTCGACCGGCGCGTCGCGAATCCGTTTGGTCGACCCGAACACCCGGAGGAGGGCCTGCCTGCGCTTGGGACCCACCCCCGGCAGGTCGTCGAACACCGACCGGATCGAGGCTTTTGCCCGCAGGTCGCGGTGGTAGGTGATCGCGAAGCGATGGGCCTCGTCGCGCAGGCGCTGGACCAGGTACAGGGCACCCGATGTCGGCGGCAGCAGGATCGGATCCAGTCGACCGGGCAGGAAGAGCTCTTCGCGCTCCTTGGCCAGCCCGGCCAGGGGCACGTCCTCCATGCCCAGCTCGGCGAAGACCTCGGCCGCGGCGCTGACCTGGCCCTTGCCGCCGTCGACGATCACCAGGTCCGGCAGCCGCCAGCGGAGCTCCTCGGCGCTGCCCTCTTCGGCCACGGCGGCGCGCCGGAAGCGCCGGCGGAGCACCTCCTGGTGGCTGGCGAAATCGTTGGCACCTTCGACCGACTTGATCCGGAAGCGGCGGTAGTCGCCGGTCCTGGGCTTGCCGTCCTCGAAGACGACCATGCTCGCGACCGACTGCTTCCCCTGGAAGTTGCTGATGTCGTAGCACTCGATNNGTCTTGCCCTGGTCGGCCAGCCAGCGGACCTGCTCGCGCTCGAGCGTCTCGGCGGCATTGCGCTGGGCGAGCTCGAGCAGCTGCCGCTTCTCGCCGCGCTGGGGCACCCGGAGGTGGACCGGGCCGCCTCGCCGGTCGGCGAGGAACGCCTCCATGTCGGCGGCTTCGCCGGGCAGGGCCGGCACGAGGACCTCCGGGGGGACGCTCGCCGCCCGGGCGTAGTACTGGAGCAGGAAGCCGGTCAGGACCTCCTCGTCGGGCACGTCCCGGGCCGCTTCGAGCAGGAAGACGTCGCGCCCGATGAGCGCGCCATCGCGGACCGCGAAGAGCTGGACGGCGGCCTGGTTGTCGCGCCTGGCCAGGCCGATCAGGTCGAGCGTGGTCCGGGCGAAGGCCGCCATCTTCTGGCTCTCCATCGTCCGGCCGATCGCCCGGACCTTGTCGCGCAGGGTGGCCGCACGTTCGTAGTCCGTCCGCTCGGACGCCGCTTCCATCTCGCTCGTCAGGCCGGCCAGGAGCGTTTCCTGGCGACCCTCCAGGAAGAGCTCGATCTGGGCGATGTCGCGCCGGTAGGCCTCCTTCGAGATGGTCTCGATGCATGGGCCCTGGCAGCGCTTGATGTGGTACAGCAAGCAGGGTCGAGCCAGGGCGCGCTTGCCTTCGGTGATCTCGATCGTGCAGGTCCGGAAGGGAAACAGGCGCCGGATCAGGTTCATCGACTCGTCGACCGATGACGCCGATGCATATGGCCCGAAGTAGCGGCTACCGTCGTTGACCAGCTTGCGCGTCCGCTCCACCCGCGGGAAATCGTCGGCCAGGGTGATCTTGATATAGGGGTAGCTCTTGTCGTCCTTGAGCCGGACGTTGAAGCGGGGCTGGAAGCGCTTGATCAGGTTCGCTTCGAGCAGGAGGGCCTCGGAGACCGAGTCGGTCAGGGTTGTCTCGACGTCCGCGACGCGGTCGATCACGCTCCGGATCCGGTGCGCCTCGCCGTACGGGCTCTGCTTCTGCCAGTAGCTCCTGACCCGGTTGCGAAGGCTCTGGGCCTTGCCCACATACAGCACGGTGCCCCGGCTGTCCTTCATCAGGTAGACGCCGGGCCGATCGGGCAGCTTGCGGAGGGTCGCCTCGAGCTGGGGGGTCACGCTCCGATGCTACCCCGGAGCCGTGCGGAGGGGCGAACAGGGGCCTGGGCCCTCGAGGCGCCGCCGGGGCGAGCGCGGCAGATATGACCCACATTCCTAGGAAGCGCTCTGGCGGCCGAACCGGTCCTTGGATCCCATCCCGATCGCCCGTGTAGTAGCCGAAATATCGCTCCCATCGCTGGCCGAGCCATTTTGAGGTCCCAACGCGGGTCGGTCGGGCACACCGCAAGGCAGGTTGGGCGCCGCCTAAGAATGTGGGTCATATCCCGGCATGTAGCCGCGGTCGCAGCGGCTCCATCTCTAATTGGTCCGTGCGCCTCGAAGTGTTCGATCTGCGCTGGCAGCTCGGGCGTAACGTCGAGAAGAGCCCGTGGTGAGCCGTGTTCGACAAACTCCGATCGTGGATCACCATCTGGCTCTCGCCCAACTGCTCGCCCGGCTGTCGGCCGACCAGCGCGCGGCCGCGACGGCTCCGCCGGGCCCGGTGCTGTGCATCGCCCCTGCCGGCAGCGGCAAGACCACGACCCTGGTCGCCCGGATCGCCTGGCTGATCGACGACGGGACCGGTCCGGCGACGATCGCGGCGATCACCTTCAACCGCCGGGCGGCCGCAGAGCTCGCTGAGCGGCTGGACGACGCCCTTGCGCCGCTGGGCCTGGCGCCCGACACCGTTCGGGTCCGGACCTTCCATGCCCTTGGACTTGAAATCCTGCGCGACGCAGGCAGGTCACCGATCGCGATCGTGGACCGGGCCGGGCTCCTTGGGCGGCTGTTCCCCGACCTGGAGGATGCAGCCCGGAACGAGCTCGACACGGCGATCTCGCGGCTCAAGGTCGACCTTCGGGCGTCCGCTGCCGAGGTCGATGCCGATCCGGACGCGGGACCCATCGCCCGGCGCTTCGTGACGTACGAGCAGGCACTCGAGGACAGGGGCGCGCTCGACTTCGACGACCTCATCCTTGGCGCGCTGCGTGCACTCGAGTCGGATCCCGAGCTGCTCGCCCGCTGGCGCCTCCGCTGCGGCCATCTCCTCGTCGACGAGATCCAGGACCTCGACCGGTCACAGCTCGAGCTCGGACTGGTCCTCGCCGGAGCCGACAGACGGATCTTCCTCGTCGGCGATGACGACCAGTCGATCTACGGCTGGCGGCTGGCCGACGTGCGCCGAATCTTCGGGCTCGCCGCCCGGCTGCCCGGCCTCGAACAGCACACGCTAGTCACCAACTACCGCTGTCCGCGGCCGGTCGTCGAGCGCTCGGTGCGCCTCATTGGCGTCAACGGGGAGCGGTTCGAGAAGTCCGTGCGCGCCGGACCCGACGGCGCCGGACGGCTCGTCCTGGCGCCCGACGCCGACGCGGATCACGAACGGATCGGCCGGGTCCTCGACTCGTGGCCAGCCGACGATGCAAGCCGGGCGGTGATCGCCCGGACGAACCTCGAGCTGGTCCCTGCGGCGACGGCCGCGGTCGAGCGAGGGATCGCGTTCAGTGCCGCCGGCGTCGACCTGCCGCTCGAGGCACCCGGCCTCGATGCGGCCCTGGCCGCACTTGAATTCGCCGAGGAGCGCGAGCCCGGCGTCCCGCTGCTCGTGCAGATCGGGCTCGCCCGGGCCGGGACGGACGTGCGGCTGGCCACAGCCTGCGACCTGCTCGTCGGCTGGGCGCCGCGCTATTCGAGCGCCGCGGCCCTGCGCTCCGCGGTCGAGGCGTCGGGGCGCAAGCTCGCCGAGCTCCGGACCGAGTCGGCGCAGCTGACCCTGGCCACCGCCCACGGGGCCAAGGGCCTCGAGTTCGACCACGTCCTCGTGCTGATGGATGCCGATCGCTTCCCGAGCCGGCGCGCTCTGGACGACGCCCACGAGCCGGAACGCGCGCTCGAAGAGGAACGTCGCCTGGCCTATGTCGCCTGGACGCGCGCCCGCCGCTCGCTGACCTTGCTCTACGACCCCGCCGCCCCGTCGCGCTTCCTGCTTGACGCCTTTTCGCCGAGCGAGCTCGGTTGACGACCGGCGGCGGTCGCCGCTAGCGTCGGCGTATGACTGGCTCGCTGCCCCTGACCGCGCTTCTGTCGCAAGCCTTCGTGGCGTTCACGATCGAATGCGACAACGAGTTCGAACGGCAGATGCCCCATCGGACGGCACGTGACGGCTGGACGGGACCCCGGCGCGAGATGCCCTGGCTGACCTCGATGGTCATGTGGTTCACCTGCCTGCGCTTCCTCACCAACGAGGGGAGGTCGGTCCAGGACATTGAGCATCTCGCGCGAACGAGCACGAACTGGAACGGGATGGAGCGCTGGGGCTACATCGACGTCGGCCCGGATCCGGCCGACCCCCGGCCGCGCCCGCCGCGCAAGGACTGGATCGTCCGAGCTACGCCTGCCGGCCGACGTGCCAAGACGATCTGGCGCCCGATCAGCGACGAAATCGAAGACCGCTGGCGGGATCGCTTCGGCAGCCCCCAGATCGATCAGCTGCGCGGCCGATTGTTGACCGTTGTCAGCCGCCTCGACGCGGACCTGCCCGACTGCCTGCCGATCCTGGGCTACGGCCTGTTCAGCCGGTTGCCGGAGCGCCGGCCCTCGCCGGCCCACGACCAGGCCGTCGGCGAGATCGGCCCGGTCGCGCTACCGAGCCTGATGGCCCAGGTCCTCCTATCGGTGGCGCTCGAATTCGAGGATCAATGGCCGATTTCCCTGGCAACCAGCTCGGACGTCCTGGGTGTCCTCGACGGGGACGGCCGGCGCCTGCGCGACCTGCCCCGCCGTTCGGGTGTCTCTAAGGAGGCGATCGCGATGGCCCTAGGGGTGCTGACCAAGGCCGGCCTGGTCAAGCTCGAGTCAACGCCAAGCGGGAGCCCCGGCAAGGTCGTCCGCCTCACGGAGGCGGGCAAAGTCGCGCATCTCGCGAATACGGCGCGGCTGGCCGATATCGAGGCGGCCTGGCGCGACCGCTTCGGTAGCGACGCCATCGACAGCCTGAGGACGTCGCTCGAGGGGATCGTCGAGCCGGACGCCGAGCGCTCCGCGCTGTTCCGCGGCCTCGTGCCGGACCCCGACGGCTGGCGGGCGTCCGTTCCGGCGCCGGCGAGGCTCCCCCACTTCCCGATGGTCCTCCACCGGGGCGGCTACCCGGACGGCAGCTGAGGCGGACCTAGCGCTGCGCCCGGTCGTAGCGGTTCAGCTCTCGGAGCAAGCGGTCCACTGCATCGAGGAGCGGCTCGGTCAC
>PNAZ01000101.1:0-2384 GCA_003169655.1 Chloroflexota bacterium
CGCGGGGCGAGGCTCTCGGCCTGCGCCTCGCCGCCGTGGGCCCGGGCCAGCTCCCGGACGATTGCCAGCCCGAGGCCGCTGCCCGAGCCGCTGCGGGCCGGGTCGCCGCGGTAGAAGCGATCGAAGATCCGCTCGGTGGCGCCGGGCGGGAAGCCCGGCCCGTCGTCGCTGACCAGCAGGGTGATCCATTCGGCCGAGCCCCGCGCCTCGAGCCAGACATGACCGCCGGGTGAGGGCACGACCGAGAAAGCGTTCTCGATCAGGTTGCCCAGGATCCGGTCGACCGCCACCCGGTCGGCGCTGAAGCCGAGATCGGGCGAGGCCGCCGCAGGTGCGGACATCACGGTCGGGCTGGCAGCCGGAGTGCTGGCCGATCCGCCCTCCGCGGGTGCGGCCTGGCTCGCCGCCGGCTGGGCCGTGGCACCGATCACCGTCAGCTCGATGCCCTTACCGGCCGCTCGCGCCCGAAAGCGGTCGGCGGTCTGGTCGAGCAGCGCCCCAGCGTCAATCTGCTCCGGGCGCAGCGCGCCGGCGCCGGTCCGCAGCGCATCCATCGTGTCGAGCTCGCTCACCAGCCGCTCGAGGCGGGTGGCCTCCTCGCCGATCGTGCGGGCAGCCTTGGCCGCCTCGGGCCCGCTGGCCGTCCCGTCGGCGATCGCCGTGGCAAAGCCGCCGATCACGGTCAGTGGCGTGCGCAGGTCGTGGCGGAGGTTGGCGAGCAATCGCTCCTCGCGCTCGCGGGTCGCCTGGAGCTCGGCGGTCATCGCGTTGAAGTGCTGGGTCAGCTCGCGGACCTCGCCCGGACCCTCGACCGGCAACGGTCCCGGATGGCCGGCTGGGACGGTCCCCGGTGCCTGGGCGGCCCCGGGCGGCGAGCCATTCGACGGGACCGAGGCAGTGGCGTGCTGCAGCCGGCGGAGTGGCCCGGTGACCGAACGGGATAGGCCGTAGGCCAGCGGCCCGCCGACCAGCAGGACGGCCAGCAGCCCGATCGGGATGCTCCGGGCGAGGTCGCCCAGGGCCTCGGCGCCCGATCGATCGAGGGTGGCGAAGACGACCGAGCGGGCATTGACCTTGGTTGCTGCCCAGGAGTGCGGCTTGCCGTCGGCGAAGTCCGAGGTCGCGTGGACGTCCTGGCCGCGCAACGACGCGGTGGTCAGGTCGATCGTGCCGGTGACCGACGGGAAGTTGTTGATCGGGTGGAGCTGGCCGTCGGCCGTCGCCAGCATGATGTCGACCCCGGTGGCGGCGAGCTGCTTCTGGGTGTCGGCCAGGGCGCCCTGCAGGTTGCCTGCCGCGATGCTCGCCCGGAGCTGGGGCAACAGGCTGTCGGCCAGGTCCGCCATCCGGCTCTCGGTCGAGGCGCGGTGGAGGTCGCGCAGGACCACGAAGACCGTGCCTCCGATCGCGACCAGGAGGGCCAGGGCGAGTGCCGCGAAGCTGGCAAGGATTCGGCCGCTCAGGCTGCGGGGCACGCTCGGTCAGCCCGGGATCGGTTCGCGGGCGGGCGGGACGAGCCGGTAGCCCAGGCCGCGAATCGTCTCGATCGCGGGTCCGTCGTCGCCCAGCTTCTTGCGGACCTCGGCAACGTGGACGTCGACGGTCCGGGTCTCGCCCGGGAAGTCGGTCCCCCAGACCCCCTCGAGGAGGGCGTCCCGGGTCAGGACCACGCCGGAATCCCTGGCGAGGGCCGCCAGCAGGTCGAACTCGCGGGCGCGCAGCTCGAGCCGGCGCGCTCCGACCGTCGCCTCGCGCCGGCGGGGGTCGATTCGCAGGTTGCCCACCTCGATCGGCCGGCCGCCCCGGCCGGTGGCCTCGGTCCGCCGGAAGATGGCCTTGATCCGGGCAACCAGCGCCCGCGGGTTGAACGGCTTGGCAACGTAGTCGTCGGCCCCCAGCTCGAGGCCGACGATCGAATCGACCACGTCGTCGCGGGCGGTCAGCATCACGATCGGAACGTCGCCCCGCCGGCGTAGCTCGCGGCAGACCTCGAAGCCGTCGACCTTGGGCAGCATCAGGTCGAGGATCACCAGGTCCGGATCATGGCGGGCGTGCAGGGCGAGGCCCTCCTCGCCATCCGCGGCGGCCAGGACGGCCCAGCCCTCCTTCTCCAGGTAGAGCCGCAGCAGCTCGACGATGTTGCGCTCGTCGTCGACGACCAGGATCGTCTTNNTCTTCATCTCCCGGCGAGGATACGCGGGCCGATCTGGCCGGGTGCCGGCCTGTGTAAGCGGTGTGTAAGGCGTGCACGGTCGAGGGGACGCACCGGGCGCTACCGGCGATGCCGTACGATCGGGCCGATGTTCGCCACCCTCCACGGCGCCTATCCCCAACCGGCCATCGCCGGCGGCCATCCTGGCGACCTCGAGCGCGCCGTGGCCGAG
>PNAZ01000101.1:2420-2542 GCA_003169655.1 Chloroflexota bacterium
GGCCGGCATCGAGCTTCAGGGCGGCCTCGGCCCGCGGGTGGTCGGCCTGCCGGCCTGGGAGCGGCCGGGCCTGGTCAGCGCCTGGCGGCTGACCGCCGGGCTGACCGACCTGCCGGTCAAGG
>PNAZ01000076.1:0-24724 GCA_003169655.1 Chloroflexota bacterium
GTCGGCTCCGACGTGGCCGGCGATGCAGGGCAGGATGTAGATCCGGGCACCGGCATTCACCCGCAGGCCGAGCTCCGCGGCGGGCAGGCGCACGGCCCGGTCGGTGGCCAGCGCGAATGGCGCCCCGCCGAGCGGGGTCGGGTCGATCCCGAGCAGGAGGTGGTGCATGATCGGGTTGCCCACGATCGTCAGCTCCAGGATGTCGGTCCGCTTGATCCCCGCCCGGAGGGCCAGGCCGGCGACCAGCGAGTCGAGTGCCTTGCGCACGACCCGGGTCATCTCGGCGGCTCCCTCGGGATGCATCATCACGTACGAGACCCGGCTCATCAGGTCCTCGCCGAAGCGGATCTGCGGGTTCATGAGGCCGTTCGAGGCGAGCACCGAGCCGTCGGCCAGGTCGGCCAGGTGGCCGGCGATCGTGGTCGACCCGGCGTCGATCGCCACGCCGTAGGCTCGATCGTGGAGGCCCGGCCAGATTGCCGTGACCTGGCGGCCATCGTGAACGGCCACCGTCACCCGGTAGTCGCCGGCTGCGAGGGCGGGCTGCAGCTCACGGATCACGCCCAGGTCCGCGGCCAGGTCGGTCAGCCCCCACTCGCGCTCGAGCGCTTCGAAGAGGCGGACCAGGTCGCCATTGGGCGAGGCGAGCTCCGGCTGGACGACCTCGACATAGTGCAGCCGGACGACGGGATCGACCACGAACTCGCGCAGCTCGAGGCTCTTGCGCACGACCTGGCGGTGGACCTGGCTCTCGGCCGGCACGTCGACCAGGACGTCGCCCAGGACGGCCGAGGTGCAGCTCAGCCGCCGGTCGGCGGCCAGCCCGTGCTCGCTCCGATAGGTCGCCTCGAGGCTGCCGGCGGCCGACAGGTGCTCGGCGGTCGAGGTCAGGCCGAGCTTCGGGAACGAGCCGATCCCCTGGCTGACCTGGCAGCGCCCGCAGATCCCGCGGCCGCCGCACACCGAGTCGATGTCCACGCCCAGCGATCGGGCGGCGTCGAGGACGGTCGTGCCCGGAGCGAACCGGCCCCGCCGGCCAGACGGGGTAAAGACGACCAGCGCCTCCGGCCTCGCCGGGTCGGGCTGCGTGGCGGCGGCTGATGTCACCGGGCCCGGACCCAGGCTAGCCGGCGGCCGCGACAGCGTCGCGCCTGCGGTTCACCCGGCGGCCCTGCTCGCCCTCGCGCGGGGCGACCCGGAAGGTCCGGATCCAGCGCCCGCACTCGGGATCATTGCCGAGCAGGACGTCGGCCGCCATCACCGACTGGCGGACCTCGACCAGGAGCGGATTGGTGATCGCCGACGTGAGCCCGCTTGCCATCGCCATGGCCAGGAAGGCGCCGTTGATCCCTTCCCGGTTGGGCAGGCCGAAGCTCACGTTCGAGGCGCCGCAGGTGCTGTTGACGCCGAGCTCGTCGCGCAGCCGGTTCAGGATCCGGAAGACCTGCCGGCCGGCCGTTGGCATCGCCCCGATCGGCATCAGCAGCGGATCGACCAGGATGTCCTCGCGGGGGATGCCATGATCGGCGGCCCGCTCGACGATGTGGCGGGCGACCGCGAAGCGGACGTCGGGATCCTCGGAGATGCCCGTCTCGTCGTTCGAGATCGCAACGACCGCGGCGCCGTACTTCTTGACCAGGGGCAGCACCCGTTCGAGGCGCTCGTCCTCGCCGGTGACCGAGTTGACCAGGGCCTTGCCCTGGTAGGCGGCCAGCCCGGCCTCGAGCGCCTCGACGATCGACGAGTCGATCGACAGGGGCAGGTCGGTCAGCGACTGGACCAGGCGGATCGTCCGGGCCAGGATCGCCGGCTCGTCGGCCAGCGGGATCCCGGCGTTGACGTCGAGCATATGGGCACCGGCCTCGACCTGGGCCAGCACGTCGCGCTCAACCCGGCTGAAGTCGCCGCTCCTCATCTCCTCGGCCAGCAGCTTGCGGCCGGTCGGGTTGATCCGCTCGCCGATGATCACGAACGGGTCGTCCGAGCCGATCACGACAGTTCGAGTCGCGGAGCCGACGACAGTCCTGGTCACGGCCCTGTCTCCTCGGCGTTGGCGCCGCCGCCAGCCACCAGGCGGGACAGCACCTCGCGGGTGTATTCGTGCTCGAGGCGGGTTGATTCAGCGGCCACCTCGGCCTCGAGATCGTCACCGCAGGGGCGCTGGGTCTTCCGCCATTCGGCGATGTAGGCATCCATGTCCCGCCGGCCGGCCTTCACCGCGGCCCGGTCGATGGCGACCTGGAAGCGTGGGTGGAGGACCACCTTCGAGGCCCTGCGAGCGTCCTTGGCCACCACCTGGGCCGGGATGTCGCGCCACCAGATCACGGTCAGGGCGGCCATCAGGCGGCGTCCCGCGAGGTGCCGGCCGGCCGGCTGGCGTCGGCCAGGGCAGTGATCGTGGTGGCCAGCTCGCCCAGGCCGGTCAAGCGCCGCTCGAACGTGAGGCCGAGCCGGCGGGCCGCCCGACGGGCAGTGGCCAGGAGCGCCGGATCATCGGACTGGGCCAGGTAGACCAGCCGGTGGTAGTTGCCGAAGTAGACCGGCAGGAGCTCGGGGTGTCGGTCGATGCCCAGGCCGCGGATCACCAGGCGGTCGAAGTTGCGGGCCAGGAAGTCGGTCAGGAAGAAGGTCGCCGGATCGTCGTCGGTGGTCCGGGCGAAGGCGGCGCGGCCGGCATAGAACTCGTAGCAGTGCGCCCCGGCGAGGCGCTCGACGCCCTCTTCCTCGAGGATCCGGTCGAGGAGGCCGCCCGTGCCGCAATCGGCGTAGGCGATGAAGATCGTGGCGTACGTCGGCCGTGCGGCGCGGATCTTGCGCCGGACGGCAGCGGGGATCCCGCCCGGCCGGTTGTGGAGGGTCGCCGGCAGGCAGGTCAGGTCGACGTGCTCGAAGCCGGGCCGGCGGGTCAGCTCGACCAGCTCCCGGGCGAGCGCGCCGCAGCCGATCACGAGAACTCGAGGCGCGTCCGCAGGTTCGGTTCCCTGCCGGTCAGGCGACGCTGGCACGACGCTTGTCGATCAGCGAACGGGCCATCTCGGCCGCCACGCCGGCATCGCGGCAATAGGCATCGGCCCCGACCGCGATCCCGAACTCCTCGTTGAGCGGTGCGCCACCGACCAGGACGATGTAGTCGTCACGGATGCCGCGGGCCTTCATCGTATCGATCACGACCTTCATGTAGGGCATCGTGGTGGTCAGCAGGGCCGACATCCCGAGGATGTCCGGATGGTGGAGGTCGAGCGCGGCGAGGAACTTGTCGGCATCGGTGTTGATCCCCAGGTCGAAGACCTCGAAGCCGGCGCCCTCGAGCATCATCCCGACGAGGTTCTTGCCGATGTCGTGGATATCGCCCTTAACCGTGCCGATCACGACCTTGCCGACCGGCTGGGCGCCGGTCTCGGCCAGCAGCGGCCGGAGGATGGCCATGCCGGCCTTCATCGCGTTGGCGGCGAGGAGGACCTCGGGCACGAACAGGATGCCGTCGCGGAAGTCGATCCCCACGATCTTCATGCCGGCGACGAGGGCATCGTCGAGGACCTGGCTGGCGGTCCAGCCGCGACCGAGGAGCAGGTTGGTGCTCTCGACGATCTCAGCGGCCATGCCGTCGTACAGGTCGTTGTGCATCTGCTCGGTCAGCTCGGCGTCGGACAGGGCGACGAGGTCGACCTCGGGGTATTCGTCCTGGGTCATGGCCGCCCGTTTCTCCTGCCGGCTTTTCGCTCCCTGGGTTCCACAATGCGGAACGATGCCGTATCATGGAACAGAGGCCTGCAGCGTAGCGGATGAGATGACCAGATGTCCATAGCCCGCCCGTCGGGCCGGCGCGAGAACCGGGTCCAGTCGATCGAGCGGGCATTTGCCGTGCTCGCCGCCCTGGCCGATGGCCCGATCGGGGTGACCGAGGTAGCCGACCGGGTCGAGCTGCCCAAGAGCACCGCCGCCAGGCTCCTCGCCTCGCTCCAGCGCGAAGGCGCCGTCGAGCAGGAGCCCGGCGGCACCCGCTACCGGATCGGCTCGCGGATCGTCACCCTGGCCGCGACCGTCCTGCCCACCCGGAGCATGGTGGTCCTGGCCCGGCCCGAGCTCGAGGCGCTGGCCCTGGCGATCGGCGAGGCCGCCGGACTGGCCGTCCCGGAAGGCTTCCGGGTCCACTACGTCGACCAGGTCGACACGCACAATCCGGTCTCTGTCCGGGACTGGACGGGAACCCGCGTGCCGATGCACGCCGTGCCATCCGGGCTGGTGATTCTGGCCCTCGTCGCGCCCGCCAGCCTGGAGCGCTTCCTGGGCCGGCCCCTGGAAGCGTTCACGCCGGCGACGGTGATCGACCCGGCGATCCTCCGCGAGCGGCTGCGCCAGGTCCAGCACGACGGCTACGCGTGGGTCTACGGCGAGTTCTCGATCGGCATCAACTCCGTCGCGGCGGGCATCGCCAATGAGGACGGCGAGGTCGTCGCCGCGGTCCACCTCCACGGTCCGTCATACCGCTTCCCGGCGGTCCGCGCCGACGAGCGGATCGGAGCCGAGGTGGTGGCTGCGGCGGCCCGCATCTCGGCCCGGCTCCGGCAGGGCGGTGCGGCGACCATCCGTCGCAACGGCAGCGGCAGCGACGACCCGGGTCGGCTATAAGGTTCCCCAGCAGGGGAGAGGACGAGGGACGAGCGTGGCCAGCCTGTTCATCGACGGCGAGTGGACCGCCGGTTCGTCCGGGGAGACGAGCTCCGTCATCGCGCCGTTCGACAGCAGCGAGATCGAGCGGGTCGATGTCGCGGCGGACGTGGACGTCCAGCGCGCGATCGGCGCCGCGCGCCGTGCATTCGACGCCGGAGAGTGGCCGCAGACGCCGGCGCCGGAGCGGGGCGCGATCCTCAACCGGATCGCCGACTTCCTCGAGCGCGACGCTGAAGAGATCGCCAGCACCGAGACGCGGAACACCGGCAAGGCGCTCCGCGAGGGCCGCTACGACGTCGCGGACGTGGTCAAGGTCTTCCGTTACTACGCGGGCATGGCCGACAAGGACGCCGGGCGGCTGGTGGCCACCGGCTCACGCGCTGCCCTCAGCCGGATCGTCTACGAACCGGTGGGTGTATGCGCCCTCATCGGGCCGTGGAACTACCCGCTCCTGCAGGTCGCCTGGAAAGTCGCGCCGGCCATCGCCGCGGGCGATACGTTCATCGTCAAGCCCGCCTCGGTCACGCCGCTGACGGCCATCCACCTCATGCATGTCCTCCAGGACGTGGGCCTGCCAAAGGGCGTCGCGAACCTCGTCCTGGGGCCGGGCGACCGGGTCGGTCAGGCACTCGCGGAGAGCGCCGACGTCGACTTCATCTCGCTGACCGGCGGCATCGATGCTGGTCGCAAGATCATGCGGGCCGCCGCCGGGAACATGAAGAAGGTCGCCTTCGAGCTTGGTGGCAAGAGCCCCAACATCGTCTTCGACGACGCCGATTTCGAGACGGTCGTGGACTACGCCCTGACCGCCGCGTTCGTCCATTCCGGGCAAGTCTGCTCGGCCGGTACCCGAGCGCTCGTGCAGGACACGATCTACGACGATTTCGTGGCCGAGGTCGCCAAGCGGACCGAGAAGATCCGCCTGGGCGACGGGTTCGACGAGACGACCGAGGCCGGACCGCTGATCAGCGAGGAACACCGGGGCAAGGTGGAGCGGTACATCAAGATCGGCCTTGCCGAGGGTGCCCGGCTCGTAGCCGGCGGCGCGCGGCCCACGGAACCCCACCTCCAGAAGGGCTTCTTCGTGCGGCCGACCGTCTTCGCCGACTGCAACCGCTCCATGCGGGTCGTCCGTGAGGAGATCTTCGGTCCGGTCCTCACGATCGAGAAGTTCCACACCGAGGACGAGGCGGTCGAATCCGGCAACGACACGACCTACGGCCTGGCCGGTGCGGTCTGGACCGCCGACGCCGGTCGCGCCCAACGGGTCGCCGGGCGTTTACGCCACGGGACGATCTGGATCAACGACTACCACCCCTACCTGCCGCAGGCAGAGTGGGGCGGCTTCAAGCAGTCCGGGATCGGGCGCGAGCTCGGCCCCACCGGCCTTGACGAGTACCGCGAGGCGAAGCACATCTACCAGAACACGTCGCCCGGCCCCTCGCGCTGGTTCGGCAGCTAGGCGCCTCGCCCCGGGCAAAGAAAATCCGGTGGGCAGGCTCGTCGCCCGCCCANNCCGCCCACCGGATCATTGGGCAGCCGTTACTCCGCCGGGATCTCCGCGTGGATCGCGTCGAGGTCGATTCCCTGGGAGCGGCGATACAGGCGGGCCACGACGTACAGCAGAGCAGCGCTTCCATAGAGCGCTGCGAGGAAGATGATCGAGTTAGTGTTGGCAGTGCCGATGCCGTACAGGGCGTTGTTCGACAGCCACTCAAAAATGACAAAACCGAGGAAGATCGTGGTGATCGCCCCGGAGATGGCGATGATCGGCAGGCCTGCCAGCTTGTAGCGGGCGATCGGCGACTTGTTGTACAGGTCGGCCTTCCACCACGGCAGGATCGTGGCCGCGACCGACGTCCCGAAGAACGTGACCGCGATCACCAGTGAGGCATCGAGGGTCAGCTTCGAGAAGTTCGTGACGTACGAGTACAGGTACGAGACGACGACGCCCGGGACCATGATCAGCAGGAGCGCGGTCCACGGAACGCCACGACCCGAGACGCGAGCTGCCCATTCGGGCAGAACCCGGTCGAAGGCGGCCGCGAAGATCATCCGGGTCGAGGACAGCCAGAGCGTCCCGGCCCAGCCGAGGAACCAGACGCCAAAGATGACCACCACGATCATCTGGATCACGTGGTTGTCGATCAGGAACGACACGAGGAGGGGCGGATAGCCCCAGATCGGGAGCGCCGGAGCGGTCGTCACATAGCCGTACGCATAGTCGATGAAGTTCACGTTCATCGCGTTGAAGAAGTCCCAGCCGAACGTCTTGGCGGCGAGGAGCACGAACACGATCGCCAGGATGATCGTGACCCACAGCCCGCCGAGCATCCCCCGGAGGACCTTCTTGAAGTCTCCCGCCCCGCGGACCTCGCCATACAGCGTGGCACCCCAGTTCGGGTAGAGGATCCAGAACATCATGAACGGCAGGAGCAGCCAGGTGCCGCTTCCGAGACCGAGGTCAAGCGGCGAGCCCCCCGCGGCGAAAGCGTCGTTCGCCGTGGCGTTGGCGATCGTCGCGTTGTAGGCGCCCGGGACGCCGAACAGGTCCTGGCCGGCCTTGTCGAACGCGGCATGGAAGGTGTCCTGCGACGAGACGAGCATGAGCACGAACATCACGGCCAGCGCCGCGAGCCCGATGAAGATGCTCCAGCGCTGGACTCGAGCGTAGCCGGCCATGCCGAGGGCGACGGCCCCCGAAGCGAGGACGATCGTGACCAGGGATACCGTGAACGTCCCGGCTTGTGAGGCGAAGAAGGTCAGGCCATCCGTCCACTTCGCCAGCGCGGCGAGCGGCTGGAGGAACTCGATGTTCAGGATGTAGCCGTAGATCGGCGCCCAGAGCGCGAGGATGAACCACCAGCCGGTGGCGGACAGGACGAAGCCAATGCCGCCGCGCTTCACCCCGAGCAGGGCACCGGCGACCAAGCCGACCGCTCCGGCCACGTACGCGACGCCGGAGCTCAGCCCGAACGCCTGGGCCGCAAGGAAGGCAGTCAAGGCTCCGACGATGGCACCGAGCACGGCGCCCGGGATCCCATCGAGGATCCGGGTCTGCCAGACGTAGTCGCCGCCGGCCCGGGGCATGACCGCGATGAGCCCGGCGTACGTGATGCACAGGAAGGTCATCACCACCCCGGACAGGAGCAGGGCGGACAGCACCGACCCACTCGGGACGAAGGCGAATACCGCGAGGCTGTAGAACATGCCGAGAGTAACGAGGTTGACCGACAGGAACGAGTAGCCGAACGCGTCGAAGCCGGACCAGCCCTTGACCAGGCCAGTCGCATTGCGCAGGAAGAGCGACGGTGTGTCGCGACTAACTGAAGACATGCTTCCCTCTCTTTCGTCTCCACCGCCCGACCGGAACCCACCGGTCGGAAAAAAGGTCAGCCGTTGATCAGGAGATAGCGCTTCACCGATCCCTTCTTCGTGTCCAGGTCGACGATCGCCGCCTGGAGCACGCCGTCCTCGTAGGTACTGCCCGGGTTCACGGCGAGCGTACGGCCGAGCTTCACTGCGCCACGACCTTCGTGGATGTGCCCGTGCATCGAGAGCAGGGGTCCGTACTGGAGGATCGCCTCGCGGACCGCGTGCGATCCGACCGGGATCAATGCCTGGCCGCCGGAGACGTAATTCATCGCGGCGTCGAGCTTCGGCGCGTTGTCGAGGTTCGAGCCGTACGGCGGGACGTGGAAGTTGAAGATCGCGCGATGCGGGTCGGGCGCCGCCTTGACGAGCTCGTCGATCCTGGCCAGGAGCTGGTCCTCGGGCAGTTCCCGGAAGGTGTTCCAGGGCGTCGGGTTCGTCCAGCCCGTGGAGATCATGGTCAACCCTTCGAGGTCGATGGCCACCGCTTCGCCCAGGATCGCGGAGTCGGCCCGCTCGATGATCTCGTCGATCTCGAACATGTCGTCGTTCGCCGGCGAGACGATGCAGCGGATCTGCGAGCCGCGCAGCTTCTCGTCCGCGATCGCCATCCAGCGCTCGACGCCGTGGACGATCTCGGCCTTGAACCGCGCGTCGACGAGGCTCGCGTCGGCGGCCCAGGCGTCCACTTCCTCGCGGCTGAGGCGGATCGGGTAGTAACCCCGGTCGCTGATCCGCTTCTCCATCGCCGCGACATCGGCCTCGGTCGTCAGGGCGTGATGCTGATCCTGGATCGTGACATCCCAGCCCGATCCGTTGGCCACGATCGGGACCATGGCCTTGCCGGTCATGTCGCCACCCATGATCAGGACGTCCGCCTTGTGGAAGGTGCCCGCGTTGAGGAACTTGCGCCAGCAGATGTCCGACCCGTGGACGTCGGTCGCGAAGAAGATGCGCATCAGTCGTGTCCGGGCAAGGTCGCCGGATCCACCCTAGCCGCCGTGCCTGCCGACATCGACCGCACCTCTGGCTGCACCCACCCTCCACGTTGGGGCTGCACGGCAGTATAGGGGTGCGTCAACTCGTCTCGATCGAGAAAGCCACGCCGCGTGCGCTGATGTTGGCGAGGCCGGACACGAGCGGACGAGCCTCGGCCGGCTGATGAGGCCTGCCTGTTATCGTGGAACCGATGGACACGGCCGTGCGATCCGAGCTCGCTCCGGAGCCCGCGGTCGGGCCCGCGCCGGATGATTCACGACCGATTGCCGTGCGCTGGCTGGGTCGGATCGAGTACCGCGCCGCCTGGGCCCTCCAGCGCGAGCTGGTCGACGCCCGGACCGCCGACCTGATCCCGGACCAGCTCCTGCTCCTCGAGCACCCCGCCGTGCTGACCCTCGGCCGGCACGCCGACGAACGGTTCGTGCGCGCCCCGGCCGACGAGCTCGCCCGGCGGAGGATCGAGCTGATCCGGGTCGAACGCGGTGGTGAGGTCACCTATCACGGACCGGGCCAGCTGGTGGCCTATCCGATCCTGGCCCTCGGCCGGCGCGGGCTGCTGGTCCGGCCGCTCGTTGCCGCGCTTGAAGGCGCCCTGGCCGAGACCTGTGCCGAGCTCGGCGTCGAGGCCGGCCCGCGGACCGGCCATCCCGGCTGCTGGGTGGCGGCGGACGGTCCCGCCCCGCGCAAGATCGGCGCCCTCGGGCTGCGGGTCGAGCGCGGGGTCTGCTTCCACGGGATCGCCCTGAACATCGATCCGGCGATGACCGACTTCGAGCTGCTCGACCCGTGCGGCATGCCCGGCGTCATCTCGACATCGATCGCCAGCGAGCTCGGCCGGCCGGACGAAGCTCCGTCCACCGAGGCAGTGGCCCGGGCCGCTTCGATCTTCGCCCGAGCCCTTGGCCGACGTCTCGGCGCGGAGCTGGTCGGCACCCTGCCGGCCTGACCAGCGATGGCCGCCGGCCTGTTCGAGCTGCGTCGCGACGCGATCACCGGCTGGTGGGTCGCGACGATCGTTGATCGCGCCTTCCACCGTGATCGATTCGCCCGGGCGGCCGCGCCGGTCGAGCAGGAGGATGGCTGCCAGAACTGTCGCGAACCCGAGGGTGACGGTGTCCGGCTGCGGGTCCTCAAGGATTACGCCTTCCACGTCGTGGGCACCGAGGCCGAGGCACGCCAGCTCGATCGAAGCCTGGCCCAGGTCGCGATCGAGCAGGCCCGTGCGTCGGGCAGCTGGCGGACGGTGGTTGCCCCGCCGGGCGAGCATCGCCCGCTCCAGGCGGTCGGCGACGAGCTGATCGGCTCGATGCTCCGGATCTGCCGCGACTCGATCGCGGAATCGAGCCGGGCCGGCCAGACCGCCTACGTCCAGGTCGTCCAGAACTGGGGCGCCCAGGCCGGGGCCCGGACCGACCACCTGTGCCTCGACCTGTACGACCTGCCCCAGGTGCCGCACCGGGTCGCCGAGGAGATCGGCGGCGCCGCCCGGTTCGTGATTCGCGAAGGTGAGTGCCCGTTCTGCCGGCTGGTCCGCGACGAGAGTCAGCGCCGCGAGCGGCTGCTGTGGGAGGACGCCTGGAGCGTCGCCTTCGCGCCCTACGCCTCGCGCTCGCCGTTCGAGGCATGGATCGTGCCGCGCACCCACGCGGCGGACTTCGGGCGGGCCAGCGACACCGACCTGCAGGCCACGGCCGAGGCGCTGCGGCGGGTCCTGGGCCTGCTGGCGACGCTTGACGGGCCGCCCCACAACCTGGTCCTTCACACGGCGCCGCTCCGCGAGCGGATCGATGGCACCTACCACTGGCACTGGGAGATCCACCCCCGACTGCGCGAGATCGCCGGCCTGGAGCTGGGTACCGGGCTGCCGGTCAACCCCGTTTCGCCGGAGGACGCCGTCGAGGAGCTACTCCGCTCGGTCCCCGGTCGCCGGACCGGATGACCGGACAGCGTCACATGGTCCCTGCCGAGCCCGTCTTTCGCCCGTGGACCAGATCGGCCAGCTTGCCCCGCTCAGCCTCCCGGTGGACCGCGCCTTGACGGGCTCGCCCGCCCGGACGACGGCCGACGTCTTCATCGAGGACCTCTTCCAGAGGCACCACGGCGAGATCTACGCCTACCTGGTCCGGATGCTGCGCGACCCGGAGCTGGCGGCGGACCTGACCCAGGATGCGTTCATCAAGGCCTACCGGGCCCACGATTCGCTCGAGGATCCGGCCCACGCCCGCGCCTGGCTGTACCAGATCGCCCATCGGGTCGCCCTGGATGAGATCCGCCGGCGCAAGATCGTCCGCTTCCTGCCGTGGACCGGCGAGTCCCACGGCACGGCGCCGTCGGCCGAGCACCTGGCTCTCGAAGGCCGCCTGTCGAGCGATCTACAGCGCGCCCTGGCCCGGATCCCGGAGCGCCAGCGGGCGGCCCTCCTGTTGGCCGAGCTGCATGACCTGACCGGCCTGGAGCTGGCCGCCGCCCTGGGCGTCAGCCACGTGGCCGCCCGCGCGCTCCTCACCCGGGCCCGCGACAGCCTCCGCCGCGAGCTCACCGCCGAGCGTGATGCGCAGGCCGCCGCTGAGCTCGACCCGCGGGCGGACCGCCGGACACCGCGATGAGCGAGTTGATGACCCACGAGCGAGCTCGCCGGCTGGCGGCAGTCCGCCTCGACCAGGCGCTGACGCCCGGCGACGAGGCAGCCCTCGAAACGCATCTCGAGGGCTGCGCCGACTGTCGCGCCGTGGCCGCCGGCTACGCGGCCGACCGCCTGGCGTTGCGCTCGATGGCGCCGGTCGAGCCGCCCCGCGACCTGTGGGCCCGCACGAGCGCCGCGCTCGAGCGTGAGCACGCCCGCCGCCCGAGCAGCGCGCCGCGTGGCCCGCGACGCTGGGGTCCGGTCGCCATCCTGAGTGGCGGCGTGGCCCTCGTCCTGGTGATCGCGATCGCCGGACCCGGCCTGCTGAACCCGGCCGCGCCGGCCCCGGGCCCGGTAGCGATCGCATCGGGTGCGATCGTCCCGCCAGCGTCGGCCGAACCGGGCGTGACGCCGGTGACCCTGCCACCGACCGAGGTGACCTGGGTCGTGACCAAGGGCTCGGGCGGCGTCTCGCTGGTCACGGCCAGCGTCAGCAAGGTCTGCCCGACCGGCGACGAGCCCGACTGCGCGCCGCTGGCTGGCATCTCGCGCAGCCTGGCCGACCTGCCCACGGTGCCCAGCTCGCTGGTCCTGTCGCCGTCGAATGCCAGCCAGGCCGTAGCGATCGGACCGGCCCCCGACCAGGTCGGCACCACCCTGTTCGTCATGGCCGTGCCGAGCGCGGCACCGAGCACCCCTCCCAGCCGCCCGCCTTCGGCAAGCCCCAGCAGCGGCCCCGTCCAGAGTGCGCCCCCGAGCTCTGTCGCGACGCCCGCCGGCAGCTCGACAGCACCGGCGCCGAGCCCGGCGGCCAGCGTCTCCCCGACGCCCGGCGCCAGCTCGTCGCCCACACCGTCGCCCTTGCCTTCGCCGTCCACGGCGATCAACCCGCTGCCTTCCGGCGCCCCGGCGCCGTCCGCCGCGGCGACCCTCGCGATCCTGAGCAACGTGACCCTGGTCGGCGATCAGGCCGCCTACAGCCCTGACGGGCAGTGGTTCGCGTTCTCGGCCCGGCCGGCGGGCACCGCGACCGGCCCGGACATCTACGTCTGGCAGGCCGGCTGGCCGGCCGCCCTGCCGATCACGACCGACCACGGCTCGGTCTTCTCGGGTTGGGTCAACGGCCAGATCCTGGCCAGCCGGGCGGAGCCGATCGCGGCCGATGCCAGCCCAGCCCCGAGCGCCGGAACCCCATCCGACCCGAGCGCCTCGGCCAGTCCCCTCGCATCTGCACAGCCCCCGGTGGCGCCGTTGCCCAGTCCGAGCCAGCCGGCCGGCGCCTCGGCGAGCTTCCCGGCGGATTCCAGCCAGCCGACGGCCAGCCCATCCGGGCCGGCTCCGCTGGCCACCCCGGCGGCCTACCTGATCGACCCGGCCACGGGCATCGCGACCCGAATCGTCGGGCTCGACGGCTGGCGGCCGGTCGTCGACCCGTCCGGACGGTGGGTTGCCTACTGGGCCGGCACGCTGAGCTTCGATGCCGACAGCGGGATGTGGCTGCCGTTCCAGGGCGGGCTGCAGGTGGCCAGCTGGGCGATCGTCAGCACGGCCCCCGACGGGCCTACCGGCGGCGCGGCCGCCCATGCCCTGCCGCTCCAGGTCAGCACCGACTGGGATGTCCGCTGGGATCGGACCGGCGAGCACCTGGGGGTATGGGTCGCCGACTCGAACAACCCCGGCCTGGGCAGCCTGAGCCTGCTGACGATCGATCCGAGCTCGGGCCTGACCAGCTCGGCGCCGCCGATCGTGCTCAACATGACCCCCGCCCTGCGCGGCTTTGCGCTGCGCGATGGCCAGCTCGTGTGGGCCACTCCGCCGGGCCAGGACGGCACCGGCAGCCAGCTCTCGGTCCTCGCCTGGTCGGGCCCCAACGCTGGCCGGACATCGGTCCAGCCGATCGAAGGTGGAGCGCTGATCGTCGTTCCCTGACGGCTGCCGGACGCGCCGCTGTTGACTTCCGTGGTGCGCGGGATGACCCGTTCGGGTTGTCCGTCGCAGCGAATCGGGCTATCCTGCCCGCAGTGCGACTCAAGTTGGTCGCGTGCGCCGCGCTCAGCGCCGCGCTCGCACTGGTCGCCGCACCCGGTATCGTGGGCTCGCGAACCCCCAGCCCCGTCCGTGCCATCGAGGCCGCGGCGTTCCAGCCATTGCAAAGCGACGCGTCAGGCGCAACGACCTCGGTCGTTGCGCCGGCCGATCCCACCCTGCGCTCAGCCAATGCGCTCGACGCTTCCGCCCGCTTTGCCGAGGCGCTCAGTCCGGCGGCCCAGGTCCCGGTGGTGGCCGCCCCGATCAGGACCCAGCCGGTGCCGGGCTTCAGCACGACGATCAAGCCGCCCAAGTATGTCCTCAAGGGCTACGCCAGCTTCTACACCAACGGCACGACCGCCATGCGCCTGCCCGCGGGCACGGTCATCCGGGTGTGCGGCGCGGCGGGCTGCCTGAACCGGGTGGTCAATGACTATGGTCCGTCGGCCTCGTTCAAGCCGACCCGGATCATCGACATGTACAAGCCGGACTTCTTTGCCGTCTGCGGCTGCCCGTCCTACTCGGGCACGACCCTGGTGACCGTCTCGATCTACTGACCCTGCGCTAGACTGGCCTCGACCTTTAACGACCGGTTCTGTGAGGCCGGGAAGGAGAGCATGACGGGTCGCCAGATCATGACCGCGGACGAGATCCGCCGGGCGACGATCCGGATCAGCCATGAGATCGTCGAGAAGCAGGCCGGCACGAGCGGACTGGCACTGATCGGCATCCAGCGCCGGGGCGTCCCCCTCGCCCACCGGATCGCCGAGTCGATCTTCGAGAACGAGGGCGTCCGGCTGCCGGTCGGCGCGCTCGACATCACCTTCTATCGCGACGACCTGTCGCTGATCGCCCAGCAGCCCGTGGTCAAGGGCACCGACCTGCCGTTCGACCTGAACGGCGCCACGATCGTCCTCGTCGACGACGTCCTGTACACCGGCCGGACGATCCGGGCGGCGATGGACGCCCTGGTCGACTTCGGCCGGCCACAGGCGATCCGGCTGGCCGTCCTCGTCGATCGCGGCCATCGCGAGCTGCCGATTCGGGCCGACCACGTCGGCAAGAACGTACCGACTTCGCGCGAAGAGCTCGTCCGCGTCCACCTCGAGGAGACCGACGCCGAGGACGGCGTGGTGATCGAACGGCTCGAGCGGACGCCGGTGGTCGCCGGCTCCGGCGGATGACCCGGCGATGACCGCCGCGCCGCCCGACCGGGCCGAGGGCGAATCAGTCGCCGCCGTGCTCCAGGTGCCGTCCGTCGATGCGGCCCCGGGCAGCCAGGCGACCCGCTGGCGGCACCGCCACCTGCTCGACCTGGACGTCGTCAGCTGGCCCGAGATCGAGCTCGTGATGCGCACGTCCGAGGCGATGAAGGAGGTCCTGGCGCGGCCGATCGCCCGGGTGCCCGCCCTGCGCGGGACCGGCGTCACGATCCTGTTCTACGAGGCGTCGACCCGGACCCGGGTCAGCTTCGAGGTCGCGGCCAAGAACCTGTCGGCCGACGTGGTCAACATCGCGGCCGCCTCGAGCAGCGTCTCGAAGGGCGAATCGCTGGTCGACACGATCCGCACGGTCGAGGCGCTGGGAGCCCGGATGATCGTCATCCGCCACTCGGCCTCGGGCGCCGCCAACCTGGCCGCCGAGCACTTCTCCGGCTCGATCCTGAACGGCGGCGACGGCTGGCACGCCCATCCCAGCCAGGCTCTCCTCGACCTCTTCACCCTGCGCGAGCGGCTGCCCGGCGGCGAACTGCGCGGCCGCAAGGTGGTGATCTTGGGCGACGTCCTCCATTCGCGGGTTGCACGCTCGAACATCTGGAGCCTGACCGCTGCCGGGGCCGACCTGTGGCTGTGTGCGCCGGCCACCCTCCTGCGCGGCTTCGAGGCCTGGGCGGCGCACTCGGGGCAGGTGCCTGGGCACGGCCGCTTCCAGGTGACGAGCGACGTCGGGGCGGCCCTCCACGACGCCGACGTGATCATGGCCCTCCGGCTCCAGCGCGAACGGATGGCCGCCGAGCTGCTGCCCTCGTTGCGCGAGTACGCGGCCCGCTTTGGCCTGACCCTGGAGCGCCTGGCGCTGGCCCGGCCGGACGCCCTCGTGATGCACCCCGGCCCGATGAACGAAGGGGTCGAGATTGCGGCCGAGGTCGCCGACCATCCCCGCTCGGTGATCACCGACCAGGTCACCAACGGGGTGGCCGTCCGGATGGCGCTCCTGTACCTGCTGGCCGGCGCCGAGGCGAATGGTGGCTGAGCGCGGCGGCGCGACGGCCGAGCGGAAGGGTCAGAAGGCCGGCGAGATCGGGCTGCTGGTCCGCGAGCTCGAGATCAGCCGGGCGTGGCTGGTCGATCCCGCGTCCGGCCAGGAAGGGCCGGGCGAGATCGTGGTCAGCGACGGGCGTCTGGAGGCGGTCACCTGGCTGGACGCGGCCGAGGCCGAGGGGATCACCCCCGACGGCGTGATCGTGGCGCCGGGCTTCATCGACCTCCACGCCCACCTGCGCGAGCCCGGCTTCGAGGACGCGGAGACGGTGGCCAGCGGCTTGGCCGCTGCGGCGCACGGCGGCTTCACGACCGTCTGCGCGATGCCCAACACCGATCCGGCGATCGATGACGTCGGGGTCTTCGGACGGGTGATGGCGGCGGCGGCCGCCTCCGGCTCGCCGGTCGAGCTGCTCGCCTACGGTGCCCTGACGGCGGGTCGTCGGGGCGAGTCGCTGGCGGCTCTCGGCGAGCTGAGCGATGCGGGCGCGATCGGCTTCAGCGACGACGGTGCCCCGATCGGCTCGGCAACGATCCTGCGCAACGGCCTGCTCTACGCCGGGATGCTCGGCCGCCCGATCATCGACCACGCCGAGGATCCGGTCCTGACCGAAGGCGCCGAGGCCAACGACGGGCTGCTGGCGACCGTCCTGGGCCTGCGCGGCTGGCCGGCGGCGGCCGAATCGGGTCCTGTCGCTCGCGGCTTGGCGATCCTGGCCGATGTGCTCCGGGACGAGCCCCGCGCCCGGCTCCACTTCAGCCACCTCTCGACCGCCGCCGCTCTCGACCTGATCCGGGTGGCGAAGGCCGATGGCCTGCCGGTGAGCTGCGATGTCACGCCCCACCACCTGGCCCTGACCGACGCCTGGATCGCCGGGGTTCGCGACTGGGCCTGGCAGGGCGAGGACGATCGCTGGCTCGGAGCGGCCCAGGCCGCCGGCCCGTACGACCCGGCCCTGCGGGTCAATCCGCCGCTCCGGGCGCGGGGCGATGCGCTGGCCTGCCTGGCCGCGGTCCTCGACGGCACGGCCGACGCGATTGCGACCGACCACGCGCCGCATACCCGGGTCGACAAGATGGTCGAATTCGGCCTGGCCGCCAACGGGATCAGCGGGATCGAGACCGCGATCGGGACCCTCCTGGCGGCGGTCGATGCCGGGCGGCTGCCGCTGGGCCGGGCGATCGGCGCCCTGACCAGTGGTCCGGCGGCCGTGCTACGGGCGGGCGGCTGGACCGGATCGCGGGGCCTGCGTGAGGGGGCGCCGGCCGACCTGGTCGTGATCGATCGATCCGAGTCGTGGCGGGTCGAGGCCGCCAGCCTCCGATCGAAGGGCAAGAACAGCCCGCTGATTGGCCGCGAGCTGCCCGGGCGGGTGCTCCTGACCGTCGCCGGCGGCCACCTGGCCTACGAGGCCTGACGGATGGTCGAGCTCGATCCGGCCGGCGCCGCGCTCAACGCCCTGCTCGCCCGGCTCGGCGCGCCGTACGAGCTGCTCGCGTGCGACCCTGCCCTGGCCGATACCGCCGCGTTCTGTGCCGCCTATGGCTATTCGCCCGGCGACTCGGCCAACACGATCGTCGTCGTCGGCAAGTCGGATCCGCCGCACTACGCGGCGTGTGTCGTGCTGGCTACGACCCGGCTCGACGTAAACCGCGCCGTGCGGGCCCGCCTGGGCGTCAAGCGCACCTCGTTCGCCTCGTTCGACGAGGCGCGTGCGCTGACCGGCATGGAGCTCGGCGGGGTGACCGTCTTCGGCTTGCCGGCCGACCTGCCGATCTGGGTCGATCGGCGGGTGATGGACCGGGCCGAGATCATCCTGGGCGGCGGCAGCCGCTCGTGGAAGGTCAAGGCGGCGCCGGCGATCCTGCTCGCGCTGCCCGGCGTCGAGGTCGTCGATGACCTGGCGTTCGAACCGCCGCCGGTTTAGCCGACTAGCTGCCGGGGAGGACCCCGACGAGGCCCAGGGTCCGATCATCGAGGACCAGGAACGTGCTCACTGGCCCGTCCGGCTGGCTGTTCACGATGCGGACGATCCAGAACAGCTCCGGGTCCCGGCCGACGAGGGTCAGCCCGGTCAGGGCCCGCGCGTCGGCCGGCAGGGAGCTGGTGACCGAGACGACCGCCGGCGTCGATCTCGGCATGAACCAGGCGAGGACCGCCGTCGTGACCTGGACCGCCGTGTGCGCCGGGCTGATCCCCGATCCGAGGAAGGTGCTCGGGGGCTGCGGGATGCCGGCGATCCAGGCGATCTGGTCGACCACGAAGGAGCGGTCGCAGCCGGCGTTGCCACCGCCCGGTCGCGGCGCGCATTCGGGCGCGCGCGGGTCGCCGAACTGGCCCATGAGGACGACCGGCCGGGAGGCGACGTTGGCGCCCAGACCGATCAGGCCGGCCCACGGATCTGGCGCGCTCGTGCCGGGCAGGATCACCGGCTGGATCGAGGGCAATCCCTGTGGGACGGCGATCTCGTACAGGAACGTCGCGTCATTGGGCTGGAGCACCGTGCCCGGATCATCGATCATGACGAGCTGGGTGCCACTGCAGGGATTGGGCTTGTCGGTGCTCGGCGCCAGTGGACAGCCCTCGGGCGACCGGTCGTTGCTCAGGTACCCGCCGATCGCGGTCAAGCCGCTGGACCTCGGACCATTGAGCACGGCCGCGCTGACCGACTGGACCGCCAAGCCATCGACCGTGGTCGGGAAGTCGGCGCCCAGGGGGGTGACGGCCAGCGGCGATGCCAGGGGACCCCAGACCTGCCCGGTCACGTCGTCGATCGCCATCCAGCTGGCGATCGCCGCGCCGTTCGAGGCGGCCGCCGAGGTAGCGCCGCCGCCGACGTAGCCGCGGACCAGCCAGACTGTCCGGCCGTCGGCCACCGGACCGGCCGCCGAGGGCTCCACCCAGGGTGGGGCCGACGTGTCGGCCGACCAGGGCAGAGCCCCGTAGCCCAGGACGAAGCCAGCGGGCTGGAGGTGGCTGCGGATCACGCCGACGACAGCTGCACCGGTCAGCCTGGTGCTGTCGACCTCGGCCGGGCTGGCATCGGTCGCGATCGTGCCAGTCAGGTCGCTCACGCCATCGACCACGAACGCCGACGTGCACAGGGTCGACGGGCCGGGCGAGGCGGCGCACATCCGATCATCGTGAAAATGGCCGATGAGCACGACCGGACTGGGTGGCACGACCTCGAGCGGACCGCTCGGGTTGCCACCCTCGAGCGTCGGCAGGGCGATCGGATCGACGAACACGGGGGTGATCGTGGCCGTCCCGGGCTCGATCGGATGGCTGGCCCCGTCGCTGCTCCAGCGGACCTCCGGTCGGGATTCGAGGACGGCCTGCCAATCCGATACACAGGTGCCCTCCGGCTCGAGGCTCGGCCGGCAGGCCTCGACCAGCCGGACGGCGCTGTACCAGCCGCCGACGGCGAGCTCGGCATCCGCCCGCGACGCGTCCGCGGCGATCGCCTGGGCGGTGCTGACGCTGGACACCGGCAGGCCGCCGGCCGTGCTCGGGAAGATCGGATCGGGGCTGATCAACGGTTGGACCACTGGCGCGGGCGGCGGAGTCCCGGAGGGCAGCGCCGGCTGACGGTTGACGAAGCCGACGAAGGCGACCAGTCCGAGGACCGCGACCAGCCCCACGGCCGCCGCGATCGCCCGGCTCGAGCGCGCTCCGATCGGACCGAGCGGCGGGCCGTCGCCTGGGCTGGCCGCCTCCTCGCGCAGGCGGTCCGGGCGTGCGTCGCGGCTGGTCGAGCGGTGTATCTCCGAGCGCAGCGCTGGCTCGCCACTGACCTCGATGATCTCGGCCCGGGGCTCCTGCGGATCGTCCCCTCGGATCATCCCTTGCCCACCTCAGGTCGTGGCAGCCAGCTCGCGCAGGTCGTCGAGCAATCGGTCGATGTCNNAGCGCCACCTGGAGGGCGTCCTGGTGGGCATCGAGGTCACCCGGATCGAGCTTCGCCGCCGCCTTCGCCCCGCCGGGCAGGTGGCGGAAGCAGACGACGCTCAGCTCCGGCTCGGCCGGGACCGCCTCGAATTCGTCGTCGGCGGCGATCCGCCGGGCAAGGTAGGCCGCCAGGTCGATGTTGGCCTCGACCAGGCGGCCCAGGCCGCGGGTGCCGAGATGCCTCCAGCTCAGCCACAGCTTGAGCGCCCGGAACCGGCGGGTGCCCTCCATCGAGCGCTGGTAGAAGTTGAGCGGCTCGCTCGAGCCAAGGCCATCACCGGCGTCATGGGCATCCGCCTCGGCCTCGCCGCCGCGGTAGTACTCCGGGCTGCGATGGAACGTCTCGAGCAGGTCGGCGCCTCGGCGGATCACGAGGGCACCAATGTCGTACGCCTGGAAGAACCACTTGTGGGGGTCGATCGTGACCGAATCGGCGCGCTCCAGGTCCGCCACCCGGGCCGCGTCGCGGGCCGACAGGCGGACCGCGCCGCCGTAGGCGGCGTCGACGTGGAGCCACAGGCCGTGGTGCTTGGCAAGGTCGGCCAGGTCTGCTGTCCGGTCCACCGCCCCGGTGTTCGTCGAGCCGGCCACGGCGCAGATCGCGAACGGCCGCAGGCCACGGGCCCGATCCGCCTCGATCGCCGCGGCGACCGCCGGGCCGCGCAGGCGGAACGCATCGTCGGCGGGCACGACCTGCAGGGTGTCGATCGGGAATCCGAGCTCATCGAGGGCCCGGCTGATCGAGAAGTGGGCCTGATCGGAGGCGTACACCCGGGCGCCCTCGAGCTCCCGGCCGCGGGGCGGATGGTCCAGCCCCAGGACCTGGGCCAGGTGCAGGTCGCGGGCCACGGTCAGGGCCATGAAGTTGGCCATCACTCCGCCCGAGGTGAGCACGGCAAAGCTCGCCGGGCCGTAGCCGACAAGGTCGCACAACCAGCGTCCGACCTCCTCCTCGACGAACGCGCTCGACGGCCCGGCATGCCAGACGTCGACGCCTTGGTTGATGAACTGGGCCAGGACCTCGCCGACGATCGACATGAGCAGCGGCGGCGGGGTGAAGTAGCTCAGCGCGCGAGGGTGGTAGGCGTTCAGGCTGTGGGCGGCGAGGCGCGTTCCGAACTCGGCCAGCAGGTCGGCTGAACTGGTCGGCTCGTCGGGCGCGCCAGTCGGGCCGGCGGCGGTGCCATCGGGCGCGCTGCCATAGAACGCGCGCCGGAGCGCCGCGTAGCCGGCCGGCTCGCCCATCGCCCGGCGGAAGGCCTGGCCATAGAGGTAGTCGAGGCCCGCAGCCCAGGTCGCCGCTCCGAGCTCGGCCAGCGCCGGCCGGGATTGCGCCGCGTCGTCAAAGCCGATCAGGGCCGGTTCGGGGTGCCAGCCGAAGCGAAGGGCCGGATCGGGGCGCGGATCCGGGCGCGGATNNGGGGCCATCGCAGGATGGTAGCGCGTGGCTCGGGTCCAGCCGGGCGGGATGGTGGCCGCTCCCGTATCGTTCCGGCGTGATCAACCCACCGCCGATCCAGTACAAGGGCGCGCCGCTCGAGCCGGACCGCGGACCGGGCCTCGGTTGCTTCCGGTTCCAGCTCGTGGTCCTGGCGATCCTGGTCCTGCTCACCCCGATCAGCGTGGTCGCGGGCTGGCCCCAGTTCGTGTCGGCCGCCCTGCTCTTCGTAGTGATCGCGCTGCTCCTGCTGACCGGCCAGACGATGATCTTCCTGATGCGCCTGGTGGCCGCCGATCGGCGCACCCGGCGCCGGCCGCTGGGCAGCCAGACGCGGACGGTCGGCGAGATCGAGGATGCCGCCGCCCCAGCGGTCGAGCAGCCGGGCGAGTCCGGCGAGCCGGGCGCCCGCCCGGAGGCCGAAGACGGCATGCGACAATAGCCGCCGCGCCCGATGACGGGACCACGCTGGAGGATGTCTGCTCGTGCCCGTGCTCGCGACCTACTTCTCCGTCCGGCGCGGCCGCGATCCCTTCTTCAAGTTCTTCATGCGCACGATCTTTCCGCGCCAGGTCCGCGAGTACGAGCAGAAGTACGGGATCCGCTTCCTGGGCTGGTACAACGTCGCCCACGGCTGGGACTTTGACAACGTGATCCTGCTCGACCTGCCCGATTACGCGACCCTCGATAAGCTCGAAGCCGACGAGGCGACCCGCGCCCTCGGGCATCGGGCTGGGGAATGGATCTTTGAACGCCATCACTCGATGTTCCTCCGGGAGCGGATGGGCACCGATCTCGAGTACCACCCGTAACGGAGGCGAACGCGATGGACCGCACCCGCATCGATCTGCTCAGTGCCCTCGCCCGGGACGCCTCGCTCGAGCGCTCGGACTACCTCGTCCGGGCGGCTGAGCAGTTCCAGCGCTTCCTGGAGGCGAATGCCCATTCGATCAAGGAGATCGGCGGGCTGACCCTGATCGACGACGATCCCGACTACCTCTCGATCGCGCCCGACCTGAGCTTCCGCAGCCGGAGCCGCTATCTCGACGACACGACCGGCGAATGGCACAGCGAGACGGAGGTGGTCGAATCGGCCGCCGAGATCGTCGAGCTGTACAGCCCGGCCGAGCTGTACACGGCGTTCACCGATGCCGCTCGAACGGCAGCCGGAGCCNNGGGCCGCGGCGGGGCTGGCCGCCGGCGAGAGCGGCGAGGTCGCCACGGACGGCGAGCCGGACGACGACGAGGGCGAGGCCGACGGAGAGGCTCCGTCGAGTGCGGGGGTCCACGGCGATCCGTATGCCGCGGCGGCCGACTCATGGGCGGCCAGCCAGGACGATAGCCCGGTTGCCGGCGAGCAGGACGCGGCCCGCCGGTTGTACGACCTGGCCCTCTCCTACCAGGAGCGCAGCCAGCGCTCCGAGGCCGACCTGGTCGAGCGCTTCCAGGTGGCCGCGGGCCGCTACACGACCGAGCTCGGCGAGCTGCTCGTGGTCGAGAGTGACGAGGAGCGCCTCGTGCTCCAGGCCGGCGGCACGTTCAAGGCCGAGGTCGAGGCCGAGGACGATGAGGATGCCCACGCCGGCGAGGCGACCCCGGCCGGGGAATGGCTGGTCCTGTCCACGCCCGAGGAGCTGGTCGGCTTCTACGATCCGACTGACGTCTTCGGCGACCTGGCCGATGCCCTGGCCGAGGCATTTCCCTCGGTCGCCCCGCCGGTCACCGGCGACAGCTCGATGGATGCCCACAGCGGCGACCTGGCCGGCGGGGACGACAATCGCGGGTGAGCATGCAGCTCGTCGCGGCTGAGCTGGTCGAAAGCCGCGAGATCCTGCCCGGCCAGTGGCTCCAGGCATTCCACGCGCCGGCCCTCACGGTCGGGCCCCGGGCCGGCCAGTTCGTCCATATCCGGCCGGGCGACTTCTCGGGGCTGATCCTGCGCCGGCCGTTCTCGTTCAACACGGTCGATCGGGCCAGCGGCCAGATCACGATCCACTATCGGGCCGTCGGCCGGGGCACCGACTGGTTCACCCGCCTGCGGCCGGGCGACCGGGTGGACATGCTCGGACCACTGGGCCAGCCGTTCGAGGTCGATCCGCGCAGCCGGCACCTCCTGCTCATCGCCGGCGGGTTGGGGATGGCCGGAGTCCGGATGCTGGCCGATGACGCGCTGCGGGCGGGCCGGGAGGTCACCCTCCTCTTCGGGGCGGCCAGCGTGACGGAGGTCTACCCCTCCAGCCTGCTGCCCGACGAGGTCGAGTACGTTGTCGCGACCGATGACGGCTCGCTCGGCCATGCGGGCTACGTCACCGACCTGGTGCCCGCCTACGAAGGCTGGGCCGACCAGGCGTTCGCCTGTGGCCCGGTCCCGATGCTGGCCGCGCTCGCCCGACTGGTCGCCGGGCGGAGCAACCGGTTGGGCGTCGCCAGCCTCGGCCGGAAGCCGGGACGGGGGAGGGGCCGGGCCGGCTCGTCCAGCCGCGCGGCCGAGCCTGGCTCGCCGGCCGCCCGGCGCAAGGCGTTCCTGCAGGTGTCGATGGAGCAGAACATGGGCTGCGCTGTGGGCGCCTGCCTGGGTTGCGTCGTGATGGACGCCCAGGGTGCGCCCCAGCGGGTCTGCCGCGAGGGCCCCGTCTTCGCCTCGACCGAGCTCGACTGGGAGGCCGGCTGGTGATCGGCCAGGCGGCGGTCGACCTGTCGATCGAGCTGCCGCGCGGGCTCCGGCTCGACAATCCGATCCTGGTTGCCTCGGGGACCTTCGGCTACGGGATCGAGTACAGCGACGTCGTCGATATCCAGCGCCTCGGTGCGATCTGCTGCAAGGGCACGACGCTCCGGCCGCGGATCGGCAACGTCACGCCCCGGGTGACCGAGACGCCGGCCGGGATGCTCAACTCGATCGGGCTCCAGAACCCCGGCGTGGACGCGGTCGTGCGCAAGTACAGCCCGACCTGGTCCGGCTGGCACGTGCCCGTGATCGTCAACGTCGCCGGCGAGTCGATCGAGGACTATGTCGAGGTCGCCAGCCGGCTCGACGGCGTGCCCGGGGTGGCCGGGATCGAGCTGAACATCAGTTGCCCGAACGTGGGCAAGGGCGGCCTCCAGTTCGCGATCGACGCCGAGGCGGCCGGGGCGGTGACCGCGGCCGTCCGGCGGGTCACCGAGCTGCCCCTCCTGGTCAAGCTCAGTCCCAACGTCGCCGACGTGCGCCCGATCGCCCGGGCGATCGAGGCGGCCGGGGCCGACGCGATCACCGCGATCAACACCCTGTCCGGGATCGCCGTAGGGCCGGGGCGACGGCGGCCGCTGCTGGGCAACGTCTACGGCGGCCTGTCGGGGCCCGCGATCAAGCCGGTCGCCCTGCGGATCGTGTACGAGGTCGC
>PNAZ01000076.1:24741-24872 GCA_003169655.1 Chloroflexota bacterium
GCGCTGGTCGGCACAGCCCTGCCCGCTCGCTCGTCGCCTCTCACGGCGCCGTCGTCGAAGGGCGTCGAATACCGGCCCTGACCCGTAGACTTGGACCGATGACTACCGTTCGCAACGCCGTCGCGATCGCC
>PNAZ01000076.1:24898-34418 GCA_003169655.1 Chloroflexota bacterium
GCGACGAGCGAGCTGTGCGGCTTCTGGGCGGCCGCCCAGCGCTCCGCAGGCGGGGAGCCGACCGCCGACCTGGTGGCCGGGCCGACGACCGGCGGGCTGATCCTGGCCTTCGAGACCGGCCGCCAGCTCGGCCTGCGGGCGATCTTCGCCGAGGAGGTCAAGTCGGCCGACGGCACGACCCGGCGCGAGTTCCGGCGCGGCTTCACGATCGAACCCGGGGAGCGGGTCATCCTGGTCGACGACATCCTGACCACCGGCGGCTCGCTCCTGGCNNCGAGGCGCTGGGCGGCGAGATCGTGGCCTGCCACGTCCTCGTCGATCGCTCGGGCGGAATGAGCAGCCTGACATCGCCCCGGACCGACCGGGTCTATCCCCTGGCCGCGCTGTGGATCCTCGACCTGCCCACCTACGAGGCCGGTGCTCCGACCTGCCCGCGCTGCGCCGACGGGACGCCCCTCCACGCCCCCGGCAGCACCGGAGCGCAGGCCTGATGGAGCTCGCCACCCTCAACATCGGCCGGCTCCTGGCGCCCCTCGACTCGCCCCGGATCGCCGAGTTCGTCGCCCAGCTGGAGCCGATCAACCGCCTCGCCGATGGGAGCCCGGGCTTCGTCTGGCGGCTGATGACCGATGCCGGCGATGCGACTTCGATCCGCCCGTTCGACGACGACCTGATCCTGGTCAACCTGGCCGTCTGGGAATCGCTGGAGTCGCTGCGCGCCTTCGTCTACGGCTCGGCGCATGTGAATGTCCTCAGACAGCGTCGCGAATGGTTCGAACGCATGGCCACCGCGCACATGGTCCTGTGGTGGGTCGAGCCGGGCCACATCCCCTCGGTCGGCGAGGCGGTCGATCGCCTCGAGCGATTGCGCCGTGACGGACCAACGCCGGCGGCGTTCACGTTCCGCATGCCGTTCGAGGCCGATACCGCCGGCCCGGGATCGCCGCTGGTCGATGCCGAGTTCTGCTGGCCGGACCTCGCTGCGAGCTAACCCCCGCTAGCCCCCGCCTTTGACCTTGTCGATCGCCGCCGTCAGCTCGGCCGGCACGACCACTGCCTCGTACGAAGCGGTCACGATCCCGTTGCCGTCGACGACGTAGACCCACGGCTCGGTTTGGATCCCCCACCTCGTCGTCGCTGGGTTCGGCTGCAGGTTGTTGGTCGCGTCGAGGATTGGCTGGAGGCTGCCGTTGGCGTAGTGCATGAGGTAGGGCTCGACCTGGATGAAGGTCATGTCGGGCTCGGTCTTGGCCACCCCCTTGACGACGTCGAGCGTCGGACCGCAGACCCGACTGGTGCAGAACGCCGGCGTGGCGAAGACGAGCACGAACGGCTTGTGCTGGGCCAGCGCCTGGTCCTCGGAGATCTGGTAGAAGCGCGGGTCGGGGCTGGGGTCTGTGGTGATGCTGGCCAGGACGCCGCCCGCCGTCGCGCTCGTCGGGGTCGGCGTCGACGGCGCCATGGCCCCGACCCGAATCGCCGATCCGCTTGCCTTGACCTGCAGGTCGAGCTCGGAGGACTCGGCCGGCTGGCCCGGCGGCGTGACCGTCACGACGGCCGACCAGTTGCCGGCCGCGTCGAACGTCGCGTCGTAGTACCAGACGGCTCGCTGGTTGGGGATCGCCCATACGAAGCTGGCCGGCGCCGGGCCGATCACGAACGTGGTCTTGTCCTTGTCGACGTCGATGAACCCGACGCTGACCTTGTAGTCGGGCGTGCCGATCGGGGTCGTGCCGCTCGCGTCGAGGAGGCCGATGAGGACCCGGTCCGGGCCGACGACCGTCTCCGACGAGAAGATCGCGGGCAGGACCGACTGGCCGTTCGAGCCGCCGACGACGAGGCTCGATGGAGCGGCCGTGGCACTCGTCGGGGCGCAAGCCGCGACGATCAAGGCGGCCAGCAACAGGACGAGGGGGCGCATCGCCGCGATCGTACCCGCGCCTGCCGATTCGGGCAGAGCACGGCTAGAATGGCCGTGCCCGGCGGCCGGTGATGCGACCGATCCGCGCCGCGGCGGAGCCCCGATCGACCACGATGGCGGAGGCCTGGTGACCCGGTTTCAGAAGCTGGCGGCGGTGACGGTCGCGACGACCCTCCTGCTCGTCACGATCGGCGTGATCGTCCGCGCGACCGACTCCGGGCTGGGCTGCCCGGACTGGCCGCTGTGCAAGGGCCAGCTCATCCCCGCCTTCGGGGATTACGAGGCCTGGCTCGAATGGATCCACCGCGACGTTGCGGTGATCCTCGGAATCCTGGTCCTGGGCCTGCCGATCCTGGCCTGGCGCGACCACCGCGAACGGCGCTCGCTGTTCTGGCTGGGCGTCGTGGCGGTCCTCCTGGTGGGCTTCCAGGCCTGGCTCGGCGAGGAGACGGTCCGCCTCGGCAACAGCGGCGAATCGGTGACTGCCCACCTGGCCAGCGCGATGGCCCTCCTCGGCCTGCTCGTCTACATCCTGGCCCGGAGCTTCTATCCAGCCCACGTCGGCGGCCGGGGTGCCAGCCAGCGCTTCACCCTGCTGGCGGCCTTCGGGGCGGTGACGACCTTCGCCCTGCTGCTCTTCGGGTCGCACGTCACCGCGACCCCCAACGCGGCGCTCGTCTTCCCGGACTGGCCGCTGATGGGCGGCAGCCTCTTCCCGGCGATCACCAGCGTCGACTCGGCCCAGGTCCTGCACCGCTACGTCGCGGTGATCGTGGGCCTGATCGTGGTCGGCATCGGACTGATCGCCTGGCAGACGCAACGCGACCACCCAACGACGGTGCGCCTGGCGCTGGTCGCCGCGGTCCTCCTGCCGATCGAGGTCGTGGTCGGCGGCCTGCAGGTCCTGACCCAGCTCTCGGGCTGGTCGCAGACGCTGCACGTGGCCCTCGGGGCCTCGATCTGGTCGGCGCTGGTCGGCCTGACGGTCGTTGCCTATTACACGGCCCGGACGACACCCGTGCCGACCGGCGGCCTCCCGGGCCAGGAGGCAGGCTCCGACTCTGGCTCGGGGACCGCTAATCGGAGGCCGGTCGGCGTCTCGCTCGCGCCGGCGGTCGTCGTTCCGCACCTCGCCGTTCCGCGCGCCTCGGGTGCATCCGCCTCCACCTGGCGGGCCTCGGTCAAGTCCTATATCGCCCTGACCAAGCCCCGGATCATCGAGCTCCTGCTGGTCACCACCGTGCCGGCGATGGTCCTCGCCACCCGCGACGTGCCCGGGATCCAGATCGGGAGCTGGGCCTGGCTGGTCGTCTGGACGATGATCGGCGGGACCCTCGCGGCCGGCTCGGCCAACTCGATCAACTGCTATCTCGATCGGGACATCGACCTGCTGATGACCCGCACCCGGCGTCGGCCGCTGCCGGCCCACGAGGTGGAGCCCGAGCGAGCCGTCGTCTTCGGAATCGTACTGGGGGTGATCTCGTTCGCGGTGATGGCCTGGTTCGTCAACCTCCTGGCGGCGTTCCTGACCCTCCTGGCGATCGCCTTCTATGTCGTCGTCTACACGATGATCCTCAAGCGGACCACGCCCCAGAACATCGTGATCGGCGGCGCGGCCGGTGCCCTGCCGCCGGTGATCGGCTGGGCGGCGGTCACCGGCAGCGTCCAGCTCCCGGCGATCCTCCTGTTCGCCCTCGTCTTCTACTGGACGCCGCCCCACTTCTGGGCGCTCTCGCTGCGGATCCGCAAGGACTATGCGGCCGCCGGGGTGCCGATGCTGCCGGTGGTCCGGGGCGTTCCCGAGACGACGCGCCAGATCGGGCTGTACACGATCCTGCTGGTGGCGATCTCGCTGATCCTGTGGTCGGTGGCCCACATGGGCGCGATCTACCTCGTCTCGGCGGTCGTCCTCGGGGCGATCTTCCTGCGCCAGGCCTACGTCCTGTGGCGGCAGGGCACCTCACCCGAGCGCTCGACCGCCCAGGCGATCCGGCTCTACAAGTACTCGATCACCTACCTCAGCCTGCTGATGCTGGCCGTGGCGATCGACGCCCTCGTGGTAATCCCGCTGGGCTAGGGGCTCACTCTCGGTACTCGGTCGCGCGATGGCTGACCGGGCCGTGGCGCCCGTTGAGGCCGTGTTCTACTCGGCGCCGGTGATGTCCGCTTCGAGGGTCACCGCCCGGCGCCGGGCCACCCGGCCGTCGCGGTCGAAGATGCCCAGGAAGAGCTGGACGAGCGGTCCGATACCGAGGGCAAAGACCACAGTCCCGATCCCGATCGTCCCGCCGAGGAGGTAGCCGGCGACCAGGACGCTCAGCTCGATCAGCGTCCGCGACCGGCGGATCGACCAGCCGAACCGATGGTGGAACCCGGTCATCAGCCCGTCGCGCGGGCCGGGGCCGAGATCCGCCCCGAGGTAGAGGCCGGACCCGATCCCGATCGTCACCACCCCGGCGAGCATCATCAGGATCTGCTCCGGGACTCCGACGGCCAGCGGAAGGACGGCGACGCCAACGTTCGTAGCCGCTCCGATCAGGACGACGTTGAGCAGCGTCCCGATCCCGGGCCGTTCCCCGAGCGGCCACCACAGGACGAGGATCGGCAGGCCGAGGATGACGCTGATCGTGCCGAGCTCCTGGCCCGTCAGCCGGCCGATCCCCTGGTGGAACGCCTCCCACGGCCCAAGACCGAGGCCAGCCTGGACCATCAGGGCGATCCCCAGGCCAAAGGCAACCAGGCCGACGAGCAGTCCCGGCAGCCGAGGGAGTATCGAGCGGGAGAGCCAGCGTTCGCGCATCCGCGGATCGTAGCCGCGCCTACGGCCAACGTCCGGCGGTGGCAGACTCCGCGCATGCACCTCCAGTTCCTTGGCGCGGCCACCACGGTGACCGGCTCGCAATACCTGCTGACCACCGAGCGGGCCACGATTTTGATCGACTGCGGGATGTTCCAGGGCAGCCCGAATGAATCGATCCGGAATCGGATCCCGCTCGCCTACGACCCGGCCCGGATCGACGCGATCCTGCTGACCCATGCCCACCTCGATCATTGCGGGCTCATTCCGCACGTGGTCAAGTCGGGCTTCAAGGGGCCGGTCTGGGCGACAAAGGGCACGGTCGAGCTGGCCAGCCTGGTGCTCCTCGATTCGGGCAAGCTCCAGGACGAGTTCTCGAAGCGCCAGGTCCGGCGCGAGAAGCACGATCCGGCGAAGGCAGCCATGTTCGACAAGCGCGACCGCGATGCGCTCGCCTCGGCCGAGGAGCTGGCCGCTGATGGTGTCGACGGCAGCCTCAACACCGCCGATGCCGCTGCCGCCCGGGCCGCCACGGCCGGCGAGTCGAACGACGACGGTGGCCTCCCGCCGGTGGCGGTCCCGGTCGGCGAGCGGCGCCACTTCGACGATCCCCGCCAGGACGCGGGCCACTTCGGAAGCCGGCGGTTCGACGCCGCATTGCTCATCCCCGGCCCGCCCCTGGAGGCCAGCAGCGCGTCGGATCCGGCGGCGATCCCGGCGCCGCTGAGCGGGGCAAGCGCCCCCAGCGCGTCGAGCGCCTCGGAGATCGCCCCACCGGCGATCGTCGCGCCGCGTGTCGCCCGCGATCCGGAGCAGGCCCTGGTCAAGCAGCCGGCCATCCTGGACATCGAGCTGGACGAGCCGCTCTACGACGCGGCCGACGCCCAGGCGTCGCTGGCGTCGTTCCGGGGGATCGACTACGACACGGAGATCGAGGTCGCGCCGGGGATCCACGCGACCTACGTCGACGCCGGCCACATCCTCGGCTCGGCGATCATTCGCCTGCGCGTCGCCGACCAGGACGACGGACCCGAGCTACGCCTCGTCTTCTCCGGCGACCTGGGCCGGACCGGCACCCCGATCCTGCGCGATCCCACCGTCGTCACCGATGCCGACTACGTCCTGATCGAGTCGACCTACGGTGGCCGCGAGCACGAGCCCGAGGCCGAGTCGAACCAGCTCCTGGCCGACGCGGTCAAATTGGTCGCCGACCACGATGGCGTCCTCCTCGTGCCGTCGTTCGCGATCGGGCGCACCCAGGAGGTCGTCTGGGAGCTGCACCGGTTGATCGAGGCGGGCAAGATCCCGCTCCTCCAGCTCTTCCTCGACTCACCGATGGCGTCCAAGGCGAGCGACGTCTACCGCCGCCATCCCGATTACTACGACGCCGAGACGACGGCTCTGCTGGCCGCCCACGACGCGCCGCTCGACTATCCGAAGCAGACGATCACCAACGATGCGAAGCAGTCCGAGGCGATCGCCCAGGCACCGCGGCCATACATGATCGTGGCCTCGAACGGGATGCTGACCGGCGGCCGGGTCGTCGGCCACCTGCGCAACCTGGTCGACGATCCGAGCGCGGTGATCCTGTTCGTCGGCTACCAGGGCGAGGGCACGCTCGGCGCTCATCTGCAGGCCGGCGCGACGACGATCAAGCTCGATGGCCAGGTCCGCCGGGTCCGCTGCCAGGTCCGCTCGATCAGCGGCTTCAGCGCCCATGCCGACGAATCCGAGCTGCTCAGCTGGATCGGCAACTTCGCCACGGGCAAGGCGCCCGGCGTGTCGGGCTGGCCCAAGACCGTGTTCATCGTCCACGGCGATCCCGATGCCCAGGCTGCGCTCGAGCCGAAGATCAAGGCCCTCGGCCTGCATACCCACATCCCGCTCTGGCACGAGATCGTCGAGCTGGCCTGAGTGCCGCTAGCTCTCCCGGATCTCGCGGACAGCGGCGTCGGCGGCGGCCACGATGAAGCCGTAGTCGGCGCTCACGGTGACCCACCGGAAGCCCTGCTCCCGTCGGCGCCGGGCGATCGTCGTCGACTGCGTCCACGCCCCGGCGGGCACGCCATGGGCCGTGGCCCGCTCGATGATGTGGGTGATCGCCGCCTCGACTTCGGGATCGGTGCTCCGGCCGGTATGGCCGATCGATGCGGCGAGGTCGTTCGGTCCGACGAGGATCGTGTCGAGGCCCGGGACTTCGAGGATCGCGTCGAGGGCATCGAGGGCCTCGCGGGTCTCGATCTGGACGCAGCAGGTCACGGCCTCGTTGGCGCCGGCCATGTAGGCCGCCGTCTGGCGTCCGAAGCCTGACGGGCGACGCGGGGCGATCCCGCGCAGGCCGACGGGCGGATAGCGACACCACGCGACGGCCTTCTCGACATCGGCCACGGTTCGCACCTGGGGGATGACCACGCCGCTGGCGCCCGCGTCGAGGGCGTGCATGATCCGGACCGGCTCGTTCGCCGCGACGCGGTAGAGGACCGGCACACCGGCCGCACGGGTGGCGATGACCATCTGGACCAGGTCGGACGTTGCGACCGGGCCGTGCTCGCCGTCGGCGATGAGCAGGTCGTAGCCGCTCCCCGCGAGCAGCTCCGGCACCGTCGGATCGAGCAGCGTCAGCCACGTGCCGACGAGGAAGGCATCAGACGCCAGGCGGTTCCGGAAGTCGGGCACCATCGGCGGGATGTTCACGTTGGTCATAGGCGGAGTCTACGTGCCGCACCTGGGCCCTGGGTGGTCGCGGACCGTCCGCAGGGGCGACGAATCCGGGCGGCAACGCGTCGGATATGTGCGTCCCATTCCACGCAACGCCGTCCCATGCTACGGAACAGTGGGCGCACCTGACGGGACGCGGAGCCGGCGCGGAACGTCGCCCGGACAGAATGCCGGGCATGACTGAGCCAGACGCGATCGTCGTGGGCGGCGGCCACAACGGTCTGGCGTGCGCCGCCTACCTTGCGAAATCGGGGTTCAAGCCGCTTGTCCTCGAGAAGCGCGGGGTGATCGGCGGTGCGGCCGTCACCGAGGAGCCCTGGCCGGGCTTCAAGGTCAGCTCGCTGTCCTACGTCCAGAGTCTGATGCCGCCCAGGATCATTAGAGAGCTCGAGATGCCGAAGCGCGGCTACAAGGTCTACCCGATGGGCCCCTACTTCATGAACTTTCCCGACGGGTCGGGCGTCGTGATGTACGAGGACCACGATCGGCGCTATGCCGAGATGGCCAGGTTCAGCAAGCACGACGCCGACGTGTACGACGACTTCGTGGCCTGGAAGGATGGCCTGGCCGAGGTCGTCCGACACCTCCTGTGGATGACCCCGCCGAAGCTCGGCTCGCGCTCACTGCCCGACCTGCTCGACCAACTCCGCTTCGCCTGGAAGCTGCGCGGCCTGGGCGGCCGGGGTGTCGCGGACCTCACCCGAATCATGACGATGAGCGCGGCCGACCTGCTCGACGACTGGTTCGAGTCGGACCGGATCAAGGTGGGCCTGTCGATCGATTCGATCATCGGGACGTGGGCCGGTCCGTGCGAGCCCGGCACCGCCTACGTGCTGCTCCATCACGAGATCGGCACGGTCGATGACGACGAAGCGACTGGCGCGATCGGCAGCTGGGGCTACGTCGAAGGCGGGATGGGAGCTGTCAGCACGAATCTGGCCGCCGCAGTCCAGGAATACGGCGGAGAAGTTCGCCTGAACGCACCCGTCAGCCGAATCCTGGTCGACGGTGGTCGGGCCGTCGGTGTCGTCCTCGAATCGGGCGAGGAGATCCGGGCCGACCTGGTGATCGCCAATGCCCATCCCGAGATCACGTTCCTGCGCCTGATCGAGCGGGACGAGCTGCCCGCCGAGTTCGTCCGGGACATTCAGAACTACGACAGCCGATCGGGCACAGTCAAGATCAACCTGGCGATCAGCGAACTGCCCAACTTCCGATCGAACCCCGGGACCAACCTGCAGGCCCATCACACCGGGGCAATCGAGCTGGCCCACTCGATCGACTACCTCCAGCACGGATTCGAAGATGCCCGCCAGGGCCGCGGCTCGGATAAGCCGTACTGCGACGGCGTGATCGCCTCAACCCTGGATCCGACGATCGCCCCGGAGGGGATGCACATCTTCTCGATGTTCGCCCAATGGGTGCCGCACGAATGGCATGCCCAGCCGCACCGCGAGGAGGTCGAGGCGTTCGCCGACCGGGTGATCGACGGCTATAACGAGCTTGCCCCCAACCTGCGCAGCTCGATCGTTCATCGCCAGGTGATCAGCCCCTACGACATGGAGCACGAGTACGGCGTGATCGGTGGCAACATCTTCCATGGTCAGCTGACCCTCAACCAGCTCTTCCACATGCGCCCGGCCGCCGGCTATGCCAACTACCGGACGCCGATCAAGGGCCTCTACCAGTGCGGCTCGTCGACCCATCCGGGCGGCGGCGTGACCGGCCTGCCGGGGCGCAATGCCGCACGCGAGATCCTCAAGGATCGGCGCAAGCGGAAGATCGCCTGAGGTCCGGGGAGGCCGGGCGACCTTTGTTCGGGCATCACGCTCGAATTGGAGGGCTAGACTCGGCCTGGAGGTCTGCTCATCGATGACTGCCAGCGCGCCATTCAGCCGGGAAGAGATCGAGGCCGTTCGGCGGCCATTTCGAGGCGCCTCCCTGTTGCCCGGCCGGGCCTACCACGACCAGGCGGTGTGGGACTTCGAGCGCGAGAACTGGTTCTTCCGCGACTGGGTCTGCGTCGGCCGCGACGAGGACGCGCCCGAGCCTGGCACCTTCTTCCGCTCCGAGGAGCTGGGCGA
>PNAZ01000160.1:0-451 GCA_003169655.1 Chloroflexota bacterium
TGACCCTCGGCAAGTACACCGAGACGGACTTCACGGCCGCCGAGAACGAACAGGTCATCCTCACCCCGCCACCTTCCCAGCAGTGGCTGGCGCCGCAGTTCGTGTGGCAGGTCCGCCATGAGCTCGGCACGATCCTCTGCCCGACCACGCCGGACGCCTGCGAGCAGGTCGACACCGGCGGCTACAAGGTGATCTCGACCCTCGATTTCAAGCTCCAGGCGAAGGCCGAGAAGTGGGTCAAGGCGGCCGGCATCGCCCCCAACCAGAAGAACACCGCCGCCTACCTGAAATCGATCAACGTGCCCTATGAGCAGTGGCTCAGGAACCTGAAAGGCGAGGGCATCTACAACGCGGCCCTCGCCGCGATCGACTACCGGACCGGCCAGGTCGTCGCCTACGTCGGCTCGGCCGACTACTATGCCCCGCCGCGCGGGGCCAAGTTCCAACCCCA
>PNAZ01000160.1:612-31482 GCA_003169655.1 Chloroflexota bacterium
CAGTCGAAGACGAACCCGGGCGGGGCCTCGATCGCGATCGGCACCGTCGAGGTCCACTTTATCGACCTGATCGGGGCCTACGGCGCGATCGCCAACTCGGGCAAGCTGATGCCCCGGACCACGCTCCTGACGGTGACCGAGCCGAACGGGACCGTCGACTGGCCGCCGAAGACCGGCCTGCCGCCCGGTCGCCAGGCGGTCAGCCCGCAAGCCGCCTTCATCATGCAGGACATCCTGGCCTCGAACACCGACCCGAAGGCCAACCCGTTCTGGTCGATCCGGGCGATCTACAGCGGCAAGACGCGCCGGCCGGCAGCGCTCAAGACGGGTACCTCGACGAACGAGATCGACCTGGCGGCGATGGGCTTCCTGCCGCCACCCAAGGACCCCAAGGCCGAGGCCCTCGTCGCCGGGGCCTGGATGGGCAACTCCGACAACAGCATCCCACCGCATGGCTCGGTCGCCCTCCAGACGGCCGCCAGCCTGTGGCAATCCTTCCTGGAAGACGCCGTGAAGGGCACCCCGGTCGCGACGTTCGCCAAGCCACCGGCGGGCGTCGTGCAGGCCACGGTCGACGCGTACAGCGGCATGCTGCCGGGGCCGTACACGACTAGGACGATCAAGGAATGGTTCATCGACGGGACCGTCCCGAAACAGGTTGACAACACGAAGGTCGGGGTCGCGATCGACTCGGCGACGGGCCTTCTCTGGCAGGCTGGCTGCCTCGGTCCGGAGGTCACCAAGGGCTTCCTCGACTTCTCGAACGTCGAGCCCGGTCATCCGTCCTGGGTGCCCTTCACCCGCAACTGGGCCGCCCGGGCGGCGCGGGGGACCGGGGTCCGCGGCGGCCCGAAGCACACCCCGACCGACTACTTCCACTTCGGCCATGTCTATCCGTTCGGGGCAACGTGGGGCGCGCGGTTCCCGCCGGCGAAGACCTGCCCAATCGGCGGTCCACCTCCGAGCGCTTCGCCGCCACCCGGGAGTCCCGGCCCGTCACCTTCGCCCTAGAGCCAGGGCCCGCTTGGCCGCTCCCTTCGTAGGCGTCACAGCGATTGCGTGCGACACTTCTCTCATGAAGTTCCAGACGAAACTCCGGCGTTTCGGGGAGAAGAACACGGGCATCGAGGTGCCTGAGGACATCCTGACCGCGCTCGGTCGGGGTCGCCGCGTGAAGGTTGTCGCGACGGTGAACGGCTACACGTACCGGACGAGCGTCGCTCCGGCTTACGGGAAGATCCTCATGCCGTTCAGCTCCGAGCACCGAGCGGCGTCAGGGCTGTCGGGGGGCGAGGCGATCGAGGTCGAGATCATCCCGGACGACGCGCCTCGCGAGGTTGGGGTCCCGGCCGACCTCGCCACCGCGCTCGTCACCGCGCCCGATGCGGCGGCCTTCCTCGCCCGCCTCTCGCACACCCATCAACTGGCATACGTCCTCTGGATCGAGGATGCGAAGAAGCCCGAGACGCGCTCGGCACGGGTTGCGAAGGCCGTCGAGATGCTGTCAGACCACCGCACCCGCTGACCACTCGACGAGTCACCGGCTCACAGCCGGATTGTTGATGGGCTTGTAGGAGGGAGGTCAGCCACCTGGTTCGACGATTGTCCAGATTCGCAATCTGACGGCCTCGGCAGCCGCGGTCCAGATCACCGAGCCATACTCATGAACCGAGACGCGTGGCGCTCCGCCGTGTCGCCTATGCGTACTCCCTGCCCGTTTCGACCGTGATTCTGCTCCTACTTCCGACGGTTGTGGTTGCCGTCCTGGCGTTCACATCGAGTCAACCCCAATCTCGGAGGACCGATCAACTCTTGCAGCGAACACACGGGAGGATGCAACGATGAGAGCGGTGGTCCAGGACAGGTACGGGCCTCCCGAGGTTCTGCGAATCGAAGACGTCGAGCGGCCCGTGCCCAAGGACGATGAGGTCCTGATCAGGATCCGCGCAACGACGGTCACCCAGACCGATACCCACCTTCGTGCAGCCTATCCGTACTTCTGGCGCTTGCTGCTCGGTCTTCGCCGGCCCAGGCGGCGGACGCTCGGCGTCGAACTGGCGGGCGAGGTCGAAGCGGTGGGCGCAGCCGTCAGCCAGTTCAGCGTCGGTGACCACGTCTTCGGCACCAGTTGGTTCGGGGCGCACGCGGAGTTCATCTGCCTGCGGGAGAGCGCCGCGCTGGCGCACAAACCTGCCGGCNNTACGGCGCATCTGGATCCCTCGGCACGGCGGCCGTGCAGCTGGCCAAGGAGCTCGGCGCCCACGTCACGGCGGTGTGCAACACCAAGAATGTCGAGCTTGTGCGATCGCTCGGCGCCGACGAGGTCGTCGACTACCTGCAGGAAGACTTCACGAAGAACGGCCAGACCTACGACGCGATCATCGACGCCGTCGGCAAGTACGCGTTCCACTGGGGCCGACGCGCGCTGAAGCGAGGCGGGGTCTACGTCGAAACCGACCTCGGGCCGTACAAGCTGGAGACGATCGCCATGGCGATCGGGACCCGGTGGTTCGGCGACAAGCGGCTGAAGTTCGCGGGCGGTCGCAAGAACAAGCAGGACGTCGTCTTCATGAAGGGGCTCATCGACGCGGGGAAGTACCGGGCTGTCATCGACCGGAGCTACCCAATGGAGCAGGTAGTTGAGGCCCACCGATACGTCGAAACGTGGCAGAAGACGGGCAACGTCGTCCTGATGATCAGCGTCGACCGCGAGACCTGAGCAGGCCGTCGAAGTCACCGGCAGCATCCCGGATCAGAGCTTCCTGGAAGGAGCCCGAGGAGGATCGGCCGCGCGCTCGCGTAGCGGTGCCGCGAGTCGACGAGGTCGCAACGCTCTCGATCGAAACATCTGACCGCTTGGAGACGACGGTCGCGCCGTGCCGCTCTTCACAAGTCGAAGCGAGACAAGGCGTGGCGGAGCGCACCGACCCCGTCGATCTGGCCATCGTATGCATGTACTCGACTCGCCACGATGGCGGGCTCGATCGAGGGGGCCAGCATGATCCGCGTCCTAAGCAGTGCCAACGAGCGCCGGGTTCCGGCCGGCGCGACAAGGTGACCACGACGCTTCACGACGCTGGTCGACGGCGCGATCAATGGCCTCCATGCGATCAACGGGGATCGTATCCTCGCGGTCGTGATCGTGGCCGCGCGCCTACCTCTGACTTGCCCGGCTCCCGAGACCGGACAGGCCTTGCTGGCTCAGTAGCCGCCAAGTGCTCTTGAACGACGTACCCGTGCGCCCGGGCGCGACGATACTCCGTCACTCGTCTCGGACGAGTACCCTGAGGCCAGCCACGCAGGGGGAAAACCGAGCGAGTGATCCGAGGCCACCTGTTCGCGCTGCGCATTGGCCTCATGGCGTCCGACGCCGTCACAGCAGCCCTCCTCTTCGCCCTGATCAGTGCGATCCGCTTCAACGATGCCCAATGGGCCACGATGTGGGAAGCCCTTGGCGTGGACGGTCGGCTCGGGGCGGGACTCTATGCCGCGGCCTGGGTCACGATCCTGTGGTACCTGGGCCTGTACCGCCTCCGCGTCCACTGGTCCAGGGCCACCGAGATCGGCGACCTCGCAGTGGCCGCCTTCGGCCTGGCGCTGGCGACGATGGCATTCCTGTACCTGGTCAAGCTCGAGGACGTCAGTCGTCTCTTCCTCCTCATCCTCTTCCTGGTTCAGCCGTTCCTTACACTCGTGGAACGGGTGGTCCTGCGCTCCGTCTTCGGTCGGCTTCGGATCCGTGGCTACAACCGCCGCTACATGATCGTGGTGGGCGTGGGCGAGTTCGCCCAGGCATTTGCGGACCGGGTGGAGGAGAATCGCCAGCTCGGCCTGGAGGTGATCGGCCACCTGCGCGCGCCGGGCGAGGCGACGATCGCGACGGGCCGACCCATTCTCGGGACGACCGACGAGCTCGGCCGAATCTTCCACGAGCGGGTCGTGGATGAGGTAGCAATCTGCCTGCCGCTCAGCTCGGAGGAGCTGGCCGACCAGATCGTCCGGATCGCCACGGACGAGGGCAAGATCGCCCGGGTCCCGTACCAGCCGGCGATCGTGCCCCTGCCCGACGCCCGAACGGAAGCGTTCGAGGACCTGCTCGTCCGCTCGTACGTCAACGGACCGCAGCGTGCCGTGGGTCTCGCGGTCAAGCGCCTCATGGACATCGCCGGAGCGGCGATCGGCCTCGTCTTCCTGAGCCCCATCCTCCTCGTCGTCGCGGCTGCCATCCTGGTCCGGGATGGGCGCCCGATCCTGTTCTCGCAGACCCGCGTCGGCCTCCATGGGCGGCGCTTCACGATCTATAAGTTCCGGACGATGAGAAAAGGAGCAGAGCTCGAGCTGGACGAAGTCGCCCACCTCAATACGCGCCAGGGGCCCGCGTTCAAGGTCGACCACGACCCGCGCACAACGGCGCTCGGGTCCGTGCTCCGCGGGACGAGTTTGGACGAGCTGCCCCAGCTCTGGAACGTGCTCCGGGGCGAGATGAGCCTGGTCGGCCCGCGCCCGCCCCTCCCGCACGAAGTGAAGGAGTACGACATCTGGCATCGGCGGCGGCTCAGTGTGCGGCCCGGGATCACCGGCCTGTGGCAGGTCGAGTCCCGCGACGAACCCGAGTTCGATCGCTGGGTGGAGCGCGACCTGGCCTACATCGACCAGTGGTCGCTGTGGCTCGACGTCAGGATCCTCGTGCAGACGATCCCGGCGGTGTTCGTCCGCACAGGCAGGTAGCCCGGTCCGCCCGCCTTAGGCTCGTCGAGACCGGATGAGCCCCACGGCCACGAGGGCGATCAACGCACCGGCAGCGTCGATGCCCACGTCGGTTGCCGAGGGATGGCGACCGGCCACGAACCCCTGATGGAACTCGTCGCTGGCCGCGTACAGGACCGTGAGCGCGAACGCCCAGCCCGATGGCCGCCGCCAGGCGGTCGTCTCCGCCAGGGCGCGCCAGAGCAGCAGCGCCAGGATCCCGAATACCCCCATGTGGCCGAGCTTGCGGATGACGATGTCGAGCCCCGGGTCCGACACGAAGCGCAGATTCGGCGTCGCCGAGAGGGCGAAGATCAGCACCGCCCAGCCGACGACCGCGCCCCAGGCCAAAAGTGGCCGGCCAGAGACAGGCAGAGCGCGTGGTGGCCTCTCGTCCATGGTCGACAGGGTACCGGTGCCGACCCGATCCTGGTCGCCTACCATCGTTTCATGAAGGGGGAGCGGTTGCGTAGTGCGGTCGTCGGGGCGGCTACGTGACTGACGATACGATGGAAGGGAGTCAGGACGTCGCGGTTACAGCCGAGGCGAATGAGGATCAAACCTACTGGGACCGCTTCTACGAGCAGGCCCACCCCGACCTTCTTGAACCGAGCTCGTTTGCCCGACTCTGCGTGTCGTTGTTATCCCGCGATGAGTCGGTCTTCGAGGTCGGGTGCGGAAACGGCCGCGACGCCCTGTATATGGCGCGAAGCGGTCTTCGCGTCCTTGCGAGCGACCCCTCGCCTGTGGCCCTTGCCGAGGTCCGCTCGCGAATGCAGCGGGAACCGTTTGACCATCGCCTTCGGCTCGTCGCCCGTCGAATGGAGAACCTCGACGATCGCCACGCAGGCGCCCTGGGCGCCGTGTACATGCGCTTTGTCCTCCACGCCGTTACGGCGGAAGTGGCCTCCGTGGGCTTGAGCTGGGCATCCAGAAACCTCCGACCGGGCGGCCGGCTCTTCGTGGAGGCACGCTCGGTGCTCGGATCCCGGTACGGAGAGGGCCAGCCGGCCGGCCGTGACGCGTTCTTCCAGGACGACCACTACCGGCGCTTCATCCGCGCAGATGAGCTCCGCGATGAGATTGTCGGGATCGGGTTTCGCGTCAACGAGTTGGTCGAAGCTGGCGGCCTGGCAGTTCGAGATCGCGATGATCCAGTCTTGGTCAGGGTGTTCGCCACTCGGGCTCACGCGCGTCATTCATGAAAGAAGCGCGACGAAGGGACGAAGCCGGATCGCACGGGTCATTGGAATCGGGTGACCTGCCCGATCAAGTTCCCAACGCGGGACTTCGGGATCTACAGCTAGTGGAGTTGAGCATCCTGCGGGAATTCGTGCGGCTATGCGAGGCACAGGGGCTCCGCTACTACCTCGCATACGGAACCCTGCTTGGCGCGGTCCGTCACCGCGGATTCATCCCCTGGGACGACGACATTGACGTCACGATGCCGCGTGGCGACTACAACCGGTTTGCTGAGATCTGCGCATCCGAAGTCCGCCCTGGATTCAGATGGCAGTCCTACAGCACTGATAGGCACTATCCCTTCCTGTTTGGGAAGCTTCTCAGGGACGACACCGTCCTCCGCCAGGCACCGACCGAGCAGCTGCCCTTCCAGCAGTCGGTGTGCATCGACATCTTCCCCCTCGATGGAGGCGCCGAGAGTGCCTGGGCGGCGCTTGCACAGCGCCTGATCGTCCGCATCTGTCGCATGCGGCTCGGCGTGGGGATCAGGCGCAGACCACTCAGGCGTCACCTGGTTCAGCTGACCTGGGCCATTCCCCGCAGCTTCGCGATCAGCGTCTTCGAGGCGATGACCCGGGTCGTGCCGGCTGATAGATCGGCGCAATGGATCTGCGTCGGCGGTCCGTACGGACATCGTCGTCAGTCCATTCCGCGCCACTGGTTTGGGTCGGGTACTGGCCAGGTCTTCGAAGACCTGACGGTCGTCGGCCCAGTGAGATGGGACAAGTATCTCGCTCAACTGTATGGCGACTACATGACCCCGCCGCCAAGGCAGGACCGAGTCAGTCTCCACAAGGTCACTGAGGTTCGACTCGGAGACCTGGCCCCAAAAGACACCGGCGCCTAGGCAAGAGATGCATCTGGGACTCTCGGGAGACCTGGAGAATCATTCGGGCCTCACAGGAATGGGCCCCTCAGCCGTCGACTCGATGACCGTCAGGCTCCCAGCGGTATTCGATCGAGCATCGGGGTTCGCGACGCGTTTCGCGGCACGTGGCGAGTGGACTGGAAGGGGCCACCGACCACGAGACGGACTCTGCGGCTATCGAGCGTCCCGCTCCGCCACGACAACCATCTTGTTCCCGAACTGGCCGATAAGCGCGTTCGCGACCCTCCATCCGGCACGCACGAAAGGGAAGACGCCGCCCCGACTGAGCAACTGGAAGACCCGGCCTGGCTCATGTCGGTAGTACATGGCGTATCGCTCAGTCACGATCGGCCGAAAACCGGCCGTGCGCAACACTTCCGTGACCTCCGCGGCGGTGAGGCGGGCCACCCGGTTCCCGGACGCCTCGCGTTCGAGCGCCGCCCCAGCCCGCACCGCAATCGACGTCGCCACCGCGCGCGCCGGTTCGGTCACGGACACCCATTGCCTGGCCACTCGTGTCATCTCAGCCAACCCCACCTGCGGTTGCTCCAGGTGGTGGAGTCCATCGTGGACCAGGACGACGTCGAAGGCGCCACCGGCGAACGGAAGTCGTTCAACGTCGGCGACGATCGGGGTGATGTCGAGCCCGTATCGGCGCGCACGCTCTTGGGTCCGCCGCGCGGCTCCGAGGCTGATGTCGCTTGCGACTACGCGGGCGCCCGCCCGAGCGAGGAACTCGGCGTCCATCCCGGAACCACCGCAGACCGTCAGCGCGGACGCCCCAACGAGGTGCGGCCCGATCGGCGCCGTCGCCCTCCCGAACTTCTCGCGTAGGAGGAACCGATAGAGGCGGGGTGTCCCGTGCGGGCGAGTGATCTCGAACTCCTCGGCGACCGCCCTGTCGAAATGTTGCGCCTGCGCCGCCTTGTGTGCGTCACCTCCGGAAATGCGGCCTTGGCCAGAGTGGAGGTGGTCGATCTCGTCGTGCTCGGCCAGTCTGTCGTCCGGAAGGAAAATCGGGATCCCATCGACGATCGGATAGGTCCGCCGGCATGGGTGGCACATGTACGCGTCCGCCGCGGACTGGAGGGGGCCGCGACAAACCGGGCAGACGAATGTGACCGCATTGGCGAGGGTGGGAAGGGAATTCGCCTGCCCATGCGCGGCGAGGGCCCGCGCGTAGGCGCGGACGTGCGCGTCGGCGCACGCCTCGACGCCGAATCTCTCGTTCGCGACGCGACGCGCTTCGTGCCCCATACGTGCTCGCAACAACGGATCGCCGAGAAGCCGATCGAGCGAGGCCGCAAAGGCGTCACGATCGCCCGGCTGGATCACGAAACCGGTCCGGCCGTCATCAACCGCTTCTCGGAGCGCCCCGACGTCGGTCACGACGACCGGTAGGCCGGCTGCCATTCCCTCGAGGACCGCGGTGGTGATGCCTTCTGAACGCGGCACCGCGGCAAGGGCTATCACGTCCATCCCGGCCAGCTGGCGTTCCACGTCGGCTCGCTCGCCTAGGAAAACCACGTCCCGGCCCTCGACCAACCCGTCGGCCGCTATCTGAGCGCGGAGGCGATTGGAATACGCAGCGTGGGTGGCATATTCCGCGCCGACCAGTACAAGCCGTGTGTCCGGGTGCGCCAATTTTGCTCCAACAAAGGCGGCTACAAGCTCGATGATGCCCTTCTGGGAGTTGATATTGGCGACGCAGCCGACGACCAGTGCGTCCTCAGGAATCCCCCACGTGGCCCGCACCTCGGCCCTGAGCTCAGGGCGGGGTGCGAAACGATCAAGGTCCACAGGCGGGAAGAACGGGACGAGGCGATCGGCAATTGCCTCATACCCCGGGTGCACTTGCGCGACGGCCGTCCCGGTCGACATCACAACATCGGCGAGCAACCGCACCCAAGCCATTGCGGCCATCGCAACCAGTCGCGGAGCACGCGTGTCGAGCAGCTGCCAGACGACTGGAACGTGCTCCAACCGTGCCGCGATAGCCGCGTGTGGGTTGACGAGACCACCGACCTGTACGATGCCTATGCCTTCACTGCGAATAAGCGCGCGAAGCCGCCAAACCTCGGCCGGCAACCTCGCCACCAAACGGATGTTCGCGCGGGGATCCATCGTGGCCCGAAGCCGATGCAAACTCATCACCTTCACGTCAACACCACCCTCCCGAAGTCGCTCAGCGGCGTTCCCTGGCTCATCGGAGGTGACGACCACGGTGTCAAACCCGCGCGCCGCGAGCGGCCCGGAGAGCCGGAGCGCCTGGTTGTGCGGACCACCGAAAACTGGGAAATGAACGACGTGCAGGACTTTCACTGAAGGATGTGTCGTCGAGCCACGGCGTGCACTTCAGCTCCGAAAAGCGAAGGAACCACCTTCTCGAGCCAGCGATAGGGGCGCGACGCGTCATCGTGACGGTAACGGTTGCTCAACCATGGAACATCGCGGAGCACCCCGCCCGCATGACAACCAACAACGATCAGTGAAAGGTCGGCGGAGGCGATCATCCTCCGCAAGGAACCAGGCTTGAAGAACCAGAGGTGAGGATCCCTCCACGGCTCCGAGACAGCGCGGTCGTCCCTGACCGGGTTCCTGTCGACGAGCACGACGGTGTCGTTGCCATGCAAGATGTGACGGCGAAGGCGAACTCATGCTCGGTGTTTGCAGCGATATGTCCACGACATTCGAGCGAGCTTGATTGGCGATGCATCAGGAGCGCTGAAGCAGTGCCGCGATCGAGATGTAGCGTGCGAGACTGCCCGGCACCGCAGCGAGCTCGAAGCTCGGCGCGCCGGAGAAAGGGATGCGGTCGATGAGCTCCATCACGCCGCGGGGGCTGCGATAGCGGCTCACGAACTCGAAATCGAGGCGCGGCGAGACCACGTCGATGCGAAGGACTTCCAGCCCGGCATCAGCGGCGAGGGCGCGCAAAGTCTCTGATGTATAGCCGGCGCGCACGTGTCCGCCGTCCTGAATGGGACTCACGTCCAGAGCCCAAGGCAGCTTGCTTGCCAAGCGCTCACGCTGCGCTAGCGATGGCATGGTCACGACGATGTGCCCTCCCGGCCGCACGCTCGCGGCGATGCGGCGCAGAACGCCGCAGTCGTCGGTGAGGTGCTCCAACACTTCCGAGCACCAGGCGAAGTCGTTGTCCGGGACCCGCCAGTCCGAATCGAGGTCTACGTCGAGGAATTGATGCGGGATCCGCACATCGCGGTAGCGCCTCTCCAGTCGCGTGGCGTCGAGGTCAATACCAGTGTAGGAAGCGACATGGCGCCGATGGCTTGCGAGATGCCGCAATAGCATCCCGCTACCGCAGCCGACGTCGAGCACGGTCGGATCCTCCAACCCAAGGGAGTTGAGCACAGCGAGCGCGTAGCGGAAGCGCTCGTGAATCGACCGCTCGCGCGAGAGCCGAAGATACGACACGCCAATCCGCCGATGCAGGAAATCGTCAATCGCACGCACTGTCGGCATGGCACTCAGGATAGTCACAGCATGGCGGCTTGGGAGAAACATGAATGAGACCCGAATCGTCTGACAATGTGGTCCTGAGTTCCATTGAACCTTGAGGTCAGGACCCTGCATCCGCAGCGTGCCGTGGCACACTTCACAAGACCCACAAGTCTTGCGACTGGTGAACCTCCCTGACTTTGGTGGAGGTTCAGGAGATGGATACAGCTCACAGGTCTTGCGGTTGACGGGGCCGGAAAACGGACCCGCTCGATCGGACCATCGCGCCCCCTCCAAGTCGAAGCCACAGGCCCGCGATCAATCGACTTAGTCGTTCGTTGCGGCGACCCGGGGACGGCACCGTAGCCCTCGCGGCGTCCCGTCTACGCAACGGTCCAGAGGCGATCTCGATTTCCCATCTGTGCCCCATCAACGAAGCGATGGGGTCGACGGCTCGGCGCCCATCAGGAATTGCCCGCCGCCGTGACTCTGGGCTGTGAGGGAGTCCAATCGAGCGCGGTCTTCCGGAACTTGGCGCCACGCAAAAGCGTACCCGACAAGGAGAGGCACCAAAATGATCAGCTGGCGTTGGTAATCCACGCCAATGCCGCCGCGCATGTACACAAACACGAATGGCCAACTGACCGCGAACACAGCCTGAGCCACCTGGGATCCCGGGCGGCGAGTCATCCACGAGTAAAGCACTCTGCAGATGACGCCCGCGACCAGACCAAAGACTGCGACCCCCGCGATCCCGAAGTTGAGGTATGGCTCACCGAAGGCCGAGAACGCGAAACCGACCTGCTGATTGTAGAAGGCGGGCCAAATCACCTCCATGAGTTCGGTGTCAGCCGCCGCTGGTTTGCTCGGCCACCAAGCTCGCGGAATCGGTCGCAAGAGCGCCTCAACGTAGGTGGCGCCCAACTGGTAGTCCAGCCGACTCGGAACATATCGGAGTTCGATCGCGAGGTCGGGCGCCATCGACGTATCGCCAACTCTAAAGAAACGGTCGATAGCAGTCCCCGGATCTGTGACCGTAGCCCAGACAGAGTCAATGATAGAGCCTTGACTAGCCGGTGCCCCCCGGTAGTCGCGTGGAGCGCTAACGAACAGGAGGAACACTGGCATAGAAGCAAGTGCGATCCAAGCCAATCGGGGCCGTGATCGGCGCTTGAGGTAGAACAGCAACGCCAGCGCCGCAAGCACAGGGAGCGTCCATGATCTTGCACCGCCAATGAATGCTGGCACCTGAGACAGGGTCACCAGAAAGAGGCCCGTTATGGCCCTGTGCGAGGCCCATGACGGAGCGGCCAGGATAAGTAGCAGTCCTGCGGGAGCAAGCAGCAGCGGGGCTGAATACAAGTAGCCGCTTGGCTGCGCGGCGGCGGGCCCGGAACTAGCAATCAGCGCGCCATAAAGCGCTGCCGCCAGCGCAATCAGCGCGATTACGTATGCATTGAGTCGCGCGTGCACGGCTACTCGTTCACCGTGCTCGGGACTCGCCGCTTCGGACGATGGCCGGTGCAGATAGTAGGCGAAATAGAATCCTGCGGCCCCGATCGCGGCGACGGCGAGCGCCGCAGCGTACGTGGCTTCGGGCGATTCGCCTGCAAATGGTGGCACACCGCCCGGCTGGGTGAGGTCCCACGCCGGCTTGAACACGAACACGACCGCAAATGACGCCGCGAAAATGTACACGGGCTCGAATATGTCGAAGGTGCGTCCAAACACAAGCGGGACAAGCGGCATGGCAGCCAAACCTGCAGTCACGAGAACCATTACGGCGGTGATGTTCTGAAGTCCTGGCAGCGAAACGACCAGCGGGACGCCCAGCCCAGCCACGACGGCAGCCACAAGAACGCCGCCCCGCTTGCTCACGCATCACCGGCTGCTGTGGATCTTGCCCGAGAACCCGCCGCGGTCGGTAGCCACATGGGCATGAGAGCGTGTGCCGCCGTAGATCCGCTGAATCGATCCCTCAGGAGCCTGGGCGGGATCCGAGGGGGTTCGCAGCGTCGTAGATAGCGGCCTACTCGCCAATCAGTCGATACACGACTGCGCAGCCGCCGAGCTATCACCGTGGCGTGCCAGCTGGTATGCCGAGTCCTGAGGGACCGACCTTCCGCTTCGGCATGTGGGACTGTGATGGTCAAACCCGGCGGATATGTCGTCGCAACCGGGAGATTCACGATTGGGACGCCGTTCGGGGCGACGCGAGGATGACCTCCACGGCCTTCTCGAATGCCTCTGCCCAGTGGTCGGGCGTATAGGGCGCGATCATCTCGGCTGAACGGGCCCCCATCCGACTCCGGAGCGCGGGGTCGCTTGCGAGTTGTCGCATGGCGGCTGCAAGCGCCAACGGATCATTGGGCGGGACGAGATAGCCATTCACGTCATCGATGACCCTATCGCGGATCTCGCCCGCGGCGGTCGTGCTAATGACCGGCAATCCCGCCGCCATCGCCTCGTCGATGACCAACCCATAGGGATCACCGAGCGTGGGAAAGACGAAGACATCGCCGGCGGCGTACAGGTGGGGCAGATTGGCTCTCTGCTGGAAGCCCGTGAGCTTTACATTCAGGCCGTCGCGCTCACACATCCGTGCGATACGGGCCTCCTCAGGTCCGTCCCCGACGATGAGGAGGCTTGCCTTCTGGGTAGGGTCGCGCGCGAGACTCGCGTACGCGGCAAGCAGAGGTCGGACCCCCTTGCCCCACCAGAGCCGCCCGACATACAGGAAGACTACGCCCGTGACGCCGAGGGCGGCCCGGATTTCGTCTCGGGCAGGCCGCGCCGCTGCCACCTCCGACGCGAAGTACGTCGTGTCCACCACGTGGCGCGCGATGTGAATCCGCTCGGGCGAGACGCCGTACCGCATCGCGAACGCGCGCCCGTCCTGCCCAGCTGTGATGATGCCATCGACCCTCGTGAACACACGGCGCTTCAGGGCTTCCTTCCACCTGCGTCGCCGTACCCAGGAGTCGAACGTCACTTCGACCCACAGGGCCGTCCGCCAATCGCGCCACCAGGCGAGGCGCAGACCCGCTAGGAACGATGGCGTCGCATAGAGGCTGACGAGGAGATCAGGACGCCGCTCCGTCAGCACCGACGCGGGCAGGCTCAGCTGGCGCTGGCCGACGCCCACGCGGGGAAGATAACGGTACGGGAACTCCCAGCTGGACTCGTCTACCGTCCATCTACGGTCCGGCTCAGTGCGAGCACCGAACCAGGCCTCGAGATCGATATTCCCCCGCCGAACGACCGTGTTGAAGCGCTCCACCATGTACGGCGCGGGGATGTTGTTCCAGTAGATGACGTGCGGGCGGCTGTTCCGCGCCCCCGCCGAGGTGACGATCTGCCGGTGGGCCTTCGGCATTGCAAGGATCCGCTCGACGAACCGCTCGAAATCGTCCGCACACCGGCCACGCCCTCGCCCACTCGCGATCGCGGCGGCCGCCTCTGCCATTTGGCGGGTCGCGCTGGGATCGTTCGCGATGATCCGCATCCGCTCCGCGAGCAGCTCTGGGTCTGCCGGCGGCACCACGAACCCGGCGACACCGTCCGGCACCCGAAGCCTGATGTCGCCGGCCGCCCCTGATGAGATCACTGGCAGACCCGAGGCCATCGCCTCCTCCACGACAAGCCCGTGTGCATCACCCAACGTCCGGGAGCACCAGGGCATCGGCCGCCGCGTATACCCGCAGCAGGTCGCCGTAGTCCTTGAAGCCCAGGAACCGGACGTTGCGGAGTCGAGGTTCGCGCACAATTGCGCGAAACGCAGGCCCGTCCGCTCCGTCGCCCCATGTCAGGAGGCTCATGTCGAGATCCGCCAGGCGCTCGGAGGCTGCAATTGAGACCCGCAACCGCTTGCGGACCTGGGATGTTGTTCCAATAGACCACAGGAGCCAGGCTCACTGGCGGCCCACTCGTCTTCGTGTGCCATCGAAGCCTGTTGTCATCAGTCCGTCACAAGTCCAACGACGCGACGGCCGAACGCATCCCAGGAGAACTCCTCGGCAGTTGCCCGCGCGTAGATCCCCATCGTCGACCGCAGGGACTCGTCGCTCGCGAGCTTGCGGACCCGGTCAACGATCGCGTCGACGTCTCGAATGGGCACGACGTACCCGTTGTGGCCGTCGACCACGACGTCCCGCCCAAAAGTGTTCTCCGACACGATGACAGGAATCCCGCACGCCATCGCCTCGAGGGCAGTCAGCGGGAACCCCTCGCTCAAGGAAGGGAGCACGAAGACGTCCATCCGTGCGTAGACCTCAGGAAGCGCCGATCGTGCGACGGCGGGATGATGCTCCACTCCCTCTCGCAGCCACGGATGTCGTGGGCCGACCGGACGTCCGACCACCAGTAGTTGCATTCCTTCGGCTCGGAGTGCCTCGAACGCTGCTATGAGATAGGAGATGCCCTTGCGCTGTGTCACTTGCCCGACGAAGCCGATCGTGAATGTTTCGTGTCGCGTGCGATTTGTCGGCCTGAACAACTCGAGGTCGACTCCAAGCGGGAGCACATGAAGACGGTCCGGCGATACGCCCTCATCAACGAAGGTTCGCATTTGGAAGCTCGACAGCACGATCAAGGCGTCCGCCAGCGCGATCTCCTGATTCATCCGGCTAGCCTCAGCTGGGGACGATACCGGGAGCTGCATCGTGGACGCGAAGTCGGGCACCCGACGCATCTCATCAGTAAGCAGGCGCGTCGCGTACCCGTGATGCGCGGTTGAGCAGTCCAACCAAGTGCGAACGCCGAGGCTCCGTGCCCGTTGCAGGGGCAGCAGGGCCGAAGTTAGCGGGATGATCAGATCCGTGTCGACACTCTGGAGCAGGCGTGCGACCGCCGCCTCAAACGTTTGATTGCGCCACCTTAGTAGACGCCTGAAGACCGGTGGCGGGAAGCCGAGCCTGAGCGCCGCTACCACTGCGATCTCGCGGGCTCGGGCAGCCCGATACCGCTCGGCCCGGCCAACATGCTCGTGCATTTCACGGCGTCGGAGCTGGTCGTGGAGTCCCTTCCCAAGCGGGCCAAACCGTCCAAACCGGTCTGCGTCGAGCTCAGAACGGGTCGGGGAGAACGGTGCGATATAGGCGCGAAGGAGGTCGGCCACCCCGAGCGCATTAGCCATGTGCACGATCTCCGGAACGCTGCCAGGGTTGGCGACGACGACTCGGGCGCTCATTAAACGTCCGCCAACTTCGCACGCTTCTCAGACTCGCTGAACATGACGGTCTTGGAGAAGAGCGAGACGGCGTCGGCCTTGGCCTCGCTCACGCCATAGATCTCACGCTCGAGATTGCCAATTGAACCGCACCACGAAGGTCCAGCAAAGCTCGAACGAACTCGCTGGGGCGGTCTTCAACGACACGCAGTGCTGCTGGAAACACGTACAGGACCATTGCAGCGTCGATTGCGAGGAGTGCCACTGCAGCACCGGCCAGTCCAAACACAGAGCTGAGAGGCACGGCCGCCAGCAGGGCAACCGCGGTGCCACCCAGGTACACGCCGGCGAGCCGCCTGTGCCGATTCGTTGCGAGAAGGACGGAGGAGCACGTAGACCAGACGGAGTAGCCGATCATCACGAGAAGCAAGATATACAGCAGCTCCAGCGGCGGATTGACGACTCCATAGGTCCACCACCGGATGATCGACGGTCCGACCAGCGCCAATACGATCACCAGCGAAAGCGAGCCAACGAGCGCAAGCTGAACGGAGCGGCGGAGGATCGCTCGGGCCTCGTCGAGACGGTCACCCGCGACGGATCGCGAGAGTTCAGGCCAGATCGCGTTGTTGATAGAGCCTATCGCCTGCAAGGCGACCCGCGTCAAGGTGCGTGTCGTCGAGAAAACGACGACCGCGCCAACGCCCAGCGTGCCCCCGACGACGATCGTCATGCCCTGGACCGATAGCGCGTTGCCGATCGGGAAGGCCATGAACGCGACTCCGGGCGCGAGCAACTCGCGGAACGTCTGGAGGTGCGGACGCTCCGGGCGGAAAGTAGACCACGGCACGGCCCGCCGCAGGACAACCCAAGACACCCCGAACCCAGTCGCGCTTCCGACGAGGAAGGCGATAGCGGCAGCGCTTGGCCGCCCTCCAAGGAGCACCGTACCCATAAGGGCACCGAACTCAAGCAGCCGCCCAAGTTGGCGAAGAGTGGTGCCAAGCGGGTAACGTCCAGCAGCTCGATACCACGCGTCGAGCACCCCGTACTGGTTACCGATCGCCACCTGCGTGAACAGTGCGACGAGGACAATCTGGGCCTCGGACGGGCGGATCGCCGCTCCACCGCCTAAGGCTCCGCCAAAGACGAGCGCAATCGCCACGGCCGCCAGCACTGCGATCCCAGTCATCACGGTGACGATGGACCATAGGCGACGACCGAGAATGACCGCGTCCCTGCGCTTGCCCGCGGCCTCAAGCATAACCATCGAGTTACCAGCGACCGAAGAGAAGCTCAGGTCGCTCAGCGCCACGTAGGTCGGGACCGCGCTCAGGACCAGCCACTCCCCGTACGTGGGAACGCCCCAAGCGGCCAGCAGCACGGGAACGCTGACGAGCTGGATGACCAGCGTGACCCCCATGCCCCCAATGTTCGCGGCCAGTCCGCGCGCGATCCGTCCGCCCGCACCACTGGCGCGCGGGCCATGAGCCGCGGGCTCAGTGCCGAGGACAGGAGAGCTCTCCGTCACGAACCAGCCCCATGTTTCGACGTATACCAGTCGATCGTCGCTCGCAGCCCTTCGTCCCATGGCATCCGGGCCATGAACCCGAACCATTCTTGGGCGCGGGTGGTATCCATTGCTCGTCGCGGCTGGCCATCGGGCTTCGAGGCGTCCCAGCGGATCTCGCCGGTGAAGCCGGTGAGCTCCGCGATCAGGGTCACTAGCTCGCGAACCGTGACCTCGTGACCCACGCCCAGGTTCACCGGCCCTGCATCGTCGTAGCGCGCGGCAGCGAGAACGATCCCCTCGGCCGCGTCGTCCACGTAAAGGAATTCACGTGACGCCGACCCCGTGCCCCACACGTCGATATGGTCCGCGCCCGCCTCGCGGGCGTCGACGCACTTCTTGATGAGCGCCGGGATCACATGGGAGCTCTTCGGGTCGAAATTGTCGCCCGGGCCGTAGAGGTTGACCGGAATGAGGTAGATCGCGTTGAAGCCATACTGCGCACGGTATGCCTGCGACTGAACGAGGAGCATCTTCTTTGCAAGGCCGTACGGTGCGTTCGTCTCCTCCGGGTAGCCGTTCCACAGATCCTCCTCCCGGAAGGGGACCGACGTGAACTTTGGGTAGGAGCAGACCGTCCCCACGGTGACGAACTTGTCCACGCCGGCGAGTCGCGATTGTTCCATGAGCTGGACGCCCATGATCGCGTTCTCGTAAAAGAAGCGGCCCGGGTTCTCGCGGTTCGCACCGATCCCGCCCACTACCGCCGCCAGGTGGATCACCAGCTCTGGGTCACCGTCCGAGAGCGCATGATCGATCCCGTCCTTCGTCCGCAGGTCGTAGTCGTGTGAGCGGGGGACGAAGATCTCGGTTGCGCCGGCGGCCTCGAGACGGCGCACGACGACTGTGCCCAGAAAGCCACCACCACCGGTGACCATGACGCGGCGGTGATTCAATCGCGGCAGGATCAGCCCTGCCCGGCGTGCAGTGCCGCCGCTCACTCGGGCACTGCCGTATAGTTCCTCAACTTCCGTCGGTTGGAGAACAGGCCCCCGAGGCCGAAGGCGACGGCGCGCACCGACGCCCCAGGAACCCACCTCCGCGCGTGAGCATGACACGACGGTCATCCCGGAAGCCGCTCATCGAGTGGGCTCGCCGAGGTAGTTGGTGGCATCGAGTCGAGTGAACTCATAGGAAGGGAGCACCTCCCTCGCTCGGTGGATGGCGTCGGACGACAAGAACTCGATCACCAGACGCGGCATTACCTCAGACAAGAGGCGGGTCGCTCCCGCGAAGACAGTCGCCTCCGCTCCTTCCACATCAATCTTGACCAGCGCCGGCGGACGAAGGTTGGCAAGCTCCATGTCCAACGTCGTCGTGTACACCTCGATGTCTACTGTGACGGCGGCAATCGGCGCCAAGCTTCCCATGCTTGTGCTCGGGGCGACATGGAAGATCGCTCGACCCGTTCCGCCGGACACTGCGAGGGGCCTGATCCTGACGTTGTTCAGTCGATTCGCAGAGACGAGTCGCTCGAGGCGCGCGACGTTCGGAGGAAGGGGCTCGAAAGCGACGACCTCTCCATCTGGACCGACGAGACGCGAGGCGAGCGCCGTATGAAACCCTGCATGGGCACCGACGTCCCACATCACGTCACCGTGCCGAAGGACCGCGGCCATCGCGTTCTGAACGTTGGGTTCGTACGTACCAGTCCAGTAGTACTTCTCCTGGCGCGGCTCGATGGAGATGAGGAGCCCTTCTGCCAGACCCGACCGAACTCTGACCTCGACGATCCCGGTCGGCATCATTCGGTTGACCACTGGACGCAGCAAACGCACGAACGGCGCTTGACCGTGAAGATGACGTGCAACTCGGGAGGGCATGCGATCAATGATGGCGACCAGGCCAGCACGTACATTCATGGCAGCGACACATAAAGGGCAGTTCGCACTGACAGGTCGGTGACCATGACCCGGCGGCCACCCCAGATGCCTGTCACTGCAGGCCCGCCAGCGTTGCGCCTGGGTCCGCAGCGAGGGTTTCGTCATGTATGCGCCGCTCGGGGTCCCGCATGTCGTGGGACAGCATGATCCGTATCAATTCATGGAAGCGGGCGCGCGGGAGCCAGCCGAGCCGCTGGGCCGCCTTCGACGCGTCGCCGCAGGGTCCATCCGCCCCGTTCGATCGGGGGTAGCCCTCGCCGTCGCCCGTGCCGACGTACCGCTCCGAGTCCCGCCCGGCCGGTCCCACGGCCATCTCGCACGTCATCGCCGCGCTACCACCAAGTAGTGCGTCGCGAGATCCTTGTGGTCCCCCCGAACAATGAGATCCTCGATGTGCACATACAGGCTTTGCAAAGGCGGCAAGAATCGGAAGTACTGAGCGCCACGATAGCGCGGGACGATCCGGGCAGCCGACCAGTACGCGAGGGTTTGGGAGAGCGCGGAGTAGGTGCACCGATCATATGGTGCGGGGAACACCGACTCAGGATCGCGCTGAAGAAGTCGCTGCATGGCCACCTTCGCCAATCGATGCGGGATCATGCGGTTGATCAGGGCGAAGGCTGACCGCCCGCCGCTCATTTGCGCCACGAACAACCCGCCCGGCCGCAGGTAGTAGTGAATGTTGAATATGGCGTCGCCGAGTGGCGCGACATGCTCAAGGACCTGCCACGAAACGACGAGATCGGCGCAACCCTCCAGATCGGGTTGGCGCTCGACCACATCGCCAACGATGAGGCGATCGTACGATCCGGGCGGTGCAGCCATCAGCTCGCGCTCAGACATGTCGAGGCCGATATACGTGGTGCCCGGCGGTAGGTCGGCCCGGGCCATTGCTGGATGGCGGCCGCCTCCGACATCGATAACGACGGAGCCGGACCGGAGTTCGGACTGGATTGCCGTACGAAACGGAGCAAGCCAGTCGTCGCGATACCTTGGATGAGAACCAGTCGCGGTCATGGCGGCACTCTGCCGGGCCAGCGCACGCCAGCCTCAGCGAGATCGTGGTCCAACATGAGGCGCATAAGGTCTTGAAAAGTGGTTCGGGCCTGCCAGCCGAGGCGCTCGCGAGCTGTTGAGGCGTCTCCGCACAGCTCGTCCACTTCGGTCGGCCGGTAGTAGCCCGGGTCCACGCCAACGTGCGCGTGCCAGTCGAGCCCGACCAGCCCGAAGGCCGTCTCGACGAGCTCACGTACTGTGTGCATCTCGCCCGTCGCGATCACGTAATCGTTCGGGTCATCCTGCTGGAGCATCCGCCACATCGCCTCGACGTACTCGGGAGCGTATCCCCAGTCACGCTTCGCATCGAGGTTGCCGAGGTAGACCTTCTCCTGCTTCCCTGCAAGGATGGCGGCTACCGCCCGGGTTACTTTGCGGCTGACGAACGTGCCGCCCCGCCGGGGCGACTCGTGGTTGAACAGGATGCCGTTGCTCGCGTGGAGGCCATACGCCTCTCGGTAGTCCACGACCATGAAGTGGGCGAACACCTTGGCGATTGCATAAGGGCTGCGTGGGTTGAACGGCGTCCGCTCGTTCTGGGGACTCTCCAGGACCTTGCCGTACATCTCGGAGCTGCCGGCCTGGTAGAAGCGGATCGGCCAGTCGGCGGTTCGGACGGCTTCCAGCATCCGGAGCGTGCCCATCCCCGCCGTCTCCGCGGTGAACTCCGGCATCTCGAAGCTCACCTTGACGTGGCTCTGGGCGCCCAGGTTGTAGACCTCGTCGGGCTTGATCCGGTGCAGGTGGCCGAAGAGCGAGGAGGAGTCGGTGAGGTCGGCGTAATGCAGGAAGAGCCTCGTCTCCGCCTCGTGGGGATCGCGATAGAGATGGTCGATCCGGCCGGTGTTGAACGAGCTGGAGCGGCGAATCAGTCCATGGACCTCGTAGCCCTTGTCCAGGAGGAGCTCGGCCAGGTACGAGCCGTCCTGGCCGGTGATCCCGGTGATGAGTGCACGCTTCGGCGCTTCCGTCACGCTGCGATCTCGTCGACGAGGGCGAGCGCCCGGGCCAGACCGGCCGCCGCAGAGAGGTTGATGGCCGCGTAGGCAGGCCCGGCGGCGGCGAGTTCCGCCGCGAGGACGGGCTCCGAGCGCAGGCGAGCCAGAGCCGCGAGTGTCGACTCCGGCTTGCCGGCTTGGACGATGAGCCCGGCCCCTGAGCGCTCGATCTCCCGGGCGGAGGCGCCACCGGCGGGGACGGCAGCGACGATCGGACGGCCTGCCGCGAGGTAGCTGGTGAGCTTCGAAGGGAGCGACATGTCCAGCTGGGTCGGCCGTTCGGAGAGCAGGAGCACGTCGGCGGCGGCCAGGAGGCTGGCGTGGACTCCGTCCGGCTGAACCCCGAGGAAGTCAAGCGTTGGCAGGCCGGCACCCAGCGCGCGGAGATCCGCCTCCTGGTTGCCGCCGCCGGCCAGGACGAACCGGACCGGCTCGCCGCGCTCGGCGGCCAATCGGGCGGCGGCGATGACCTGTTCCAGACCCTGTTTGTGGCCCATGTTCCCGGCGTGGAGCGCCACCTGGCGACCATCGGTCCAACCAAACCGCCGGCGGGTCTCATTCATCGACAGGGTGGGTTCGGCGAGGCGCGTCCAGTTCGGCACGTCGCGGATCTGGCTCGGGGCCACGCCCATCTCGATGAGTGCCGGCCGGAATGCCTCGGACACCGCCCCGAGCACAGTGGAGCGCCCGGTGGCCCACGCCTCAGCGGTGCTGGTCACACGAGCGACGGTCCCGCCCCCGGGAATCCCTGATTGAGCGGCCGCACGACCCATCAGATCCTGGAAGAGGAGGCCGTACCGAACATGAAGGACCGTGCCCACCGCTCGCGCGAGGATCCCGCCGGACAGGCTCGGCACGACGCCCAGGATCGCGTCCGGCCGGTCCAGCCCCGTGAGGAGCGTGGCCCGGACGAGGGCGGCGGCTCCGGCGACGAGGAACGTGCCCTCGTACGCTCCGCGGCGGAGAGCCGATTGGCGGGACGGAACGTAGTGGGCGGCCCGAAGGACCCGGACGCCATTCACTACCGTCGAACTGAACAGCCGGCGGGACGTGCCTGGGCCGATTCGCCAGGCCGGATAGTGAGGCAAGCCGGTTAAGACTGTGACCCGGTCGCCGCGCCGGGCGAGGGCCTCGGCGAGGCCGGTCGTGTACGGGCCAATCGCCGTAAGTTCCGGCCGGTAGTTGATCCCGATGATGAGCACCCTCACCGGCCTCCGCCGACCCCCCAGCCCCTCACTCCCGTTTGACCCCGGCCGGTACGACCGGTGGAACGCTGCCGCGCCCCTGGCCACGGTCTCGGGCTGTCTCGTCGCGGCCGTCCTTCGGTGCACCATCGGAGCCGTAGCCGCCGTGGTAGTCGTAGTAGTAATAGTCGCCGGACGCCTTCTCGGAGAGGCGGTTCAGGGTGACGCCCAGGACCCGGGCGCCCACCTTGGCCAGTGCGTCTCGACCGCTGACGGCGGCACCGCGGCGGGTGCGCCCGGCGTCGATCACGAAGATCGTCCCGTCGGTGATGGAGGCCAGGATCGCCGCGTCCGTGACGGCCCGCAGCGGCGGGCTGTCGATGATGACCAGGTCCACCGCTGCAGCGAGGCGCTCGAGGATGACTTTCATCCGCTGGGAGCCTAGCAGCTCGGCCGGATTTGGCGGCAGGGGTCCGGTGGTGATGACCGCCAGGTTCTCCTGCTCGGTCGCCTGGGCGATGCCTACGGCGTCCACCGCATCGGAGCGGAGCAGGCTGGTGAGCCCCTCGGTGTTCTGCAAATTGAACATCTTGTGGACGCCAGGCTTGCGCAGGTCCGCATCGATCAGGAGCGTCCGGCGGCCGGCCTGGGCGAAGACGACGGCCAGGTTCGCCGCGGTCGTGGTCTTGCCTTCACCGGGGATGGATGAGGTGACGAGGATGGTCCGGACCGGCGCGTCGACCGCAGCAAACTCCACGTTGGTCCGCAGGGTCCGGTAGGCCTCCGCGGCCGGCGAACGCGGGTAGAGCAGCGCGGCCAGGTGGTAGATCTCGCTGCGGTCGCCGCCGCCCTTCATCCGGATGATCGCGCCGAGGGTGGGCACGCCGACGAGAGCTTCTACGTCAGCGCCGGACTTCACCGTATCGTCGAGGTAATCGAGCAGGAAGGCGATCCCGATCGCGAGCAGCAGCCCGACGAACGCCGCCAGGATCGTGTTGAGGAGGACCCGCGGGCCGGCCGGTTGATCGGCCGGGATGGCCGGATCAACGATGGTCAGCAGGTTGGCCCCGCTGTCGGAGCTCGATGCCAGGAGGGTGGTGTACGTCTGGCGCAGGCTGACGAGCTGCCCCTGAAGGGTCTGAATCTGGTTCTGCTCCTCCGTGCTGGGGTTGGGCAGGGAGAGCAGACGCTGGAGCTGGGCCTGGCTGTCCGTGATCTGCTGCTGGGTGGCCTTGAGGTCCGAGTCAATGAAGCTCTGGACGCTCGCGTCGCGGCCGGAGATGGCCGGTGATGCGGCGATGAGATCGCCGGCCAGGGTATTCGCGATCGTGGCCGCCCGCTGCGCGTCGCCGTCGGTTGCGGTGATCGTGATCAGGGTGCTGTCGGTGGCGGCGGTCACGGCCACGTTCTTGCGCAGGACGTCCGCCGGCTCATTGAGGCCCACCGTATCCACGACCTGGGCCAGCATGGAGGTGGTGGTGGCCAGGCTGGCGTAGGTCTGCGAGAGGCGCTGGCTGGCCAGCAGCTGGTTGATGTCCGGGTTCGTGGACTGGAGCGACTGGCCCACGATGAGGGTGGCCGTGCTTTCGTACGTCTTCGGCAGCGCGCTGCTCACGAGGTAGGCGGCTCCGCCGGCAAGCAGGACGCTCGCGATCAGGACCCAGGCCCAGTTGCGGAGCACGCGGAGATAACCTCGGGCGTCCACGATGCCTGCGTCCTCCCCTGTGATCCGGTGTGCCCGCTGAGTATATGGCCGCTCCGCCGCCCTACGGTGTCCCGGGGGGCATCCGATAGCGGACGGCGAGGACGAGATCCTGGTCGAACGTGATGTCGAGGGTGACCGTGCCGCCTCGGACGGTGAGGCCGGCGCTCTCATCGATGAGGACCGCGCCGGGCGGCAGGCTGATCACCAGGTGGAGCGGTCCCGCACGGAGACCCGGCTGTTTCTGGATCGTGAGTCGGTACGTGAACGTCCCGTCGACCGCGCTGTCCGCGGCGTACGGGCTCACCCACGTGTAGTCGAGGTGGGTGGTGCCCGCTGGAATACGGAGGTAATTGCCGAAGACCTCCCGGCCGGCCTCCGTATCGATATCCGCCGGTGCCGTCAGGGCCTGGTAGCTGCCGCCGGAGACCGTGCCGATCCGGCTCCGATCGGGGACGAGGAGCCGGAAGTACATCCCCAGGACTCCGCGGTCCTGCGGGGTAGAGAGGGCCCGATATGGTGCCCCAAGGTCCGTCTCGATCTGGTTCGTCCAGGCGATATCCAGGTTGTCATGGGCGTCGCCGACCGGGTCGAGCTGGACGCTCAGGTCGAGCGCCCGGTCCGTCACCGCGTTGAGCTTGGAGACCGGGGCAACGTTGGAGTCGACCGGGTAGATGTAGTCGCCGAGGGATTGGAGGACGGCGCCGTCGAACCCGGCCTGCACCGTCAGCGCCTGCGCGCCAGGATCGGCGAACCAGGCCGTGAACAGGCGCTGCGTCCGGAAGATGTCCGCCTGGCCGGCGAGGTCAGCCCACTTCTGGGGAGCGAGGCCCAGGAGGGTGTCGAACAGCTGGTCCGCGAAGGCGGACAGGAACGCTTTCCGGTTCTGATTCGGCGCCTGGGCCGCGCGGGTGAGCTGGAGGACCTTGAGGGTGGTCTCCCCGGATGCGACCGTCGCCCCGTATGCCGGGACCGAGATCGGTCCGGTCAGGGTGAGCAGCTGATCGATCGTGTAGGTGGTAAGAGCAAGCACGCCATCGATCTGGCCGGTGCCCCCTTCGTTTTTGTACAGCCGGATGGCGTCCGCTGCGCTGGTCGGGAAGTCCGGCGACCAGTTCGAGTCGGCCAGCTGCCATGACTGCTTCGGTCCCAGGAGGTAGTCCGACAGGGGGCCCGGGGCCGCGATGAACGGATACTTCGAGGGCAGGTCCAGCAGGAAGACGTCCTGGAAGCTGTGCTCCGTGATCTGGCCCTTGTCGAAGGCCAGGATCCCGAAGCTACCGATGAACCCGCCGGTCGGCCGCAGCTCGGCCGGATCCTGGGTCAGGACAAGGTAGCGGCGCGGGCCGTTCCAGCCCAGGATCTCGGGCAGGACCCCGGCCGCGTTGGCATAGGCCTTGAGCGGTGGGCCGAACTCGGCGATCTTGGCCAGCATCGTGTCGCGGGCATCGGCGATCTGGCCGGGCAGGTCCGCCGGGGCCGCCGCCAGGGCCTGACTGGCCTGGTCCAGCGCCGCGATCGCGGCGTTGACGCTGGACTGCGAGGTGGCCATCAGCTCGACCAGGCCGGCCAGCGCGGAGCCGCCTCCGGTGGTGCTCGCGCCGGTGCCGCTCGCGGTGGCCGCCTGGGCCTCCCGGATCGTGACGTACTGGGCAGCGATCGTGAGCCCATCGGCGGCGGCCCCGGTGAGATCCCCGCCCGCGGCGACGACCGCATCCGCCCCGCGGATCGCATCCCGGGTGGGCGGGAATGATCGGGCCAGGCCCACCAGCGGGTCGCTGGCGAGCAGGCCGCGCAGGTCGGCCAGGTGCCCATCCGCCGTCTGAAGGTCGGCCTGGAGCTGGACCAGGGTTGGGCGGTCCAGGTTGACGCCCGCAGCCTGGGCGCGGTCGGCCATCGCGACGAGGTCTGTCCGGAGCGTGCGAGCTTCATCGAGCGCCGGCAGATAGCGCGTGGCGGCGAGCCACAATCCAACGAGCAGGAGGACTGCACCACCGCCCAGGACCGCGGCGGCGATCCGCTTGCGTCGCCGGGCGGATCGGTGGCGACGCCTGCGGCGAGAGTCCCCGAGAGTATCGATCATGTCTGGGGCAGGGCGATCACCACGAACCGTGGTGCCGTCGCGTAGTACGAGGTGGAGGTCTGGAGGGTCAGCTGCTCCGTGGGCGTTGGATTGAGGTAGGAGACGTCATTCCAGGGCACTTTTGGCAGGACTTTGCTCACGACATACGTCCGGGTCGTGCCATCGGCGAGGGTCAGGACCACCTCGTCGCCGACCCGGGCCTGCCACAGCGAGAGGAACATGCCCACCCGGGCATGGCCGTAGATGTAGATGTTCGATCCGCCGCCCGGCCAGGCCGTACCCGGGTAGTGGGCCGCCTTCCCGAGCGGAGCGTCGAGCCCATCGCCGGCCACGATTTGCAGGTTGATCCCGAGTCGGGCGATGAGGATGCGGGTGGCGATGATCCCGGTCGGTGTCGCGCTCGGGACAGGGCTGGGAGGGTCGGTGGCGATCGGCGGGAAGCTGTCGTTCGTGCCCGCCCCCGACGCCCCGCCACCAGTTGCAAGGCCCAGCGACGGCCCGCCGGATCCGGTCGCTGCGACTGACGCGCCGCCCAACCCGCCGGACAGGACGATCGTGGTGGCGACGGCCGCGAGAATGATCAGGCTGATCGCGCCGAGGGCGACGAGCCGGCGACCCGCGCGGCCGTTACCCCGGAGGATCGACCCGAGCGAGGCACGCCGATGCCGGCCGGAGCGACGACGCCGATGCGACTCGGGAGGCCCGTCGCTCACCATGGCGGCAGGCTACCCGGATTCTCCAGCGGGCGCCGTGATCGCGCCTCCCGGGCACGCCCAGCAAAGGCGAAGGTCAGCTCCGGGTGGCGGAGACGCGACGAAGGATGATCCAGCTGCCCAGGAGCACGGCGAACGCGGCCGCAAGAATCGCCAGGGTCGAGGTGCCGCCGGCCGGATCTGTCGAGGTGCTCGGCAGGCCCTTGACCGTGACCGTCACGGCGATCGCACCCACGATGTCGACCGCCGTCGTGGCGTCAATGTGCACGACGCGATTGCTAGTGACCGATGCACCTGGGCAGGCAAAGGTGACCTGGGTCGTCGCGATGCCACTCGAGTTGGTGGTGCTGGAGTTTGGCGTGAAATGATCCCCGGTGATGCTGCCGCCGGCGAACGTCCAGTCGACCACCACGGCCGTGTCCGGCGCGCCCAGCGTGTCGAGGACGAGAGCGTGGAGCGTGGACGTGGTCCCGCACGACTGGTTGCCGGCCGGGCCGCTCACCGAGATCGTGGCGGCCACCTGGGGGCCGTATGCCAGCACCGATAGCGCGGCTGCCAGCGAGAGGACCATTCCAGCCACCACGCCGACGACCAGACGATTTCGTTGCCGCATTAGGTATCCCACCCCTCGGATGTCGCTTCGCACGCCATGAAGTCAGGCGCACAGGTTCCGCGCCGATTGTAGCAAGATTTGTCAAGTTGAGGCCCTCGCCGAACTGAACGGCCGCTGATTTCGGGGCCGGCTCAGCGTCACGGCGCTGGGATGATCAGGCGCTGGCCGACCACGATCAGGCTCGGGTCCTTGATCTTGTTCGCCTTCTCAAGGGCGTCCAGGGTCACCCCATAGTGGCGGGCGATGGAGGTCAGCGTTTCGCCTCGCTGGACGATGTGCGTCGTTGGCAGGGCGTGGACACTGGCGCTTGGGCTGGCGCTGGGGGCGGACCCCGTCGTCGCCAGGACCGAGGCCGTTGGCGCCGGTTGCGANNCCGGCGGACAGGAATCCGCCCAGGCCCAGGAGCCCGGTCGCGACGATCACGAGGGCGAGCGCAGCCACGAGGATGACGACGGCGCGGACGACTGGCCCGCGTCGTCCGCCCGATGCGCTCCGCCATTGGGCCCGGCTGCCCACATGGGCAACCGACGACGCCTCGACACTTCGCGGGAGGACGACCAGCCCTGCCGCCGCGGCGGTCGGAACCACCGGAGTTGCCGGAGCTACCGGGGCCACGTAGCGTCGGCAGGCAAGGTATTGCCCGCTGAGGCATAACGCGGCCTGATGGCTGACCTCGATCCCTTCCCGACGCGACCCGCTGTAGCATCGATGAGCGGTGGTCGGGAACACGAAGTGTGTACGTGGATCGTCGGCCAGGCCCAGGTACGGACAGACGATCGGGGTGGCTCCCTGAGTGGCACCCACCGGTGATGCGGCACTCCCCGGTGATGCGGCGGCACTCCCGGGTGATGACGGGGCAATCTCCGGTGCTGCGGCACTCTCCGGTGATGCGCCACTCTCCGGTGATGCGGCGGCGCTCCCCGGTGGTGCCGCACTGCCGGGAAATGACGGGTCACTCCCCGGCGACGATCCTTCGATCATCGCTCGGGATCCGTCCGATCCGTGCCGGATTCGAGCGCGCTGCGCTCCGGCGCTGTTGTTCGATGCGCGCCTCGGGCCCGCTCGATGAGCCGTCCGAACGGGCTGGCGGCGCGTGCGACGACCGGCAGATCGGCGAAGTTGTGGGACACCGACGGCAGGGCCTCGCGCAGGCCCGCCGGCGTCGAGGGGTCGCCGTGGAGGACCGAACGGACCAGGCCAACCTCGAGGATCGAATGGGCGTCGGAGACCGCTACGCCGGGCAGGCTGTGAGTGCGAGCGTAGGTCGCGGCCCGCTCGTTGCCTCCGCGATCAAGTAGCCGAGCATTCCACGTCTCGACCCAGTCGACCTTCTCGGCGAGGTCTTTGAGCTCCTCGTTCATCAGCAACGACGCGCGATATCGGTCGAACGGGTGCGGGATGCCGACGAGCGCACCCTGGTCTCGAGCTGCCGCGATCGCGTCGAGGACGGGCAACCCGGATGGGATGGGACGCTCGACGAAGACGCAGATGAGATCGCCCTCCAGCGTTCGAACCTCTTCGCCCACGATCACCGTCAGGCCGGCGGGCGCGGCGTCCCGGGCGCGCAGTGCGCCATCGATCCGATCGTGGTCGGTGATCGCGAGATAGGTCAGCCCGCGGGCTGCGGCCGCACGGACCACGGACGCCGGCGAGGCCAGCGAATCGAAGCTTGCATTCGTGTGGCAGTGGAGGTCGATGATCGCGCCCGTTCCGGTCGTCTGATCGGCTGGTCCGACGGCTCTATCGGGATGGTCCAGGGCGCCAGGACTGTCCAGTGCGTCGGGACGGTCCAATGCGCTGGGTGCGCGGGTCACCTCGTCGAGCGGCCGGGCGATGGTTCGCAGGAGCGCTTCATCCGTGGGTTGCTTCCGATGTTCATGAGTCGCTTCCGATCTTCATGAGCTGAAGCCGGCGTCCCCTCCTGCGACTGCTCGATCCTGGCGTCGATGACCCGACACCTCCGGCAGATGTTCTCACACCCGGCTGGACGCAGTCAGACCCGACAAGTCGCCGGATCGTTGTGGGCGAAGAAGGCGGGGAGCGGCTCCTCGGCCGCGGGTGCAAGGCTCTGAGCCTAGGCTGCCAGCCCGGCGCAAGTTGCCGGGGGCGCGACGGTCAGTAGGCTGGCACCGCGATGACCACCAGCCGCTGCGACTTCAGGTTCGGTCCGAGGCAGGTCTGGAGGGTGAGCCTGTCCGAGGTGGTGGGCAGCAGCCAGCGGTCGTCGTTCCAGGCGATGGCGTGCTTCGCGACGACCTTGTACTTCACGTACTTCCCGTTGCTCAGGCGCAGGCTGATGAGGTCGCCGATGCGAGCGTACTTGAGGTTGACGAACGCGCCGATCTGCGCGTGGGCGTAGAGGTAGGTATTCGAGCCGCCCCCGGGCCAGGACGTNNAGTGGACGCTGGAGGCGGCGACGGGGGCCACGCCGGAAAAGTCGCCGAGCGGTCCGGAGCTCACTCCGGGGACCGCGGAGCCGAACGAAAGGGCAAGCGCGAGCACCCCTGCCGCGGGGAAAATGCTCAGGCGTGCTGATGGAAATCTCATGACCGGATCGTCCGGGCCAGGACCTCTCCCGACGCATCCCCCAGAAGTACTGTTTTCACGCATCGTGGTGCTCGCGGGCACCTCGCGGCGCTCAGGAGCTATCCGGACCAGCGACTCGAGGGCTCCGGACCAACCCCGTTATCGCCCCAGGAGATCAAAACGGCCGAATCGACGGGTTCGGTGGCCGTCCAACCGGGGATTCCCGCGGAATCATCGCTGGGCGAGATGAAATCGACGAAACCGCCCGTTCAGAGGCCCGCCAGGCTCAGGGATTCCCTCGATTTGATCTCCTGGGGCGATACCGACGCTGAGCCGCCGAGCGACCGGTAGCGGCGACCCCGGGTCACCGACGGCGCATGAGCCGGTCGAGGAGGCTGCACCGGCCTTGAGGTGCTCACTGCCTGTCTGCTCCCGCTCGAGCTCGGCCTGGCCCGCCGGGCCCATCACTCAGTCGGGCGTCGAGACGTGCACTCAGAACAACAAACGGCCCGAATCCGCACCGATGTGGGGCACGAACCCAGGCCGTCCGGCGACTCTCGAGCCGACTCATCCCGAGCCACGCTCACCACGGGATAGGTTTCAGCGCGGCCGCCGGTCGCTTGGCGTGGCGGCGGGTCGAAATCGAGCTTTTGTTGTTGTGAGCGCACGCGTCTGCCGTGGCGGTCGTCGAACAGCGACCGGTAGCGGCGACCCCGGGTCACCGACGGCGCACGAGCCGGTCGAGGAGGCTGCGCCGGCTTTTTGGTAGGCCGCGACTGCCCACGGGGTCCGCGGCAGGCACGGGCCATCCTTATGGTAGAGTACATGCCATGAGAGCTACCATTGATAAGGCCGGGCGCTTGGTCATTCCTCGCTCGCTCCGGGATCGGATCGGCCTGGCTGGGGGTGGCGAGGTCGAACTCGAGCTCGACGGTGCGGCGGTCCGAATCGAGCCCATTTCGGGCACCGACCTCCGAGAGGTGGGCGGGCGACTGGTCATCCCGGCATCCGGAGGGCCGATCACGAACGCGGCCGTGCGTGAGTTGATCGATGCCGACCG
>PNAZ01000150.1 GCA_003169655.1 Chloroflexota bacterium
TTAAGAACAGCGGCGGAGGCCGGGATCTCTGCGTACTCGTGGGCGATGGTTGAGGGGGTGGTCGGGTTGAGTTCACTCATGGCGCGAGGATACGCCCAGCTAGCCGACGTTCTGCTCTCACCATCTGGTCATCGTGGCGCTCACTCGACGTTCCGCGCTAGGATGACCGTGGGATCAACCTGAGGGGGAGGAGCAGGTGCGGCGTCTGGTTTTCGGCTTCGGCAGTCTGCTCTTGGTCTGTGCGTGCGCAAACTCGACGCCAACCGTGAGCCCGCCTTGGGCTAGCCCCTGGGGCAGTTCGGTCCCGACCGCGGACCCCGTCGCCATCGCGAGTCAACCGATCGTTGCCCAGGCCGATGGGTCGATCACTCTTCTGCCGGTCTCTCCTCGTGGCGCGACGACTGGCGTCCGCTACGCGTACACGACGCCGCACTGCGGGATCCTCGGCGCGATCGATATCGACGGATCGTTCTGGGACGCGGCTAACGTTCCGTCGGACGACGGAGACATTGGCGGGCAAGCCGGCACCTTCGAGCTGGAAACGGCCAATGTCGCCACGTTCCATGCGACGAGCGGGGCGGTGCTCGAACTCATCCGCCACCAAGGTCCGAAACAATTCCAGTTGTGCGAATGACCTCGCGGGTGAAGGACGAACGAACGCGGTCACGAACCGTTCATCGTGTCTTTAAGGCCATCGCGAGTTCACGCCTCTACGCATCACAGAGGGCAGCGGGCGAGCGTCCTCGGATGTGACCAGGCCGTAGGGTGGGGGATAGTCATGTGGCGTCTCGTGGCCGCAAGTGCGGGGTTGCTCATCGCGGCTTGTGCGCCAAGTTCCTCGATATCCCCGACCGCCGCGCCAAGTCCATTCGGAACGAGCGCAACGCCGGCGGCAGAGGTATCGGTTCCCGCTGGGATCGAGTCGTGGTCTTGGTCTCCTGACGGAAGCTACCTCCTTCTTGTGAGTGGAGGGATCGAGGTCCTAGACACCCGTGGGCAGAGCGCAGCCACGGCCGACGGAGTGATCGCCACCTGGGTTGACGCCCAACACTTCGCGACCTGGTCGCCAGGCGCGCCGGGTTTGATCGGCGGGACCGTGGCAATCCGGGGACTTGACGGGTCGACGATCCCGGTGCCGGGCACCTACCAGGGACGCGGCTTGATTGGCGACGGAGCGGGGGCATTGGCGCTCATGCCCGCCAGCGCCGATGGTCTGACTGCCCCAGAACGCTTCGTCGTCTGGACCAATGGTGTGCTCGGTGCTTCAGCGCCGGGTTCGCCGTTTGGCTGGTCCCCTGACGGTTCGCAGTTGATTGTGGCGGCAGGCCCGCCACTCACGGGGACCGCCGGCAGCCCGGCGAGCGTTCCGATCGCGCTCCTGACCCGACCATTTACGGCGACGGCGCAGCCGATCAACGGGGTCCATGTCAATCCCAACTACATCCCGGCATTCGACCAGCCCGGCTCGGAGGTCGCGTTCCAGTGCGCGGCGGTTGGGGCCCTCGGCGGGTGTCACCAGCTCGTCCTCGATCTCTCGAACGACGAGGCTCAGGATGTCGCGGCGCAGCCTCCCGGAGTTCCATTGACCTGGCTCCCCAACGGAGACCTGCTCCTGGCCGCGAATGACGCAGCTGGCGCCGGCGAGCTACGCGAGTGGAATGGGACCAGCCTGGTCCAGACGGCCCTCCCGCATGCGTCCTGGGGTCTGGCTGCCGCTTCGGGCGCTCTAGCCCTCGTGAGCGAGGCCGCCGACGGGACGACCTCGACTCAGATCATCGGCCCAAGTGGCGCATCTGTCGCCTCGAGCCCGGGTTCTGCCCTGTCCTGGTCACCCGATGGGTCGTTCATTGCGATCAGAGGCGACTCAGGGGACGAGCTCATGATCCTTACCGTCAGGTAGGGACTACAGCACGGGCTCGGCCAGCCGCGAACGATGGGTTCATCGTGACTCTTAGGGATCGCCCGCTAACGATCAGTGCCGCCAACCGATGAGCGAGAATGCGCCGGTGATCGCGGACGCCTCGGGCTGGCAGAACTTCTACCTCATGGTCGGCGGGGCGGCGGCCGCCCTGACCGGCTTGATCTTCGTCGCCGTGTCGCTCCACACGCGCTCGATCATGGGCAACGAGCTGTATCGCGACCGAGCCTGGGCAAGCGTTGCCTCACTGATCTCCCAGGTGTTCGTGGCCGGCGCGATCTTGGTTCCAACCCAGCCCGCCGTGGCCCTGGGCATCGAGATCGAACTCGTGGCCCTCTTCTGGGTCTACCGGACGGTGTGGGTCATCCGCCAGTTCGGCCCCTCGATGCGGACGGCTGATCGTCCAAGCTCGCGCTGGCAACTCGAGTGGATCGAGTGGCTGATCTGGCTGGCCGCCTTGCTCGCCGGCGGCCTCGTCGTGATCTTCGAGAGCGAGGTCGGCTTCGACCTCCTGGCGATCGCGATGGTGGGCATGTTCCTATCGGCGGTCTGGAACGCATGGGTGCTCATCTCGGAGGTAGCCGACTAGCGGGCGAGCTCGCGCTTACGCATCAGTCAGTCGCCTGGCCGGGTTCGAATCGAGCAGCCAGAGCCAGCGAACACCATCAACTCATCGTCTCGAGCACGTTCTACGGGTTGACGCTTGCATACCCGGTATGTATTCTCCTCGAGCCGCCCTTCGGAGAGGACACCTTGTCGGTAAAGTTCGGACTCCTTGCCCTGCTCGCCGATGCTCCGGCGCACGGCTACGAGCTCAAGACGGCTTTCGAGCGCCGGACCGGCGGCTCCTGGGCGATCAACATCGGGCAGGTCTACACGACGCTCCAGAGGCTCGAGCGCGACGGCCTGGTGACCGAACTGCCCTCCGTCGGCGAGCGTCACGACTACCGCATCACATCCGCCGGCACCGAGGCCCTCGACGCCTGGTTCAGCTCTCCGGTCGTCGCCGAGGCGCCGCCGCGCGACGAGCTCACGATCAAGGTTCTCCTCGCTGTGGCCGCAGGCGACGTTGACGTGACGGAGATCCTCCAGCGCCAGCGGCGGGCGTCGATCGAGCAACTTCAGGCGTACACGCGGCGCAAGGCGCACGCGGATCCGGATCGCGACATCGCGTTCCTCATCCTCCTCGACGCGCTCATCTTCCGGACCGAGGCCGAGATCCGCTGGCTCGATGCATCAGAGGCTCGCATCAGCAGTCTGTCCGCGCGTGTACGGGAGGCGATCTCGTGACGCGACCGATCGAGCTTGAGGCGGCCGAGCGCCGCTTTGGCAACGGGCGTACCCAAGTGATCGCGCTCCACCCGACGACCCTTGGCGTCGAGCGTGGCGAGCTGCTCGCGATCATGGGCCCGAGCGGCTCGGGCAAGACGACGCTCCTTTCGCTCGTCGGAGGACTCGATCGGGCGACGGGCGGTCGGGTCCTCGTCGAGGGGAAGGACATCGGCCAGATGAGTCCGTCGCAGCTGGCGCTCCTCCGTCGGCGAACGGTCGGCTACGTCTTCCAGGACCTGAACCTCCTCGCTGGGCTCACCGCTCGCGAGAACGTCTCGTTGCCTCTCGAGCTTGACGGGGCGCGTGTCGCGGCCGCGCAGGCCCTGGCAGCCCAGGCACTCCAAAGCGTCGGCCTCGGGCACCTCGCCGACCGCTACCCCGACGACCTCTCCGGCGGTGAGCAGCAGCGGGTCGCGATCGCTCGAGCCCTCGTCGGCGGGCGCGGGATCGTCCTCGCCGACGAACCGACCGGGGCCCTCGACTCGATGACCGGCGAATCCGTCATGCGACTGCTGCGCAACCACTGCGACACCGGCGGGACGGCGGTCCTCGTGACCCATGACGCCGCCCACGCTGCGTGGGCCGACCGCGTCGTCTTCCTCCGCGACGGGCGGGTCGTCGACGAAGCGAGGACGGCGCCGACCCAGGAGTTCTCCGTCGGGACGACCGCGTGACCGGCTCGATCGCCGCCCTGCTCCTGCGGATCGGGCGGCGAAGCATCCTCCGCTCCCGCTGGCGAAGCCTCCTCATCGTCGTCCTCATCTTCGTGCCGGTGGCGGGGATGGTCGGCCTCGCGACGGTTATCCAGACAATTACGCCGACCGCGGAGCGCAGCGCGACCGACCAGATGGGGCAGGCCGACCTTCTTGTCTATCCCGGGCCTGGCGGGGATGAAACCGCGCTTCGCGCGCTGCTCCCG
>PNAZ01000064.1 GCA_003169655.1 Chloroflexota bacterium
CGGCGACGTGATCGTCCACATCTTCACGCCGCCTGAGCGCGACTACTACGGCCTCGAGAAGCACTGGTCGGAGGCCAAGGCCGTCCTGCGCGTCCAGTAGGCGGGTACCGGGAAGGGGGTACGGATGGGTCATGTCGGCCGTACCCTCCGACCGCGACCATCTGATGCCACGGACGCCACGGGTGTCCCGATCAGAGGTCCGCGATCCTTGGCCCGTCTTCGAGAGCGCTGCCCCACCTGCGATCACAAGCTCGTGATCACCCGGTTCGACACCACGTTTCGGCTGCCCGATCGGACCGAGCGGCTGTGCTTCGGCATCCCCGCGGGCCTGTGCGAAGACTGCAGCCAGCTGTACATCGACCCGGACCTGATCGATCTGCTGGACCTCGGCGACAGCCGCTGCGTGTTCGCCATCGAGAGCGACCTCGTCGTCCAGGAACAGGCCTGGTCGAGCGCCGAGTAGGCGTTCCCGGACCCGGACCTCAGGCCCGGATCACGTACTCCCGCAACCACAGAGTGAAGCCGAGCTGACGCGCCGGCTCGCCTCCGCCGCCCACCCCCGAACCCTTGACCGTCGCGTCGAGCTCGAGCAACGCAGCAAGGGCAGACTCGAGCTCCGGCGCTGACCAGCGTCGTGACTGCGTCTCGAGGGTTCGTGCCCGGAACTCATGGAGCTTCATCGTCCGGGCGGCAGCCTGGAGGCTGGCGCCCTGGGCCTCCCGATCGGCGAGCTCGAGCAACTCCCGGATCCGGCGGTGCAGGAGGACGATCAAGACGGGTTCGGGCGTGCCGTCAAGGGCCCGCTCGAGATGAGCGGCGGCATCCGCCCGGCGCATCCCGACGGCGTCGGTGAGCGCCCAGAGCGAGCTCGGGATCACCTCCGCCACGAGCGCCCGGACATCGTCGGGCGTGAGCTCGGCATCCAGCTTGTACAGGGCGGCCTTGTCGAGCTCCGAGGCCGCCAGCCGGCCGAGCCCGCCCAGGTCAATGTCACCGTCGCGGACGAAGCCACCGATCCGGGTGGCCAACGCTTCCGCCGAACCCTTGCCCAGGCGGAGGCCGATCGTCGCGGCACGGTCCTCGATGAACCTGGTCAGCCGGCCCTGGGTCAGCGCCGGGATCAGGCGCGATTCACCACCCGCTGCCAGGATTGCGTCGCGCAGCGCGGAGCGGCCGGCATCGAGCGGCTTGCGATCGGTGGGCATGCCCTCGAGCGGATCGACGAAAGCCAGGGCATTACCAGGCGCCAGCAGGCCGACGATCCCGATCAGCGCCTCCCGGCTGGCCTTCGCCCGCAACAATGGGGCCGGCTCCAGGACGACCGCCAGCGTTCCGCCTCCGAACATCGAGCCGGTCGCGATCCGCTCGGAGATCGCGTCGACCGACGTCGAGGCGCCCTTCACGGTCCATTGTCCGAGCGGCTCGCTCCCGGGCCCGGCGACTCGCTGGCCAAGCCCGAGAGCGGCCTCCAGCAGCTGGAATTCGTCGATTCCGAGGTAATAGCCGGCGGCTGCGCTGGGCGCCGTCGGTGCCGGGCTCACAAGGTTGCCTCCCTGGGCAATGACCCGGCCGGGGGCGGGCCAGCCGCTTGTGCCGCCCCGGCCGCTTGTCCTGCGCCGGCGGCCTGCGCGGACCGGATGGCTCGCCCGGTCCAGGCGAGTCGGCGGACATCGGCCGGCTCGATGCCCGCCGCGCGGCAGACATCAGCTTCGAGTCGCTCGGCGCGCTGCCAGGCCAGCCCGCGTTCAGGTCCGCCCCAGCCGCGGTCGTCGCCGTAGCGGCGCTGCCAGTCCGCGAAGCGGGCCGACATCGGGCCGAGGCGCTGGGCTGCTCGCTTGTCGGCATAGGCCACGATCCGCTCCTCCCGACCGGCGAAGGCCGACCACGTCCGGTAGCGCTCTTCGTCGACCAGCCGGCCGGCGGGGTGGTTGGCCACCAGGCGGGCCAGCTCCTCGTGACCCTGCTCGGTGAGCCAGGCGGCACTGCCGTCACCGTGGGGGAGGGCGCGGATCGGGTGGTCCCGCGAGAGCCGCTTGCGGAGGACCTTGTCGACGTCGTGGAGGAGCGCCGCGGCCTCGACCGCCGGCCGATTGACGGCGATCCCACGGGCGTCGATCCGGTAGGCGAGCCAGCCGGCCACCTCGGCGACCGCCCGAGCGTGGCGCAGGGCGCGCGGAGAGGGCTGGATCGAGAGGAGGAGCGCCGCGGCCTCCACCCGGGAGGGGATGGACATCGACCCGATGGTACAGGCCGTCCTGCGTGGCCGGGGAGGCCGATGATCCAGGCGGCAGCGCCGGTGCCCGCGGAGCTGCAGCGGGGCCGAGCGCAGCTCCCTGCCTGAGCGAAGGCGGCACGACGGAGCAGCGGAAGGCGGTGGCAACGATCGCCGGAGCGGCAGCCCGGCCCACCCGGCTCGTTTCCGTCACGGCGCCCGGGACGCCCGACTGCCGGGCGACCGCCGGCCCGCCACGCTCGACCTGGATCGTCATGGTCCGGCCGTCGAGCGTCGCCTCGACGCTCCCGTTGCGATCGGTTCGGTACAAGGTCGCGCCGCGAGCTTCGATCCGGGCGAGCGTCTCGGGGGCCGGATGGCCGTACGGGTTGACCGCCCCCACCGAGACGATCGCGACCTTCGGCCGGACGGCATCGAGGAAGGCATCGGTCGACGAGGTTCGACTGCCGTGGTGGGCGACCTTGAGCAGGTCGAGTCGGGGCAGGCCGCGCGCCAGCAGGATCGGGTCGATCTCCTGCTCGATGTCGCCGGCCAGCAGGAACCGCTGCGCGCCGAAGGTGCCGAGCAGGACGATCGAGACATTGTTGATCGACGTGCCGCCGTCGGGCGGGTCGCGCGGGACGGCATCGCGGTCGGGCCACAGCACTCGCAGGTCGATCGAGTCGAGCCGCAGCCGGTCGCCAGTTGAGAGAAGCTCGGGCGTCCGGGCCTGCAGAGCGAGATCGGCCCGGAACGCGTGATAGGCGGGTCCCGGCCCGATCATCCCGGGCTCGAAGACCCGGCCGATCCGGTAGGCCTGGATCAGCCGGGGCAATCCGCCGGCGTGGTCCTCGTGGGGATGGCTCAGGATCAGGACGTCGATCCGGCGATCCCAGGGCGGAATCCGGGCGTCGAGCTCGAGGACCAGTCGATCCGGATCGGGGCCGCCGTCGATCAGCATCCGGCCGCCGCGATCGCCCTCGACAAGGATTGCGTCACCCTGGCCCACGTCGAGCACCGTGATGTGGATCCGCCCATCGGGTGCGGCGGACAGGCCGGCCACGGTCACTGTCAGCGCCAGAGCAAGGCCGGCCAGGCCCGCCCCCAGGAGCCTGCCGGGCCGCCGCTGGCGAGCGGCCTCGCCCTGCCGGCGAGTCATGCGCGCCGGACTGCCCCGAACCGGATCCGACCGAGCCAGTCCGTTCCGCCGGCGGCCAGGCCGACGACGGCCGCGGCAATCAGCGCCGCGCCGAGGTTCCACGGCGGCGGCAGGGTGACGCTGGCGAATGGCAGGCTGGCGGCCAACCGGACGAGGGCGATCATCAGGCCGAGCACCGCCCAGGCCGGCAGGCCGAGGATCACCACGACCGGTCCCGGAAGGCCAAGCGCGCCGAGCCAGCCGGCACCGAGCGCGAGCGCACCGGCGGCCATCGCCGGTGGTACGAGGGGCACGATCACGAGGTTGGCGAGCGGCGCGACGACCGCCAGCCGGCCGAAGGTCAGGAGCACCATCGGCAGTGTCGCGGCTTCCGCGGCCAGCGAGATTGCCAGGCTCTCGGCCAGCCAGGCCGGCAGGCTGATCCCGCGAACGTGGGCGAGGTGGTTCGAGAGTGGGGCCGCCCAGGCGATCAGGCCGGCGGTCGCCAGGCTCGACAGGGCAAAGCCTGGGTCGGCGACCGTCGCCGGGTCGATCAGGAGCAGCGTGACGACGGCCCAGCCAAGCGCCGAAAGAGCCGAGCTCGAGCGACCTCCTGCCCTGGCGGTCAGTCCGATCGCGGCCATGAACGCGGCCCGGCTGACCGACGGCGACGCGCCGGCCACGAGCGTGTAGCCAAAGACGGCCACGAGCGTGATCGCGACGCGCGGCGCCGGCCCGACACGGGCGCCAAGGATCGCGGCCACCGTCGCTGCGACGATCGCGATGTTCCAGCCTGAGATGGCGACGATGTGGGAGACCCCGGCGGTCGTGAAGGCCGCTGCGAGGTCACGATCGACTCGATCGCGGAGGCCGATCAGGATCCCGTCGGCGAGACCGGCCTGGGGTTCGGGCAGGGCCCGGATCATCACGTCCGCTGAGCTTCGTCGGAGGCGGTCAAGGATGCCCTGTGGCCCGGCCGGCCCCGCGAGCAGCTCGAGGGTCGGAGAGCGGAGCGACCCGGCGGCCCCGATGCGGCGCAGGTAGGCGCCGAAGTCGTCCGGACCGGGCGGCTCGAGCCTGCCGGCCACGGCAACCCGATCGCCGGCGCCGATCTCCGGGTAGCGCGGCAGGAGCGCCTCGATCATGGTCCCGTCGACAGCGGGACCGGATTCCTCGTCGATCCGGAGGAGAGCGATCTGCTCCGCGCCCTTCGGCGAGCCGACGCTCTCGACCTCCGCCTCGAAGCTCCCGGAGGCGGCGATTGGCGCAGCGGTGCCGCCGACGCGCGTCGCGGATGCCCCGGCGACGCCCCGGCCGGCGATCAGCAGGATGCCGATCCCCAGGGCCAGGAGGCCGGCACCTGATCGGGGGCCTCGACGCGGAGCGTGCCCGCCGAGGGCCGGCAACCGCGCCTGGGCGAGCCCCAGCACAATGGCCGCGAGACCCATCGGTCCCGCAGGGACGCCCGAACCAAGGGCCAGCGCTCCGGTCACCGCCCCGAGTGCCAGCCAGCCACTGCGGGGCAGCTGCGGGGGCCCGCCAGCTGACCTCAGCGGACGGTGACCAGCTTCTGGATCTGGGCGTACTCAGCGGCCCCGACCAGCTTGCGCGTCCGGAGATCTGCGATCGAGCGGAACGGCTGCTGCGTCCGCGAGGCGATGATCTTGGCCAGCGTCACGGGACCGATCCCGGGCAGGGCGTCGAGCTCGGCGGAGGTCGCCGTGTTCAGGTTGAGCGGCCCGGAGCGTGCGGGTGGCGACGACGCGCTGGGACCATCGCCTGGAGCCGCGCCTGGACCGGTCTGGGCGAGCGGGTCGTCGCGCGAAGGAACGATGATCCGGTCGCCGTCGCTGACCCGGGCGGCAAGGTTCAGCTCCGCCGTTGCCCTGGCGACGTCGATCCGCGGCCCATAGCCACCAGCGGCGGCGATCGCGTCGGCGACCCGTGCGTCGGCCACGAGATGGTAGAGCCCCGGTCGCGCGACGGCCCCGGCGACCTCGACGACCAACTCCGCAGGCGGCGAGGATCCGTCTGCCGCCACGCCGCTTGTGCCGAAGCCGTCCGATCCGTCCGGGCTCTGGCCGGTCGGGCCACCTCCGTCGCCGCCGGCCACGACACTGCCACTGGCATCGCCAGGGCCGAGCGAGGGGCTGTCGCCGCCGGCCGTGGTCAAGCTGACCGTCGAAGATCCGTTCAGGCCGGACAGGAGGGCGAGCGCGGCAAGGGCGACGGCGGCGACGATCCCGAGCACGCCCGCGACGAGCAGGCGCTGCCTGGCTGGCAGGCGACCCGCGGCCGGATCGGCCTCGGGCGGCGTAAAGCCGGGATCCTCAAGGGCGCGCCAGGGCGACGTGGTTCGATCCACGGAACCTCTTCCCGGCGGGTTTGAGGCAGGCGTGGCGGGTCCTGGCAGGCCGGCCGGTCAGTGGCCGGGATCGAAGGCATCCACTGCGGCCGGGGGCACTTCCATCCGCAGTGGATGTCAGTCGACGATATCGGCCGGCGCTTAGCTGCGGCTTATCCCCGGCTGATCGCCCGCCAGGGCACCCACTCGGTCCCGTCCCACCAGCGCTGCCAGGTCTGGCCGTCGCGGCCGAGGGCGAGGACATCGAGACGATCCGGCCCAACTGCCGCAGCTGCCGGCGTCGAGCCGGCCTGCAAGGCGCCGCCGAGCGACTCCCAGGGATGCCAGCTCGTGCCGTCCCAGTAGCGATCCCACAGCTCGCCGTCTTCGAAGATCGCGAAGACCTCCATCGGTTCGTCGCCCCACGCGGCAACGGCCGGGGCTGAGGTGAGCCGGCCGCCCAGGTTCTCGGGTTCCGCCCAGCGGCCATCGCGATACGCGGCGTGCAGGAGCTCACCCGTCGGGCCGACCCAGAACCGCTCCAGCCGATCACCGGTCCGGGCGGCCGCCGCAACGCCATCGCTGGCGGCCTGGCTTGTCATTTCACGTCCGTCATGGGGCGCAGTCCAGGGTTGGCGGCGCGGCTCAGCCGGGCTCTTCATCCTTCTTGGAGTCGCGCGTCCAGCCGACGTGCTTGCGTAGCCAGCCGACCGACGCCAGGTGATAGGTGGCTTCGTCGACGTAGCTCGGCAGGGCGGTCAGCTGCTCGGGCGTCAAGGCCGTCGAGACTGCAGCGATCGTCAGGCCGGCGACCTGGTCGCTGCTCAGCATCACGTCCGCCGAAGCGTCGTCCAGGGCGACCCGGATGCCGTGGAAGACATCCTCGGCGTCCGAGCCGAGGATCTCGCGAACCGTGCCGACGGCCTCGCCGCCGGCGGCCAGGACCGGCGTCCCGTAGGTCACCGCTCGCCAGGAGATCGGCGGGTTGTTGCTCGTCATGTCGGTCATCTGGTCACCCTTGCTTGGCGGAGCCGAACGAAGTATCCGGATCAGCCTAGCGGAGCGGCGCCGTTCGAGGCCCCGTTGGCCTCGGCGACGCATTCGTCGAGCGTGCGCGCCAGGCGGAGCGTTGCCCGGCTGGCGGCGAGCGCGAGTCGCGCCCCGACCCGCCGCGGCACGTTTGGCTCGGTGCTGGGGTGAGCCCGGCGGTATTCGGCCGCCTCGTGGATCAGCACTGCGAGCTCGGCGTCAATGGTCCGCTCGTTCGCCAGGCGGCGAGCCTCGAGCAGGTAGTAGTTCGGCCACATCAGAACGAACCTCCGACGAAGTTGTGGTGTTCGGGGAACCGGTTCTCGTCGCCAAGACCGGGTCGTGAGTCGACACCCTTCAGCGCGGCTCCGACGCCCAGCAGGACGAGGATCGCGACGACAGCGGCGAAGACTGCGATTGCGAAGAGGAGCGGCATCGCGGGCCTCCGTTGATAACCTGTTTGATGTGTTTCAGTGGTTACTGGGAGATTAACCCCTTGCGCGTAACCTGTCAAGCGGTATAGAGTGGTTATCGATGAGTGATTCAGCGAGCACGACCCAGGCCGATATCGGGACAAGCCTCGACTTCGTCAATACGTTCGGGCTGACGCATGGGCGCCAGTTCGACGACTTCAGTACAACCCGCCAGGCGATCGATTGGTTGCATGAGAGAACCGGCCTGAACCCGGCCCTCGTGGCTGACTCCGCGGCGCTGCTTTCCCGGATCACCCGCGCCAGGGCTGCCTTCCGTGAGCTGTGGGATGCGACGGCCGAGGAGCGCCCGGTCGACGAGGCGGCGATCCGCGAGGTCAATCGCGTCCTGCGCCACCGCTCGGTCCTCGAGCTCGAGGTCGCCTCGGACGATACGGCCGGGCACGGCCTGCGACTCGCGAGCCGCTTTACCGGGGACGAGGTCGACTGCGCCCTCGCCGAGCTCGCCGACCCGCTCGTCCGGGCAGTCGGCAGCGCCGAGAGCGCGAAGGCCAGGATCTGCGCCAACGACACCTGTCGCTGGGTCTTCTATGACAGCTCGCGCACGCATCAGCGGCGCTGGTGCGAGATGTCGAGCTGCGGCAACCGGGCCAAGGCAGCCCGCCACCGGGCGCGGGCAAAAGCAAACCAGCCAGAAGCGGACTAGCCAGGCGCGGCTCGTCCCCCGACTGACCTCAGGCGGGCTCTCAGGAGTCGCGCACGACGAGGTTGACGAGCCGGCCGCCAGCGTGGATCACCCGATCCGGCGCTCGACCGCCGAGGAGCTCCTGGACCCGATCGCGGGCCAGGACCAGGCGCTCGAGCTCGGCCTGGTCGATTTCGACCGGCACGCTGATCCGGTCGCGGACCTTGCCGTTGACCTGGATCGGCACCTCGCGTAGCTCGGCGGCGGTCGCCGTGTCGTCCACGACCGGCCACGATTCGAGGTGGATCGTTGACTCAGGCAGGCCGGCCCCGGCCCGCAGGCGGTTCCACAGCTCATCGGTGATGTGCGGGGCGGCCGGCGCGAGCATCAGCAGCAGCAATCGGATCGCCTCGTCCCAGGCCGGTCCGCCGGCCACCTCGCTGCCCCGGTAGCGGAAGAGCGTATTGGCCAGCTCCATCAGGTGGGCGACCATCGTGTTGAACCGGAAGCCGTCGTACTCCTCGGTGACGGCCCGCAGGGTTCGGTGGGCGGCCATCCGGAGCGAGCGTTCGGCGGCCGCCCGATCCTGCCCGGCCGGCAGCTTGCCGGAGTCGGGATCGCCACCCTCCAGGCCATGCGGCTCGAGGGCCAGGGTCCAGACCCGGTTCAGGAAGCGGTGGACGCCCCCGATCCCGGTCGGGCTCCACGAGCCGCCCTGGTCCCACGGTCCCATGAACATCAGGAAGAGGCGGATCGTATCGGCGCCATACCTCGCGACGAGGTCGTCCGGGTCCTGGACGTTGCCCCGCGATTTGCTCATCCGCTCGCCGTCGGCGCCCAGGATCTGGCCCTGGTTGAACAGCCGCAGGAACGGCTCGCCCTGCTCGACGAGGCCGATATCGCGCATCATCTTGGTGACCTCGCGGGCATACAGCAGGTGCATGACGGCGTGCTCCGCTCCGCCCGTGTACTGGTCGACGGGCGTCCAGCGGGCCACCATGGCCGGGTCGATCGGGCCGTCGTCCTTGTGCGGCGACAGGTAGCGGAACCAGTACCACGACGAATCCATGAACGTGTCCATCGTGTCCGACTCGCGTCGGGCCGGCCCGCCGCAGCTCGGGCAGGTCACGTTCAGGAAGGCGAGGTCGCGGGTCAACGGGTTGACGCCGCTGCCGGCGTAGTCGACGTTCTCGGGCAGCAGCACGGGGAGATCGGCCTCGGGCACGGGCACGATCCCGCAGCGCTCGCAGTGGATCACCGGGATCGGCGTGCCCCAGAAGCGCTGGCGGCTGAACCCCCAGTCACGCAGGCGGTAGGTGACCGTTGGCTTGCCCGCGTCGCGCTGCTCCAGCCAGGCGAGGATCTCGCCGAACGCATCGGCCGCCGGCCGGCCGCTGAACGGCCCGGAGTTGACCAGGACTTCGTCGGCGGAGTGCTCGACGAATGCGCTCGTAAGGGCGGCGTCCGGATCACCGTCCGAGGGCATCACGACCTTGATGATCGGCAGCCCGAAGCGGGTGGCGAAATCGAAGTCGCGTTCGTCGTGAGCGGGGACGGCCATGATCGCGCCGGTCCCATACGAGCCCAGGACGTAGTCGGCCACGAAGATGGGGATCCTGGCCTCGTTCACCGGGTTGATCGCGTCAGCACCCAGGGCGACGCCGGTCTTCTCCCGATCCGCGGCCAACCGATCGATCTCGGTGCGGACGGCGGCCTGGGCCAGGTAGGCCTCGACCTCGGCCTTGCGCTCCGGCGCCGTCAGGGCGGCGACGAGCGGATGCTCCGGGGCAAGGACCATGAACGTCGCCCCGAAGAGCGTGTCGGGCCGGGTCGTGAACACGCCCAGCCGCTCGCCGCCGGCATGGTGCGCCGACGGAGCCGTGGTGAAGGTCACCTCGGCGCCCTCGGAGCGGCCGATCCAGTTCGTCTGCATGATCCGGATCGGGTCCGGCCAGCCGAGGCCATTGAAGTCGAGCAGCTCGTCCGCGTACCTGGTCACCCGCAGGTACCACTGGTCGAGCTCGCGCTTCTCCACCTTGGCGCCGCAGCGCCAGCAATGGCGGTCGGTCCCTTCGACCTGCTCGCGGGCGAGCGTCCCGTCATTCGGGCACCAATCGACCGCCGACTTCTTGTGATAGGCCAGGCCCGCCTTCAGGAACTCCAGGAAGAGCCACTGGTTCCAGCGGTAGTAGTCCGGTTCGCAGGTGATGACCTCGGCGCTCCAGTCGAACGAGGCGCCCATGCTCCGCAGCTGGACCCGCATCTTGTCGATGCTCTGCATCGTCCAGGTGCGCGGGTTGACCCGGTTCTTGATCGCGGCGTTCTCGGCCGGGAGGCCGAAAGCGTCGAAGCCGATGGGCATGAAGACGTTCTCGCCGTGCATCCGGTGGAACCGGGCGATCGCGTCGGTCGGGGTCGTGATGTACCAGTGGCCGATGTGCAGATCGCCCGAGGGGTAGGCGTACATCGTCAGCAGGTAGAACTTGGGGCGGGTCGTGTCGGCCAGGTCGGTCCGGTGCAGGCCGAGCTCGTCCCAGCGGGCCTGCCAGCGCGGCTCGATCTCGGTGGGCTGATAGCGATCGATGCGGGCGCGCAGGTTCACGTCGGGCCTCGAAATGCCGCACCCCCCGGGTGGGCCCGCGGCCGCGTCGAGGGGTGAGGAACTGACGGCTGAATACCTGGTGGAGCCACGGGGATTCGAACCCCGGACCTCTTGCATGCCATGCAAGCGCTCTGCCAGCTGAGCTATGGCCCCGCCGCGGAGCGGCAGTATAGCAGCGAGCACGGCCGCTCCTTGGCCGACCGCCTGCTCCCGGGGTCCGCCTGGATCCCTCATGGCCCTGTCAGGACGATGTCAGCACCCATCGATAGACTTCTGGGCCATGCGGCAAGCGGGCGATCTCGGGGGCAGCTGGACCCGACGTCGGTTCCTGAAGGCCGGCGGCGTGATGGTCGTTGGGGCGGCCGGGCTGAGTGCCCTCGCCCTCGAGGCGTGTTCGAATGCCAGCCCGTCAGCCAGCGGCCCTGCGGCGGCCGCCGCGGCTGCTGCGTCCCAGCCGCCGGTCACCCGTCGGCGTTATCGATCCCGGCCCGACCTGACCGCGCCGCCGGTCGACGTGGCCGCCCCGGTTGGCTCGGTGGCCCCGGGACTGGTGTTCATTACGCCCAACAACGGCGTAGCCCCCGATGGGCTGCTGATGACCGACAACGCCGGCAAGCCGATCTGGATCCGCCCGGACACCGGGTCGTACGCCGCCAACTTCCGGCCGTCGGTCTACGGCGGTAAGCCGGTCCTGACCTGGTGGGAAGGTGCGGTCAACGGCGGCTTTGGCTCCGGCCAGCTGGTGATCATCGACGACACGTACACCGAGCTCTTCCGTTTCGGCGCCGGTGCCGGACGCAAGGCCGACATCCACGAGTTCCAGATCACGCCCCAGCAGACCGCCCTGCTGCTGACCGATGCCGGGGTGGCGATCCCGGCCGGCAGCTCCCCGCCGCCCTGGCAGAACTGGGATTGCATCGTCGAGGAGGTCGACATCGCGACCGGCGCGATCCTCTTCGAGTGGCATAGCGCCGACCACATCTCGACCGACGAGTCGGTGATCCCCGCCCCGGGCACGGCGAGTCCCGCCCCGGGCAGCGCGAGTCCCGCCCCGACCTCCACGCCCGCCGCCGCTCCGACCCCGGGCAGCTCGGCCGCTGCCTCGTCGGTGCCGGTCTATGACTCGGTCCACGCCAATGCGATCGAGCTCGACACCGACGGCAACATGCTGGTCTCGGCCCGCAACACATCGACGATCTACAAGGTCGACCGGACGACTGGCGAGATTCGCTGGCGGCTGGGCGGCAAGAAGTCCGACTTCAAGATGGGCGATGGCGCGACCTTCGCCCTCCAGCACGATCCGCGCCGGCACGCCGACGGGACGATCTCGGTCTTCGACGACGGCATGGCGCCCGGAACGTCGCGCGGGATCGTCCTCGACGTGGACGAACAGGCGATGACGGCCAGCCTCGTGCGCGCGTATCCCCATCCCCACGCCAAGCTGGCGATGAGCCAGGGCAACATGCAGATCCTGCCCAACGGCAATGCCTTCATCGGCTGGGGCAGCACCGGCTACGCCTCCGAGTTCCGCCAGGACGGACAGCTCCTCTTCGACGCCGATTTCAGCGGCTCGATCCAGTCCTATCGCTGCTTCCGCTATCCCTGGGTGGCCAAGCCGACCGAGCCGCCGGTGGTGGCCGCCGACACGCCCGAGGGCGAGATGGTCAATGTCTACGCCAGCTGGAACGGGGCGACCGAGGTCGCCAGCTGGGAGGTCCTCAACGGTGCGGACGCGACGAAGCTCAGCTCGGCCGGCACGTTCCCCCGGACGGACTTCGAAACGGCCTTTACGATCAAGGCCAGCGGCAGCCTCGTGGCGGTCAATGCCCTCGACAAGAACGGCACCGTCCTGGGGACCTCGAAGGCGGTTCCGATCCCGGACTAGGACCGTCAGCTAGCCGACCGGGTCAGTCGTCTGGACCGGTCCTCGTGTGGCACCATCCGCGGGTGATCGCGACCGTGCCCCGCAGATGACCAGCCGGACCGAGGAAGCCATCGAGCTTGCCCTGCCGGGCGGGTCGCTTGACTACATCCTGCGTCGCTCATCGCGCGCGCGACGTGTCCGGGTCACGGTCGATCCGATGCGCGGCGTGATCGTCACGGTGCCCGCCCGGCGGCCGGGGGCGCGCGACGCGCTCGCCTCGGTCGAACCCTTCCTGCGCGAGCGCGAGGCCTGGATCCGGACCCACCTCGACCACCAGGCCCGGCAGCGATCGCGGGTCGCCGGCCTGACCGCCGGCCTGGCGGCGGGCGAGCTGCGCGACAAGGCGCTCCTGCCATATCGTGGACGCGCCCACCGGATCCGGCTCGTGGGTCCGAGCAAGACCCTGAGCCGCTCGATCGTCCGGATCGAGGACGCCGACGTCCTGGGGACGACCCGCACGATCATCATCGAGCTGGCCAGTCGCGACCGGCGCCGGCCGGCCCGGATCCTCGAGGCGTGGCTGCGCAGCCGGGCCGTGATCCAGATCGAGTCGGTGATCGCCCGGCATGCCCCGAGCCTGGGCGTCAAGCCGTCGCTGGTCGTGGTACGCGATCCACGCAGCCGCTGGGGGAGTGCCTCCCGGACGGGCCGCCTGGCGCTCAGCTGGCGGCTGATCCTGGCCCCCCCCGAGGCGCTCGAGACGACCGTCGTCCACGAGCTCTGCCACCTGCGGGTCTTCGGCCACGGGCCCGCCTTCTGGGCCCTGGTCGGATCGCGCCAGCCGGATCACCTCCGCTGGCGGCGCTGGCTGCGCGACCACGCCGTCGAGCTGCACGCGGTCCTGGCCGAGCATTCGGCGCCCGCCTGACACCCGCTCGGCCGTCTCGTGGCAAAGTGAGCCGGTCGCATCGCCCAGCGACCGCGTCCAAGCCAGGGAGGCCCTGCATGTCCGGCGTCGTTCGTCTCAATCACGGCGTCCTGTATGTCCGCGACGCTGGGGTCTCGGCCGATTTCTACCGCGACGCGTTCGGCTTCGTCGAGGTCAGCCGCGAGTTCGGCGGGCAGGCCGTCTTCATGCGCTCGGCCTCGAGCGACACGGCCAACCACCACGACCTCGGCCTGTTCTCGGTCGGACCGGCCGCGCCACGGCCGCCGCGCGGCTCGACCGGTCTCTACCACCTCGCCTGGGAGGTGGCCTCGATCGAGGACCTCGCCTCGACCGCCGAGCACCTCTCATCGGCCGGCGCCCTGACCGGCGCGAGCGACCACGGCGTCTCGAAGTCGCTCTACGGCCGGGATCCCGACGGGATCGAGTTCGAGGTGATGTGGCGGGTGCCGCGGGAGGACTGGGGCGAGGATGCCGAGCGAGGCGCGGTCCGCGCGCTCGATCTGGCCGCCGACATCAAGCGCTACGGCACGAAGGCGACCGCAGGTTAGCGCCACGCTCGTCGAGGCCGGCCGCGGGTCGGGCCGGCGCTGCCCGGTCCACGTGCCGGTCGGGCGACAGGCCGCCCCGGCGCCGCTCCTGCTCCAGCTCCACGGAAGAGGCGGTGGCGGCCCGTGGTTCAACAGGATGGCCGGCTTCGTCGAGCTGTCGGAGAGCGCCGGCTTCGTGGTTGCGATCCCGGAGGCGATCGATGGCATCTGGAACGATGGCCGCGACCCCGATGCGCGGGCACACGGCCGACCCGACGACGTGGCCTACCTTCGCGGAATCATCGAAGACGTCCAAGCGCGCCTGTCGATCGACCCGAGCCGGATCTACGTGGTCGGGATGTCGAACGGGGCAACGATGGCCGGCCGGCTGGCCTGTGAGTCGGCCGACCTCATAGCGGCGTTGGGCCAGGTTGCAGGCACAGCTGCTTCTGGCGTCGCCGAGTCATGTCGACCGAGCGTGCCGGTGCCGCTCGTCCAGATCCATGGCAGTGCCGATCGCTATGCGCCGTATGCCGGCGGCCGGCGGCAGGGCATCCTGGCGCGGGCGCTGCTCCTGGGTCGCGGCATGGGCCCGGTTGCCGGGGTTGATGATTGGGCCCGCGCCTGGGTCGATGTCAATCGAGCGGACGAGCATCCGGCGACAACGCGCCTCGAGCCCGACGTCACGATCCGCCGCTGGCGGGGTCCACAGCCCGCCTGCGACGTCGACTTCTATCGAATCGACGGTGGGGGTCACACGTGGCCCGGGAGCCCGCAGACGTTGCCCCGCTTCCTGTTCGGGAGCACGTCGCAGACGATCAGCGCAACCCGGGTCATCTGGGACTTCCTGGCCGCCCACTCGCGGTAGGGCGGCCGGCGTCGGCGGCCGATCGTGTAAGACGAGGTGGTGGAGATGAGGGGACTCGAACCCCTGGCCTCCGCGATGCGAACGCGGCGCTCTGCCAGCTGAGCTACATCCCCACCGAGGGTCGAACTGGGCGGCGGTTGCTCGCGGCCCGGGACCGGCGCCGAGTGTAGCAGAGGCCTTCCCGTGGTCTTCTGGTTGCTCTGGCAGCTGATCGGTGTCCTGGGGCTGGGAGCGGCGGTCGATCTTGACAATACAGAACATTTGTTCGATGATCGATGGCCATGGCGAGCCTTTCCCCGGACGTCTCGGCCGCTCTCGCGTCCCTCCGGACGCGCTGGGGAGCGGCAGCTCCGCGGGTGATCGGCTCGCTCGCGATCGCCCCCGAATTCGAGCTTGACCCGGCTGCGACGGGGCTGCCGGACGTGCTTCCGGGTGGAGCGATCCCCGGCCTTGCCCGCCCGGAGCAGCGGCCGGCCGACGCCGATCGGGTGATCGGGACCGGCTTCGCCGCCCTCGACGCGATCATCGGTCCGGGCGGGGTGCCGCGTGACGCGGCCGTTGCCCTGTGCGGCGAGCCATCGAGCGGGCAGACCACCGTGGCCCTGCGCCTGGTGGCCGAGGCCCAGGCCGGTGGTGCGATCGCTGCCTGGGTGGACCTTGCCCGTAGCCTCGATCCGGTCGAGGCGGTCGCTCGCGGGGTTCGGCTCGAATGGCTCGTCGTCCTGCAGCCCGAATCAGCGGATGAAGGGATTGCGATGGCCGGCTCGTTGCTGGCCGGTCGATCGGTCGACGTCCTGGTCATCGACCTGCCGGCCGAGGCTCGAGGCAGCCCGCCGGCCGAGGTTCGGAGCGGCCCGCCGGCCGGGCGTGCAGCCGGCCATCCACCCAAACGGCCGCCCAGCCTGGCGGCCCGCCTCGAGCGACTGGCAGCGCTTGCCCGACGGGCCGGCGTCCTGCTCATCATCCTCGAGCCACCGGGCCTCGGACGGGAGCTGACCGCCGCGGTCGCCGCGTCGACTGCGCTCCGCCTGGAGCTTGCCCGCCGATCGTGGATCCGGCTCGGCCGGGACGTCGTCGGCCAGCGGACCGAGGTGGTCGTCGGCCGCAACCGGTTCGGGCCAACGGGCCGCCGGGCAGAGCTGCGGATCCTCTACGCCGAGGGCGGTGGGCGGGATGCCTGCCTCGGGCGCGATGCGCTCCTCGCCGATGCCACCACACACGCCCCCATCAGCCTGCAATCACGGACTCACGATCGTGCGACGTCTCCACCTTCTCTGGACCCACCTGCCGCTCCGCCTCGCCCGAGCCCGCTCCGCCTCATTCCCGGCCGGACCGCTGATCCTGGGCGGCCAGCCCTGGGCGACGGGGACCGTCCTCGACGCGAATCCAGCCGCGGTCGAGCTCGGCGTGCGCCGGGGAATGCCGCTCGGGAGCGCACACCGGCTCGCCCCTGAGGCCACCTTCCTCGATCCCGAGCCGGAACGGGACGCCGCTGTCATCGAGGCAGCGCTCGAACGGCTGGCGACCTTCAGCCCGGGCGTGGCCGGGGTCAACGATCCCGCCGATCCCGCCTTCGGCCTGCTCGAGGTCCAGGTCGACGGCCTCGAACGGCTGTGGGGTGCCGAGCCGGTCCTGGCCGGCCGGCTGGTCGAGGCACTTGGGTCGATCCTGCCCAGCTCGCCTCGGGTCGGGATTGCCGGGACGCGCTTCGCCGCGACCCTGGCGGCCGCCACCGCGGCGCCCGGTGACCGGTCGGCGATGATCGTCGGGCCGGGCGATGAGGCGGCGTTCCTGGGACCGCTGCCGGCCGGCCTGCTCACTCCGGACGAGGAGATTCGCGCCCGTCTCGGCCGATTCGGGCTGCGTCGGATCGATGCCGTGGCCGCGATCGCCCGGTCGGCCCTGGTCGCCCGGTTCGGCGAGGAGGGCGCCCGGATCCACGCCCGGGCGATCGGCGAGGAGCTCGAGCCGTTCCGGCCGCGACGGGCGCCCGAACGGCTGTGCCTGGGGATTGGCCTCGAGCCGCCGATCGAGGAGCTCGAGCCGCTCCGCTTCGTCCTCCATCGGCTGACCGCGGCGCTCGCCGACCAGCTCGTCGCCCGAGGCGCGGCCACCGGCCGGGTCGAGCTGCGGCTCAGCCTGGATCCGGCCTTTGCCCGGCGCGGCAGCCCGACCGAGATGTCCGTCGAGCAGCGCCTTCCAGAGCCGTCGGCCGAGGCCGAGGCGATCGAGCGGCTGCTGTTCGCCCGCCTCGAGCGCGAGCCACCGTCGGTCGCCGTGAGCCGCCTCGAGCTGGAGCTGTCCGAAGTGGCCCCGGCCAGCGGCCAGCAGCTCGCCCTGTTCATCCCCCAGGCGAACCGGGTCTCGCGGCTACGCTGGCAGCTGGCTCGGCTCGCGCTGGCGTTCGGCGACGACCGGATCGGGCGGGTCGAGCTGGCCGACCCCGAGGCGCCCCTGGCCGAGGGCCGCTGGACCTGGCACCCGGTGGAGATCGCCCGGTGAGGCGCGGCTCGTTCGCGGTTGCGTGGGAGCCCGGGTCGAGAGTGCCCGTGAGCCGTGGCTCGCTCGGGGACTCAGGGCTCGTTCGAGGTCCGTTGGCGCTCGGCCGAGGTTGCCCGGTGACCCGGGGCTCGCTCGGGGCTGCGTGGCGTCCGGCGGAGGTTCTTGGGGTGAGCTGTAGCTCGTTCAAGGTTGCGTGGCGCGTCGCGGAGCTTGCCCGGTGACCCGGCTCCTGCGCGAGCACCCCCTGATCGACGCCGAGCTGGACGTCGCCGGCCGGCTCGTCGCCTTCCGCTGGGCGGGCCGCCGGGAGGCTGTCGAGGTCTGCAACCGCTGGCGGGTCGACGAAAGCTGGTGGCGCCAGCCGATCGCCCGCGACTACTTCAAGGTCGTCGGCACCAACTGGCTGGCGCTGGTCTACCTCGACCGCCTCGACGGCTCATGGCACCTCGAGCGCCTCTACGACTGAGCGGCGGCGTCCCACGGCTGGAGCACGACGCCGTCCGACCCCGCCCACCCCGCGCCCGACCCGCGCTCTGCCTGCCTACTTCGCCGGGATGTTGCCTACGACGAACAGGACGACGAGGCCGATCAATACGCCGGCCAGGCAGGCCGCGCCGATCACGTCGCGAATTCGGAGGTGCATCGGGGCCTACTCTACCCGGCCACCTTGAGTGACGCTCAGTGCCAATGACGCAGCGATTGGCCCCGCGATGCCGTCGCCGATGCCGTCGCCGATGCCGGGCCGATTCATGCGCGACGCGGCGCCGAAGCGTGGGCGATACGGCCCGGATCCGGCCGATTCTTCCGGATTACCAGCCGGTGTGGTGCAAAGGAAGAAATCGACCCGCCCGGACTCCGGTTCCATCCCGCGGCGGCCCCGGTCACGCACGGATCCGTCGTCAGAGCCGGGCCCTGGCCGGAGAATCGCCGCCGATCCTTCCTTACCGCTTCGTGGACTGGTATCCCGGAAGAACGGCTCCACGCCGCCGCTCAAGTGCCTCGTTTCGGGCGAATATCAATGGGCGTAGTGCTAGATCGGAAGTCGAGGCGTTTGGGGCCGGAATCGACGGTCTCGGGCGCCAGCTCCTGCACGAATCGGGAGCCGTAGCCCCGCGACGTGCGGGGAATCGGCCTCCGTTCCGGCCTAACACTACGGGGGCTGATATTCGCCGGTTTTGGCGGGCCACGGAGCGCGGNNCGGCCCACTCAACGGGATCGGGACAATGTGCGAGGCCCCGCCGCACGCTGGCGACGGGGCCTCGTGGGCCCTGTGCTCGCATCCGAGCACCGGCCGGGTCGGCGAGAACAACCCGCTCGGGTTGTCCGCCGCCAAGAGCGGTCGCGAACCCCCAGGCACGCAACACGTCTGGCCTGCATTTGAGACGCCGGAATGCCTCGGATTGTTTCGTGATTCTCGGGCCTATTTCGGCCGGGTTCAAAGGGTGATCCACCGTGCGGTTCGGGGTTCGTCCGGGGGCTCGTCCGAGGGTTCGTCCGGGGGCTGCGGAGAGCCGGTTCCGGGGAGCCTACGCCATTGACGAAACAGAACAGATGTTCGATCATTGGCCATGGCCTACGCCGAGCTGCACAGCCACACCAACTTCTCGTTTCTCGACGGCGCTTCGGCGGTCGACGAGCTCGTTGAGCGTGCCCTGGCGCTCGGCCTGAGCGGCCTGGCCGTGACTGACCACAACGGCCTGTACGGGGTCGTCCGGTTCGCCTCGGCGGCCCGGGAGGCGGGGCTCCGGCCGGTGATCGGGGTGGAGATCGAGCTCCGCGACTCGTTCGCCCCGGATCCCGATCACATCGTCGTCCCGGCCCGACGCCTGATCCGGCGCGCCGCCGGCCGAGGAGCCGGCACAGGTCCAGGACCCACTGCCAGCCGACAAGCCGGAGCCGCCCGAACGCTGAACCAGGCGCTCACCCCCAGCGAAGGCCAGCCGGCTCGACCGCGGCCCGAGCGGACCCGCCTGCCCGGCCGCCGCGAGCCGGTCAAGGAAGACTTCCGGGGGATCGGCGCCGGGTCGCGCGGACCGCACCTCGTCCTGCTCGCCCGCGACGGGACCGGCTATCGAAGCCTGTGCCGCCTGATCAGCCGGGCCAACCTGGCCGGCACGAAGGCCGTGCCCCGGTTCACCCAGGCCCTGCTCGCCGAGCACGTCGAGGGGCTGATCGCCCTGTCGGGCTGTCGTGACGGGGAGCTCGCCCGGCGATTACGAGTGGGCGATCGCGAGGGCGCGTGCCGGGTCGCCGAGGGTTACGCGATGTTGTTCAGCGGCGCGAGTCAAGGACGAGGCACAGGTCGAGGCACAGGTCGAGGCGACCCGGGCCGAGGAAGCGGTGCGGGACAAAGCACGGGCCAGGAACGCAGCACCGGACCTGGAGGTGCAGCCGCTGCGGCCGGTTTCGTCCTCGAGCTCCAGCATCATCTCCTGCCTGATGACGACTGGCTCGTCGCCGAGATCGCCCGCCTGGCCGAGGAGCTCGGCCTGCCGACCGTGGTTACCAACGACGTCCACTACGCCCTGCCCGAGGGCCGCGAGCTGCATGACGTGGTCAGCGCGATTCGCCACGGCCGGACGCTCGAGACGCTGACCGACCTGCGCCGGCCGGACGGCGAGTCGTACCTCAAGTCGGAGGCCGAGCTGCTCGGCCTGCCGCCGGCCGATCCGGCCACGGCCGAGGCGGATCCACGCACCGCCCGGGCCTGGGCGGAGGGCCTGGCCAATGCCGGCGAGATCGCCGCCGCCTGCTCGGTCGACCTCGGCTTCGAGCGCTACCGGTTCCCGGGCTTCGACGTGCCAGCCGGGGAGACGCCCTTCAGCCAGCTCGCCGAACTCTGCCACCAGGGGGTTCGCAAGCGCTACCACCCGCTGACCCCGGCCGTCCTCAACCAGCTCACCCACGAGCTGGCCGTGATCGAGCGGACCGGCCTGGCCGAGTTCTTCCTGATCTGCTGGGACCTGATGCGCTTCGCCCGCGAGCGGCGAATCCCCGCCCAGGGCCGGGGCAGCGCGGCGGACTCGATCGTGGCCTACGTCCTGGGCATCACCCGGGTCGACCCGATCCGCCACAACCTGCTCTTCGAGCGGTTCATCAACGAGGGCCGGACCACTTACCCGGACGTCGACATCGACTTCTCGTCGGAGCGCCGGGAAGAGGTGATCCAGTATGTCTACGACAAGTACGGCCCCGAGCACACCGGGATGGTCTGCAACATCGT
>PNAZ01000148.1 GCA_003169655.1 Chloroflexota bacterium
TTCGTCTTCCAGTCCTACAACCTGCTGCCGCGCACCTCGGCCCTCGAGAACGTCGCGACGCCGCTGCTCTACCAGGGCGTCTCGCGCAAGGACCGCCTGGCCCGCGCCCAGGTCGCCCTCGAGCGGCTCGGTCTNNGCCGATGAGCCGACCGGCAACCTCGACAGCACTTCCGGGGCCGACGTCATGAACATCCTCCACGAGCTCAACTCCGCCGGCCGGACGATCGTGATGATCACCCATGACGCGGATGTCGCCAGGGTGGCCAGCCGCCAGGTCCACGTTCGGGACGGCAGGCTCGTCGCATGAGAGCGATGGAGCTCGTCCGGCTCGCTCTGTCGCGCCTGGGCTCATCCCGGCTCCGGGCCGCCCTGACCATGCTCGGGGTGATCATCGGGGTCGCCTCGGTCGTCTCCCTGGTGGCCGTCGGCCAGGGCGCGACGAGTGGCATCACCAAGCAACTCCAGGGCCTCGGCACGAACCTGCTGACCGTCAACCCCGGGGCGACCACGACCGGCTTCACCCGCGGCGCCGCCGGGTCGGCGAACACGCTGACGATCGCCGATGCCCAGGCGATCGCCGGCCTGGCGGGCGTCTCCGCGGTCGAGCCCGAGATCTCGACCAGCCAGTTCGTCGTGGCCGGCTCGGAGAACACGACGACCTCGATCATCGGCACGACCGGTGGCTACACCACGGTCCGCAACTTCGACGTGTGGCAGGGCTCGACGCTGAATGACGCCGCGGTCGACGCGGACCTCCACGAGGCGGTCCTGGGTGCCACGACGGCCGACGACCTGGGCCTGACGGCAGGCTCGATCGGCTCGACGATCACGATCGGCGGCCTGCCGTTTCGGGTCGTCGGGATCCTGCAGGCCAAGGGCAGCACCGGTCCAACCAGCCAGGACGACCAGATCCTTGTCCCGTATACGACCGTGCAGGACGAGTTCGTGCCCGGCGACAACGTCCGGACGATCGGGATCAGCGTCGCCTCGGCCGACCAGATCGACGCGGTCAAGGCCGAGATCACGACCCTGCTCGAGACCCGCCACAACATCGCGATCGGCGGGACCGACGATTTCACGATCGCCGACCAGGCCCAGCTCCTGACGACCGTCGGCGGGGTCAGCGACCTGCTCACCCTGCTCCTGGCCGGGATCGCCTCGATCTCGCTCCTGGTGGGTGGGATCGGGATCATGAACATCATGCTGGTCTCGGTACGCGAGCGGACCCGCGAGATCGGCATCCGCAAGGCGATCGGGGCCCGCGGCCGGGACATCCTCGCCCAGTTCCTGGTCGAGGCGCTCGTCCTGTCAGTCCTGGGCGGGGTATTCGGGATCATCCTCGGCGTCGCCGTCTCGTACCTGATCGGCACGCTCGCCGGCTGGGGCTTCGTGTTCAGCCCCGTCACGCCGCTGGTCGCCGTCCTGTTCAGCCTCCTCGTCGGAGTCGTCTTCGGAGTCTGGCCGGCACGCCAGGCCGCCCGCCTCGACCCGATCGTCGCCCTTCGCTACGAATGACCGACCTGGATCACCCGCGCCGCCTCGGCGCAGCCCCCATCCGAAAGGAGTCCTCTCGATGACCATGGACAACCCGACCCCCGGCTCGACCCCGCCACCCACCTGGACACCAGATCCGGCGGCTCCGCCGGCTAACCCGATCCCGGCGGCCCCGCCGGCACCACTGGCGCCACCGCCGACCTCGTTTGCGCCGCCGCCGACCTCGTTCGCCCCGGCTCCGCTCGTCGCCAAGACGACCGCCAAGAACCGGGCGTCGACCGGCACGGCATTGCTCCTCGTAGGCGCGCTCGTCGCGATCGGCGGTGTGGCCTTTGCGGTCGGCCGGGTCTCAGCGCCTGCCGCGGCCGCGGCGACCAACGCCGGTGGCTTCGGCGGCGCGGGCCGCGGAACCGGCACGGGTGAGGGCGGCGCCGGCGGCTTCGGCGGTGCTGGCGGTGCCGGTGGCTTCGGTGCGGGCCGCGGCGCCGCCGGCGTCAGCGTCACGGGCACCGTCGTGTCGATCGATGGCAGCTCGATCCAGATCAAGCTGGCGAACGGGACGACCGAGACGCTCAACCTGGCCAGCACGGTGACGTACCGGGATTCGACGACCGGCACCGCCGCCGACGTCACGCCGGGCGCGACGGTCGACATCAGCCTCGCGCTGGGTGCCGGCGGCGGTGCCCCGACGGCCAGCGGCCAGCCTCGGCCGAGCGGTGGCTTCGGCGGCCTCGGCAACGCGACGGTCGGCACGATCACGGTCGTGAAGTAGTGGCCACCATCGTCCCGCGCATCATCTGACCATGCACATCCTGGTCGTCGAGGACGATCCGCGGCTCGGCCGCCTCCTCCGGCGCCTGCTCAGCGACGATCGCCATGTCGTTGAGCTGGCTCCGGACGCCCGCGACGCGACCGAGGTGCTCGAGTCAGAAGCCGCCCTGGACGCGGTCATCCTCGATCTGGGCCTGCCCGACCGGTCCGGGCTCGACGTCCTGCGCGACCTGCGCAAGCGGGGGTCGGACCTGCCGGTGATGATCCTGACTGCCCGGGACGCGATCGAGGATCGGGTCCGCGGCCTCGACGCGGGCGCCGACGACTACCTCGTCAAGCCGTTCGCCTACGAGGAGCTGGCTGCCCGCCTCCGGGCGCTTGCCCGGCGGGCCGATCGCTCGCCTTCGGGCCCCAACCTGGTCAACGGGCCGATCGTCCTCGACGAGGCGGATCGGGCCGTGTCGGTGGCCGGTGCGCCGATCGCGCTTAGCCCCCGAGAGTTCGCCCTGCTCGAGTGCTTCCTGCGCAATCCGGGCCGCCTGCTGACCCGCGACAACCTGCTCGATGCGGCCTGGCCATACGGCCTGGCCGTCACCCCGAACACGGTCGAGGCGTACGTCCACCGCCTGCGCGAGAAGCTCGGGGCGGCCGCCGGGTCCTTGATTCGGACCGAGCGCGGCGTCGGCTACCGGATGGTCTCCGGGTGAGCAGCACCGGGTCGGTCGGCGTTGCCGGCGATGCCCGGTTGCTCCGTGGGACCTGGCGCCGCCTGATCCTGTGGAGCGGCGGGATCACGCTCGCGATCCTGGTCGTGCTCGGCGCGGCGATCTATCTGTCGGTCGACCAATCGTTGTCCGGCAGCACCCAGCAGCGGCTCCAGGACCGGGCCGACCAGATCGCCGGCTTCATCGGCCGGGCGCCCGGCCAGGACGCCAGCCTCGGCCCCCAGCTCCAGACCGGGATCGTCTTCGGCGGCCCGTCGTCGGGCACCCTGGCGATGGTGATCGGCCCGGCCAACGAATCGGTCGGGCCCCAGAACTCGCGCTTCGATGGGCTGCCTGACATGGCCGCGGTGGCCGCCGCCCGGAAGGGCACCACCGATGTGCGCAAGACGACGATCGACGGGACGCCGATCCAGCTCGTGTCGGAGCCGGTCACCCGGAACGGCGAGACGTACGTGATCCAGGTGATCGCCGACCGCACGGCTGATGCCCGCGCGCTCCAGTCGTTGCTGATCGTGCTGATCGTCGGCGGAGTCGGCGCGCTTGGCCTGTCGATCGCCGGCGGTGCCTTCTACGCCCGCCGGGCGCTCGTCCCGATCCGCGACTCGCTCCGCCGCCAGCGGG
>PNAZ01000159.1 GCA_003169655.1 Chloroflexota bacterium
GTGCCGCCCTTGTTCATGCCGGTGACCTGGTCGGCGCCGCCGGGGAGCTGCCGGGCCAGCCACAGGCTGAGCTCGTGGATCGCCGGCCACCCCGGCTGCAGGCGGCTGGCGAGGGAGACGGCATCGCCGAGGTGGTCGCCGTGGCCATGGGTGACGAGCAGGACATCGCAGCGCTCGACGGCGGTTGACGGCTTGTCGCTGAGCGGGTTGCCGAACCACGGATCGAACAGGACGGTCTTGCCACCAGGCGTCACGACTTCAACACAGGCATGACCGTGCCACGTGATCTGCGTGTTCTTGTTCAACGCCATCAGGTACCTCCGCCGGTCCATCGTACACTCGGACGATGNNGCGCTCGGCGTAGGTGCCTTTGGGGCGGTCGTCCTGATGCGCTCGCGGACCTCGGCGACGCGCGGCTTCCTGGGCTTCAGTGCCGCCTGCGCGGCCGGTTTCGGGCTGCTCGCCCACCTCAGCGACGGCGCCCTCGTCCAGGCGGCCGCCGCGCCGGGCTCGACGGTGGCCATCGATCCGGCCTGGACCACCCCGCGCGACGACGCGCTGATCGCGTTCGCGATCCTGGCCCTCGTCTACGCGTTCGTCCTGGGCCGCCCGATTGCCCCCCTCGTCGCGGTCGGCGGCCTCGTGGCCGGGATCGGTGCGATCGCCGCCGGAGCAATGGCCTGGGGCGGGGGACCGCTGGGCACGATCGTGGCCTTCGGCCAGGACCTCCTCCTGGCAGCCGCGACCGGGGGCGTCTTCGTGGCGATGATCCTCGGCCACTGGTACCTCGTCACGCCGAAGCTGCCCGAGGCGCCCCTGATCCTGCTCAGCCGGCTCCTGTTCGTGCTCGTCGGCGCCCAGGTCCTCCTGTTCGCGGCGTCGATGCTCCTCGGTGCGGGCAGCGGCGGTGGGCCGTTCTCGCCGCTGACCGGGCCATGGGCCCAGTTCGTCTGGCTGCGCCTGCTGGTCGGCCTCGTCTTCCCGCTGGTCGTCTCCTGGGCTGCAATCCAGACCGCCCGCTCGCGATCGATGGAGTCGGCGACGGGCCTGCTGTACATCAACGTCGGCTCGATCGCGGCCGGCACGATCCTGGCTGCCGGCCTCTATTTCGGGGCCCGGTTGATCGCATGAGCACGACCGACGGCTACCTCCCCGGCCGGGTGGAGCGCGACTACACCGAGTCGATCGGCCGGCCGCCCCAGCCGGCCCTGCTGGCGATCGAAGCGGCGGCGATTCCCGACGGCGTGCCGATCCTCGACCGGGCCGCTGGCCGGGTCCTGGCCGCGCTCGCCGCCAACCGGCGGCGGATCGTCGAGGTCGGCACCGCCTTTGGCTACTCGACCCTCTGGATGGCGCTTGCCCAGCCGCCGGGCGGCACGATCGTGACGATCGATCCGGACCGGTCGCGGACCGACCAGGCTCGCGGCTGGTGGCGCCAGGCGGGGATCGCCGACGAGCAGATCGAGGTGGTCAACCGTCCCGCTCTCGAAGCCTTCGCCGCCGGCGCCGACGAGCTGGCCCTGGCCGGTCCGTTCGACCTCCTGTTCATCGATGCCCTCAAGCACGAGTACCAGGCCTATCTCGACGCGCTCCGTCCGCGCCTTGCGCCCGGTGCCCTGATCGTCGCCGACAACGTCCTGTGGAGTGGCGCCGTCTCGGAGCCCGCCTCGACCAGGTCCGGGGCGGCCGAGCTCCGGGCGTTCAACGCGGCGGTCCTGGCCGATCCGGGTCTCATCGCCACGATCCTGCCGGTGGGCGACGGCCTGCTCGTGGCCACGGTCCGCGCTTGAGCCGAGCCGGGCAGGTCGTGTCGATCCAGGTCCGGGTCCGCCTGTTCGCGGTCCAGCGCGAGCTTGCCGGGCGACGCCAGGTGAACCTCGAGCTGCCCGCTGGATCCTCGATCGAAGTGGCCTGGCAGGCCCTCGTCGAGCAGCATCCGGTCCTGGCTTCGGGGCGCTCGGCCGTCCGCTTTGCCCGCAACGGCACATACGCCGACCCGACCGAGATCCTCGGTGACGGCGACGAGCTGGCCTGCATCCCGCCGGTCAGCGGCGGCAGCGCCCCTGAGGCACGGGCCGGGCAACCGAACCGGATCATCGAGCTGCGCGCCGAGCCGTTCGGCCTCGAGGTGCTGGCCGAGCTCGGCCAGCGACTGGCCACCGATGGCGACGGCGCCCTGTGCGGCTTCGTCGGGCGGACCAGGGCGACCGCCGGCACTCCCGCCCCCGGCCAGGAGGCGGAAGCGGCCCGCCACGCCGGCCGCCTGGTCGAAGCGCTCGACTACGAGGCCCACGAGGTGCTGGCCGAGCGGACCCTGGCCGCGATCGCGGACGAGATCGAGACCCGCTTCGGGGTCGGCCGGATCGCGATCGTCCATCGCCTGGGGTCGGTCCCGCTGGGCGAGGTCAGCGTGGCGGTGGTTGCCCTGGCCGCTCATCGAGATGCCGCCTTCGAGGCGGCCCGCTACGCGATCGACGAGCTGAAGGCCCGGGCCCCGATCTGGAAGGCCGAGCAGTTCGCCGATGGTCATGTCTGGATCGGCAGCCCGGCCCGCACCGGACCCGCCAAGGAGGAAGCGTGAAGGCCTACATCAGCGTGGATATGGAGGGGATCGCCGGGATCAGCCACCCGGCGCCGACCAACCGGGGCGATGTCGAGTACCCGGCCGCGGTGGCCCTGATGGTCGGCGAGGCGAATGCCGCGATCGATGGAGCCTTCCGGGGCGGGGCGACCGAGGTCGTGGTCAACGACAGCCACGGCGCAATGCACAACCTGACCCCGATCGACGTCGACCCCCGCGCCCGCCTGGTCCAGGGCCAGAAGGCCTGGTCGATGGTTGCCGGGGCGGGACCCGAGCGTGGCTTCGGGGTCGCCCTGTTCGTCGGCTATCACGCCCGGGCGGGCGATCCGCTGGGCACGATCGCCCATACCTACTCCAGCCGGCCGGTTTCGACCAGCCTCAACGGCCGGCCGGTCGGCGAGAGCGGGATCAACGCGATCGCCCTGGGTGCCTGGGGGATCCCTGTCGGCCTCGTCTGTGGCGACGATCGGGTGGCCGGTGAGACGGTGGCCTGGTTCCCGTGGGCCGAGCGGGTCGTGGTCAAGGAAGGCCTCGGCCGCAACGCGGCGATCTCGGTTCACCCCAACGCCGCGCGCGAGGCCGTCCGGGCGGGTGCCGAACGGGCGGTCCGCCGGGCGATTGCCGGCGAGATGCAAGCGCTGGTCCTCGAGCCGCCATACACGATCGAGGTCGTCTACCAGTCCCCGGCCCAGGCCGACTTTGCCGCGATCGTGCCCGGCGCCGAGCGGTTCGGCGACACGGCCGTGCGCTTCGCCTCGGCCGACCCGCTGATCGCGTTTCGCGGCTTCCTGGCCGGCCTGCGCCTGGCCGGGATCGTCGACTGAATCGGCCGGATTCGTCCCGCGCCGACAGTATGCCGCCGTCGCCCGGCGGCATACTGAGCAGGTGACGATGCCGGCCCAAGCCCAGCACGCCTTCGGCGGCCCACCGGCGCGCCCACGTCCGAGGGAGCTCGGCGTCCGGATCGGGCTCCTGCCGCCCGGTCCCACGAACTCGATCGTCGACGTGTCGGGGATCTCCGTCGGGCATGCTTCGATCTGGCGCGACGAGGCGCCGCTACCGGCCGGCCGGGGGATCGCCCGGACCGGGGTGACGGCCGTCGTCCCGTTCGATCCGGCGGAGCTGTTCACGAACCGGGTCGCGGCCGGCGCGGCGGTCCTCAACGGCGCCGGCGAGATGATCGGGATCACCTCGATCAGGGAGTGGGGCCTGATCGAGACGCCGATCTTCCTGACCTCCTCGATGGCAATCGGACGGGTCTATGACGCCGCGGTCGAGGCCCTCGTCGAGCGGATCCCGAGCGCTGGCCTCGATGACGCGCTGATGCCGGTCGTGGCCGAATGCGACGACAGCTACCTGAACACCGCGCGGACCGTGCAGGTCGCGCCGGCCGACGTTCGGGCTGCCCTCGACGGCGCCCGCGGCGCCGAGGCCGGTCCTGCCGCCAGTGGCGTGGTCGGGGCCGGCGTGGGGATGCACGGCTTCGAGCTCAAGGGTGGCATCGGCAATGCTTCGCGGGTGGTCCCAGCCTTCGTTCGGCCGCGCTTCAGCGCGGTCCAGGGGGGCCCGCCACCGGCCGTATCGCCGACCTTCAACCTGGGCGTCCTGACCCTGACCAACTTCGGCCGGATCGAGCGCTTGACGATCGACGGGGTCGCCGTGGGCGCCGCCCTGGTCGCCGATGGCTGGCCGGGGATGGACGACGATGAGCAGGGCAGCTGCATCGTGGTCGTGGCCACCGATGCACCACTCCTGCCCAGCCAGCTCAGCCGCCTGGCCCGTCGCGCCGGCCTGGGCCTTGCCCGGGCCGGTTCCACCGCTGGCCACGGCTCGGGCGAGATCTTCGTGGCGATCTCCACCGCGGTCCGCTCACGGCGGGGCGACGGGCCGCTCGTCACCACCACTCACCTTCATGACGGCTACATCGATCCGTTCCTGGCCGCGGTCGTCGAGGCGACCGAGGAGGCCGTGGTCGACTCGCTGTTCGTGGCCGACACGGTGACCGGCCGCGACGGCCATTGCCTGGAGGGCCTGCCCGTCGATCGGACGCTGGCAATGCTGGCCGCCGCCGGCCGGCTGGGCGAACCGCTGCTGCCGCGATGAGCGACCAGCCGCTCGCCCGGGTCGACCGCCTGGTCGAGCTTGCCGACACGATCGCCGCCGCCTGGGGCGCTCGAGCGAGCATCTGCACCACGGTCGGCCAGGAGCGGGCGAACCTGCGCTTGCTCGGCGTAACCGGCGTCGACCGGGCCGGCCGGCCGCTGGCCGGGGCCGCGGTCGACCGCTACATGGCCGGCCGCACGGATCGCTTGGCCGCCGGGATCATCCTGCCCTTTGTGGCGGCGATGGTCGAGTACGACCTGAGCGCCCAGGCCCTGGCCCTCGACGTAGCCTCCGGCGCGGTCGACCTCAGCCTCGAGTCGGAGATCCTCAACGATCTTGCCCGGCGGACCGCCGTCGAGGCCCGGGCCGCCGGACTGGCCGCCTCGGCCTTCGAACGGATCGACGCCAACCGGACGGCCCGGCTCGAGCTGCTGGCCGTGATCGGCGACGCGTCACGGCCGTGGGTCGGGGCATCGACCGAAGAGCCCGAATCTAGCGAGGGGGCGCGGGAAGCGGGCCTCTTCGTCGCGGCCGGCGTGGACGTGGTCCGGGTCGAGGTGCCGGCCAGCCGCGAGCTGGCCGATCGGCTCCACGACGCGGGGATGGACCTGATGCCCTGGCGGGCCCGCAGCAGGACGGGTCTGGGCGACCCGGATCCGGCGCCCTCTGGCAGCCAGCGCGGCCTGGCCGAGGTCCGCCAGGCGATCGACGAGGCGGCGGCTGAACGGCGGGGCTACGCCCGCCTGGCGACTTCGGCCCTGCCGCTGGCCGGTCCCGAGCAGGCCGTCGTCGCGGCCTTCGAGCGGGTCGACATCGTCGATGGCGATCCGATTGCCGAGGTCGTCGACGGCAACGTCGATCCGGATCGGGCCCTCGCCGATCATGCCTACGCCCACCGCCTGATCGCCCGCTCCGGCTCGATCCTCGTCCTCGGCGCGGGCCCGCTGGTGGTCGCCCCCGACCTCGCGAAGGGCGCCCCGTCGGGTCCCGGCATGCTCTCCGGGCGGGCCCTCGCCCTCGAGCTCCTCGGCGCCGCGCTGGCTCGCCGCGACGGGATCCCGGTCAAGCGGATCTTCGTCGGCGCGATCCCGCCGTGGCTGGTCGAGGAACGCAACTCGGGTGCGCTGGGAATTGCCCAGGTGCTCCTCCGACGGGCCGCCCTGCCCGGCCACCCGCTCGTCTTTGACGAGCCGGAGACCGAGAATGCCGCCGTCCGCTGGCGGGCGGTCCTGGGGGCGGCACTGCCGCTCGCCGATCGCGACGGGCTGATCATCCGGCGAACCAGCTCGGCCAATGCCGGTCGGGCGGTCGTCGAGACCCGGGCGATCGCCAATGTCGCGACGGACGTGGGCGCGACGTACGGGCCGATCGATCCGCGCGGGATCGCCCTCGAGCACGCCCGGGCGACGGTCGCGGCCGCGATCGCCACCCTCGAGCGCCTCGCGGCCGATGGCTGGAGCTCGGTCCTTGGATCGCCCCTCGATCGGCCGGGCGTTCCCCGCCTGGGCGCCGACGCCGTCGTCGAGCGGACCGAGTCGTTCGATCCGTTCCTGATTGCCGGACCGGTCCCGGATCCTCGCTGAGGGATGGCCGAACGACCCGCTGATCCGCTCGGCTACTCGGCCACGAGCTACTGGCTGGAGACCGCCCGCGACGACCTGACGCCCCGGCCGGCGCTGCGCGGCGACATCGACGTCGACGTGGCAATCCTGGGCGCCGGCTACACCGGACTGTGGACGGCGTATGAGCTCCTGCGCCGCGATCCGTCGCTCAAGGTGGCCCTGCTCGAGCGCGAGATCGCCGGGTTCGGCGCTTCGGGCCGGAATGGGGGCTGGGTCGCCTCGGGCCTCAATGCCAGCTCGGATCGGCTTGCCCGGCGGTTCGGCCAGGAGGGGATGAGCGCGATCGAGGAGGCCGTGGCCGGTGCCGTCGATGCCGTCGGCGTCGTGATCGCCCGTGAGGGAATCGACGCCGACTACACCAAGGGCGGCTCGCTGACCGTGGCCCGCGGCCCGGAGCAGGTGCCCGCCCTCGAAGAGCATTGGCGGGGCCTGCAGCGCTCGGGTCG
>PNAZ01000151.1 GCA_003169655.1 Chloroflexota bacterium
CGATCGGCGCGGCCTGGTGCCGCCTGCTCCCGGCGTCGGAACCCGGGTATGGCTTCGTCGCGGAGGATGTGCCGGAGATCTCCATCGCCGTCCTGGCGGGGCATCGGGGAGAGGGCGTCGGCAAGCGGCTCCTGACGGCGCTCATTGAGGATTCGTCGTCCCATGGGGTGCGAGGCCTCAGCCTGTCCGTCCACCTCCTGAACCCGGTCGCACTCCACATCTACGAGCAGGCGGGTTTCGTGCGCGTCGGCGGCACTGACACGCTGCGTGTGATGCTCCTGACGTTACCCGTTGGCCGCCTCCCGCGACAGCCCTAAGCGCCACCAGTCAGCCTCATCTGCTTCAGCCTCTACGAAATCGGGCCTGCGACGCGACCGTCGGCACGATCCACCCATCGTGGAGGGCGTGCGGCAATTGCATTCGGTCGTCCTTCGCAACGGCCAGTGCGGTCATGCGCGTTCGCGTCGCAGCTCGTAGAGCACATGATCGATTGAGCGACCATCGATCTCGCCATGGTCGGCAAGAATGCCGATCCGCTGGAAGCCGCTTCGCTCGGCGACTCGTTCCGACGGTTCGTTCGTCGGCTCGGTGAACAGTCGAAGACGCGTGAGCCCAAGGTCTCGGAAGGCCCACTGCGAGATGAGCCGAACCGACCTCGTGGCGAGTCCTCGCCCCCGGGCTGTCGCGAGCAACCAATAGCCGACAGATCCGGTCGCCGCGTCGTCGGGCTGGATGTTGACCCAGACGTGCCCGACGCAGGTCCCGTCCGGCTCGCAGACTGAGAACGTGGGTGACCCCTCAGCCCAGCGTTTGCGGTTCAGCGCGAGAACTTCGACCGCCGACGACGCGGGGTGGCCGAACCACCGGACAACCTCCGGGTCGTGGAGCCCGAAATCAATCGCCGGAAGGTCCCGCTCGTCCGGTGGCCGCAAGCTGACGACACCGTCGCCGAGGGGTGGGTCGGGAGCCCCGAGGATCACGGCTGGAACCTCGGTCGCACGCTTGGGCTGAGGCACGCGGTCAATCACCAGCGACTTTGACGACGAGATCACCCCGCTTGGGTGAGAGTACCGTCGCGGGATTGCTACCACGTTCTCATCGTGTCGCCGGGCGGCCGGATCAAGGCGCGTTCAGCGCTCGCGCAAGCCCGTCGAGGACGACATCGAGGCCGTACTCGAACTCATCCTCATAGTCGTAGCCCGGTTGCATCGCGTGCTCGGTGATGAACAGCATCAGATTCGGGTATTCAGCCGGGTCGAACGGCGCGAGCATCGTCTGGGCCACCTCCGCCACCTCCTCGCTCGTCTCGAACGGTAAGTTCATCTTCGTCAGCGCGAAGCCATAGATGTAGCTGTCGAGGACCGAGTAGGCGTGGGCGGCCATCGCCAGGTCGAAGCCCGCCGACCGCAGACTGCCGATCACGGCGTCGTGGTGGCGGAGGCCGGCTGGTCCGGGGTGCCGTCGCGACTCCATCAGCCCGATCGCCCAGCGGTGGCGGCCCAGGGCATCGCGCAGGGAGACCGCTCGCCGGCGCATGGCGGTCATCCAGTCGGGTCCGACTGACGGGAGCTCGACCTCGCCAAAGACGATGTCGACCATCGCATCGACGAGGTCGTCCTTATTGGCCAGGTGGTGGTAGAGGGCCATGGCCTCGACGCCCAGCTCCTGGCCGAGCTTGCGCATGCTGAGCGCCTCGAGCCCGCCCTGGTCGGCCAGTTCGATTGCCGTCTGCAGGACTCGCTCGCGGTTGAGCGGAATGCGTCGCCGCGGTCGCCCGGCGGTCCGTGTCGCCATGAGTCTCCTCTCCCGAGATCGCCCTGCGGTTGGCGGTTGACAAGGCCCACTATACATCGTATGTTTTACGGCGTCAGGTTTACATCGTAAGGGTGAAGGAGATCAGTGATGGAATCGATCGATCAGGTTGAGCGCAGGACCGCCATTGGGCGACCCACGGCCCTGGCGGCCGCGACGACGATGCAGGCGATCGTGCAGTCCCGCTACGGCGCCGCAGCCCAGGTCCTCGAACTCCGCGACATCCCGAAGCCAGTGGCCGCGAAGGGCGAGGTCCTGGTCCGGGTGCATGCGGCGTCCATCCATGTCGGGGACGCGATCATCATGGCCGGCCGGCCCTACTTCCTACGCCTGGCAACCGGGCTCGGCAAGCCGAAGAACGCGGTTCCCGGGACGGATGTCGCGGGCACGGTCGAGGCGGTCGGCACGGGCGTCACAGCGCTCCGAGTAGGCGATGCGGTCTTCGGCTGGTGCACGGGCGGATTCGCCGATTATGTCTGCGTGAGCGCGGACCACTTCGTGCCCAAGCCAGCGAACCTGAGCTTCGAGCAGGCAGCCGCGGTCGGGGTGTCGGCCACGACCGCGCTCCAGCTCCTGCGCGATCAGGGCAAGCTCCAGCCGGGCCAGAAGGTCCTGATCAACGGTGCGTCCGGGGGCGTCGGACCGTTCGCCGTGCAGATCGCCAAGGCATTCGGCGCCGAGGTGACGGGTGTCTGCAGCACCGGCAACGTCGAGATGGTCCGCTCGATCGGCGCCGACCATGTCGTCGACTACACGAAGGAGGACTTCACGAAGGGCGAGCCACACTACGACTTCATCCTGGACAACGTGGCGAACCACTCGTTGGCCGACACGCGGCACGCCCTTTCCCCCAACGGGGTGCTCCAGCCGAACGGCGGCGGGCACTCGAGCGGTCGCTGGATCGGGTCGATCGGTGGCGTCATCAAGGTGGCGCTCATCGCGAAGTTCGTCCGCCAGCAGCTGGGCCCGTCAGTCAAGTTCCAGAACCGCGCCGATCTGCTCGCCCTCACTGAGCTCATCGAGGCCGGCAAGGTGACTCCGGTGATCGACGGAACCTACCCATTGAGCCGGACCGCCGAGGCGATGAGGCATGTCGCCGAAGGGCACGCCCGAGGCACCGTCGTTCTCACTATGCGCCCCACGATTGCCTGAAGGATCGAGCGATGAACACCCTTCAAGCCCCGTATCCTGCCCGACTCGACATTGACTACCCCGAGCAGCTCGACCGGGCGACGACACTGCTCCGATTGATCTGGATCATCCCGATCGCGATCATCTCGAGCCTGCTCTCGGGCGGGCTCTGGTTCGCGACGGTGCTGATGATCGTCTTCCGCCAGCGATATCCTCGCTGGTGGTTCGACTTCGCCCGGGAGCTGACCCGGTTTGGAGCTCGAGTCGGCGCCTACCTGGCCTTGCTGACCGATCGATACCCATCGACGGTCGAGGAACAGTCGGTCCACCTCGAGATCGACTACCCCGATGTCGAGCGCGATCTCAACCGCTGGTTGCCGCTCGTGAAGTGGTTGCTCGCGATCCCCCACTACATCGTGCTCATCGTCCTGTGGCTGGCGGCGATCGTTGCGATCATCGTGGCCTGGTTTGCCATCCTCGCCGCGGGCCGCTATCCACGGGCACTCTTCGATTTCGTCGTGGGCGTCGGTCGATGGAGCCTGCGCGTGGACGCCTATGCTTTCCTGCTCGTCACCGACCGCTACCCACCATTCAGCCTCAATTGAGAAGCCGCGGAGGACACGAGCGATCGAGAACACGATGAAGGCGTTCGTCCGGGACCGCTACGGCTCGCCCGAGGTCCTCGCGCTCGAGGAGATTGCCAAACCAGTCGCCAGGGACGGCGAGGTCCTGGTGCGCGTCCGAGCAGCCTCGCTCAACCAGGGTGCTCGAGGCGGTCGGCCGGGGCATCAGCCGCTTCAAACCAAGGGACGAGGTTGTTCTTCCGTTAGCCGGGCCGGCTTCCCGCAGCGGCGATCGTCACCGGATCGTCACTGTTCCGTGCATCGAGGACGGATCGATCGTGCAGTAGAACACATAGCTGCCCGCCGGAAGCGCGGGGATATCGAAGGTGAACGCGCCGAGCGAGAGATTCGGGCTGTGAAAGATCCATTCCGCGCTCGTTGGCCCGGATGCCAGCGTGAAGTTGTTGGGAGGGTAGTTTCCCCCAGTCCGCACGATATGGATGTGCCAGACCTTCTTGGCTGGGGCATCGATGTCTTTTAGCGACCAGGCAAAGCCGTTCGTCGCTAACTTGACGACGACGCCGCTATCGGCCGCGCCGGGAATCGGCGTGATCTTGACGACCGCCGGGGTGGGCGACAGAGTCGGCGCCGAGGTGACCGCAACGGGAGTCATGGCAACCGTGGCGGCCGCGCTTGGGCTCGTCAGGGCCTCCTGGCTCGCCGTGCCCGGGGCCCCGCATGCGGCCACCAGGAGTACCGCGGCTCCGATCGCGGTCAACCGCGCGAAGAAGGTCGCGCGAGAGATCGTCCCGAGACGTTCCACCGTCCCACGGTGCACCGTCTGAGGCGACGCCGCAAATCGTGCTTCGGCACGGGTGGCGCACATTGGCCCAATGACCAGCGGCCTTTCCCGTCGGCTCCCGATCGTTCGGTCCTCGATCGCATCGCTCGTGAACGTGAGCGGGCGATGGGCCATTACCTGCGAGACCGTGACGCTTCGCGGCTCGAACAGTCCATGGCGCGCCTCGACCAGGAACAAGCGACTGCCGCGACCCGGGAGCGGCCGGACGACATCCCCGCCGATGTCGCGGTTCGCTATGTCCAAGACCTGCCCGAGACGTGGCGGAAGGCTGAGGGAGGGTCTGGTCGCCAGCTCCTGGCGAGCGCCCTATTCGACCGGATCGACGTTCTGGGGATCACCGAAGCGACCGTCTACCTCAGCGCGCACGCCGTCCGACACGGTCTCGGAGCAGCGCTCCCGGCGGAGGTCGGAATACTCGTAAGTGGTCGGGGCGAGAGGAGACAAGCCACCTTTAGGCACCTTAATGTCCCGGCCTCGCTGCCCCTTGAGATCGAAGTCACGGGCACCGAGCGCTGGGTGCGCAACTTCGGCCGTGTGACTCCGGGAATCGGAACTGAAGCATCAGGGTTGCGCCTCCGTATGGCGCGTGGCATTCTGTGATAGCTGATGTTATCCCGATATCTGAGGCTATACAGATGCAGCACCTCGTCCAGTTTCCGTCTGCTGTCTACGCCGGCCTCGCGGCCGACGACCTCGGCCGATCCGATGACCGCCCGCCGCTCGTTCTACTCCACGGGTTGACGTTCGATCGTCGGATGTGGCGCTCTGCGCTGGCCGAGCTAGAGACGCTCGATCCCGGGAGGCGGGCGCTTGCCTTCGATCTCCCAGGGCACGGTGACTCTCCGGATGCACCGTCGCACTTGATGGAAGCGATCGTCGAGCGCGTCCATGCTGCGGTCATGGAGGCACGCCTGGAAGACCCGGTAGTCGTCGGGCATTCGGTCAGCGCCGCGACCGTCAGCATCTACGCGGCGCGATACCCGACCCGCGGCGTGGTTGCTGTCGAGGGAGCCTTGCGAGTCGCCGATTTTGCAGGAATGGCGCAGTCCCTCGAGCCCGTGCTTCGGGGCCCTGGCTTCGACGATGCGTGGGCCCGAATCACCGCCAGCGTGTTCCGGACCGAGCAGGTTGCTCCCGACGTCCGGGACTTCGTCCTGGCGACGAGCCAGCCCCGGCAGGAGATCGTGCTCGGCTACTGGCAGGACCTGTTCGAGCGGACCCCTCCCGAGCTAGAGGCATGGATGGTCGGAGTGGCTGGCGCGATCAGGGAGTCAGGCGTGCCCTTCGTGGCCGTCGTGGGCGAGGATCCGTCGCCCGAGGATGTCGCTTGGCTTCGGACGAACATGCCCGAGGTCCGAACAAAGGTGTGGCCGCACAGTGGTCACTTCCCGCACCTTGCCCACCCGCGTCGCTTCGCCGAGATCCTCGCCGAGACCGGCGCATGGGGTCGGCCAGACGGTGACCACATTCGCCACGCGGTGACGTCAGCCTGAACGGCGGACTTGGTTGCGGCGGTCAGGCCGGGTCGACGCGAGCGGACGTCGCGAGCAACGCCCCGACGACCCGTCGGAGCCCCTCTCCCGAGGTGATCGTGCTCCGGCCATCGGCGTAGGCCGCCCGAAGTCCATCAGTCAGCGCCACGCTCAGCTCGGCACATTCCATGGCGGACATGGGCAGGATGAGACCGACGGTGGCCGCGAAACGCTCGATGTGTCGTGCGATGATCTCGCGGCAGCGGCGGTCCGCGTCGCTCAGCTCCGCCCAGGCAGCTGGAGCCGTCAGCGCGTACGTCCGGTACTCATAAAGCAGCCGCCACCATCGAGGTGGGACGGCGTCCTCCGCGGCGGCCATCCGATCGAGCTCTCGGTCGATTCGATCTTCGACGGAGGCCGCCGATGCACCGAAGCTGGGCTCGTCCTCGCGGAATGCGACGGCGAGTCCCTCCTCGGCCATCCGCAGTCGCTCGCGCATGAGCGCGTGGAACACCTCGTCCTTGCTCGCGAAGTTCGAGTAGACCGCACCGATCGTGTACCCGGCACGGTCCGCGACATCGCTGAGCGATGCTGCGCGAAACCCCTTCTCACCGAACACCTCGGCGGCGGCCTCCAACAGGCGCCGCCGGGTGAGCGCCTGGGCTTCGGGACGCGTGAGGCGGCGGCGGCTTGGGCCAGGCTTGTCGACTCGGGGCCCGATCGTCTTCACGTACGGATTATGGCGCCTATCTGCACGCCAAGCGCCGGTCATGATGGGATGATGGCATGGCTACGGGCCGCCTTGGCTGACCCGACGTCTCACCACTCCGCGCCTGGAGGTGAGAAGAGGAAGGCGATGCGATGGATCTAGCGCCTGATCCCGACGAGCGCGGTTGCGAGTGTCCGGCTGACGCTCGGATCGCCCGACACTTCGACGCCAAGGCGTCCGAGCGCTCGGACGATGGCTGGGAGACCGGCCTGATCGCCGTCTCGCAGCGTCTCAGCGACGCCCTAATGTCGCTCGACCCTACGGGCAAGACGGTGCTCGAACCTGGTTGCGGGCGCGGGGGTCTGCTCCTCGGATTGGTGCAGGCGGGCGCCGCGGCCGCGACGGGCGTGGATCTCTCGTCAGCTGCGATCGATGCGGCACGCGACCGGTTCGAGCACTCACAACTCTCCGAGTGGGCAGACTTCTCGGTCGGCGACGCCGCGCGGGTCCCGCTCGAACGACACGACTGGGTCATCCTCGATCGGGTCATTTGCTGCTATCCGGACGTGGAACAGCTGCTGGCGAACACGCTCCCGGCAGCGCGGGAGATCTACGCATTCACCGTACCGACCTCGCGCGGCTGGCGCGGCGCGATCGCCCGGCTTGACTGGTGGATCGACGACGTCTGGAACACGTTCCGTGGCCGACCATGTCCCGGCTACGTCCATGACCTCGACCTGATCGAGAAGCGCCTGGACAGCGCCGGCTTCCGGCTGCGTCATCGCGACCATCAGCGGTTCTGGCACATCGCGGTCTACGAACGATTGGCTGCCTGAGGCATCGGCCTTTCAAGCGGGACTGATCCAGGGACATTGAGGTACGTCGGTGCGACATCGCGGAGCCGCTCAAGGACCCGTCTGGGCCCCCGTGAGCATGAAACCATAGAACGGATGTTCTGGTCGGGGCGAGAGGGATAGCGCCTCCTTAACTCAGCGACCTGCGGGCTTCCTGTTGGTCAACCGAACGCCGCGCCGAGAAGTAACGGTCGACCGCACGGCGTGAGCAAGGTCCAAGCTCCTCCGCCGTGGCACAGCCGGATCGTCGGCTACGGGGAAGCGGCACCCACCGACCTCGTGCCGAACCCGCGCAACTGGCGGACGCACCCGTCCGACCAGCAGGCCGCACTTTCTGGTGCCCTGGCCGAAGTCGGCTGGGTCGCCGAGGTGACCGTCAACCAGACCACAGGCCATGTCGTGGATGGTCACCTGCGGATCGAGCTCGCCTTTGCCCGCAACGAGCCGAGCGTCCCGATCACCTATGTCGAGCTCTCGGAAGACGAGGAACGACTTGTCCTGGCAAGCCTTGACCCATTGGCAGCGATGGCCGAGGCCGAGGCGACGAAACTGGCCGAGCTCCTCGAGGGGTTGGACCCGGGTGACGCTGCCTTGCGAGCCTTGCTCGATGACCTCGCCCGGGAGAACGATCTGGAAACCCTCCGGCGCGGGCTGGTCGATGCCGACGACGTGCCCGACCTGCCGGAGCCGGCCGATTGCTACGTCCATCCAGGCAACCTGTGGCAACTCGGGGCCCATCGCCTGCTCTGCGGCGATGCGACGGATCCCGCGGCCGTGGCGCGACTGCTTGGCGGTGCGACTCCAACCCTCCTGGCGACGGATCCCCCCTATGGCGTCAGCCTCGATGGCTCCTGGCGCGACTCCGCGGAAGAGCGGCCTGCGCACGATCGAGGACCTCCTGGGGCTGCTGGAGACAATCACGATCGAGACCCTCGTTCTGGAGAACTCGATCAACCGGAACAAGGCCGTCGGTGCCTTCATCGCGACAGCGGCGAAGCTGCTCGAGACGGGCGAGTTCGCCGAAAGACTGGCGGCCTTGGAGGCAGCCGTAGCCGGCCGAGCGGATACACAACCGACGGAACCCCTCGGCCTGCCGTGACCGCCGAGCGCCGCCTGGCAGCGGTTGAGGCAGCGCTCACCCCGACCGAGCTCGTCGTCGCCTGGCTCGAGGAGGCGCACGGCTATGGCAGCCTCGAGGCCGCCGTTCGCTCGACGCTCGCCGAAGCCAACCCGGTGCCGCCCCTGGACAAACTCGCCCGGGCGGCGGCCGATGGCGCCCGGACCCAAGCAAAGGGCCAGCGGGCCGACAAGCGGAGCAAGGCGATCGACACGGCGGTCAGCGAGACCGTGGCCCGGTTCCGCCTGGTCCTGCGGATCATCACCGTCGCCTGCGACCTACTTGATCGACAGCTCCTGCTCGAGGGGTTGTTCGGGGCTCGGCTGGGCCTCCTTCTGACGACCGACCAGCACAGTGCCAAGCGAGACCCGCGCTATTTGCCGAGTCTCGTCGAGCTGCGGGACATGATCGTCGGGCGAGTCGATGAACTCCTGGCCGCCGCAGAGGCTCGAGCGACGGTCGAGCGGCGCTACCTCGGTGGTCATCCGGCGCTGTTTCCCGACCGCCAGGCCGAATGGACCGAGCGCATCGGGTCGAGTCTGCGGTTCGGTGCGCTGGCGGTCGGGCTCACCGACAAGGAGCATGTCGCGCCGCCGACTCCGCCAACTACTGAGGTCACCACGGCACGGATCGCGCAGCGCCCACGTCGCCGGTGGCGGCTCGATCACCGAACACGCGATCGCCGTCCTCGATCGGGTCATTCGGCACTGGCA